>JBKBUQ010000002.1:0-61146 GCA_046289975.1 Flavobacteriales bacterium | reverse complement strand
AGTTATTAGTTATTAGTTATTAGTTATTAGTTAAGTGTTATTTAGTTATCGTTCAATATTGATTGTTCACTGTTTACCAATAACTGATCACCAGCCTAATTCATTCCAAAATAAATCCTAAGGCGACTTTCAAAAGGGAGAAAAGATCCATGAAATTCCACTTGTTACCGGAGAGTGGGGATTATTGAGTGAAGTGGTGTTGATGCGACTAATTCCGCCACCAATAGAGATCGGTAATGAAATGCGTTTGGTAAAGAAGGTTTCGTACCGACAGCGAGGTGGATGTTGGAGGTGCTGCATTTTTTATCAACACCGTGGGAGTAATAAATAGGATTGGAATGTATTCCACAGGGATATCTGCAGCGATTGTTTACAAAACGATGATGATGGGTGTTGAGTTCTCCAAAAAAATGACTTTTACTTGTTTTGGATAAAAGATGATATTTCCCACCGAAATCAAGACCAACAACCGAACTGCCTGAATTAGAAAAATCAAACTTGAATTGACCTTGCGGTGTGGTGTTGTAGCCGAAATAGATTTCTAATTCTTTGTATCGTACAAAAGCAAGTGCTCCGGTTAATAAATTAGCGTATTCATACCCGAAGGATTTACTGAAATGTACCCGCGATTCTATTCCTCCGTTCCGTTGGGATTGGGCGGATACACTGAAAGGTAAAATGAAAATTAATATGATAACCCGAACCGGCACAATTATAAAATTACACGATCAAACAAACCAATTACTTTAAATGATGACACATCTTCCTTAGTTAAGACTATATCTTTATAAGTAGAATATGTTGAACGTGGTTTTAACACAATTTTTTCATGCGCCCATCCATCTTTGTCTTGGCTCTTAACACTAGCATACTATTTTACTGTAAAGGAAGCGCCTGTGTCCGGATCTTGGATATCAAAACATTCAACAAGTACAATTTTTCCATTCCTGCTTCCACCTTCGTCCTGTTTAAAGAGACAAAGAGAGCCGTTTGGAATTTCCTTGTTCATCGAATCGCCAACAACCTGGCAAACAAAGTAGCCCATTCGGGCTGCGATATTATCAGGGAGCTCGACCCATTTTAACTCTTTGTAGTTCTGGAAACCACTGAAACCTCCTGCTGCTGCTTTTATATCCAAAAAAGGAACAGAATTAACATATGGTTTTACTTTATCATAATCCAAAAACCTTATTCCAATACTGGGTACAAATTTTTCAATGTGCCTTTTGAGATATTCTTTCATGTTGGGATTGCAGGCATAAACATATGTCCCCCTGACGCCCCTGAACATAATTGTCTTGTAAATATTAATTATATAATTCCTGAGTTCTGTTTCATCTGCTCCTATTCGACCGTATTTATCAAAATACTTTGTTGCATCAATTTCTATACTATTCGTTTGGGGATTGTAATCAATTTCCCATCCAAAAATCACCCCAGTAAAATTCAAATCATATCCTTGAGTGGTATGAATACATCCAATCTCGTTAAATGCTTTTGGAGAGTTAACCCAGTCTATGTGTGTTGAATTCCATTTGAATTTTAATCCATCGAAATCAAAATCGGTAACATTTGCATTGGGCTTTGGCTTTCTTTTTGGATCTGACAACCACTCCCAGGCATAACCGGCAACCATTCTGCAAAGACCAAATTGATCTTCCTTTTTCGCAAGCTCTTGGTACATCTGTTCAAACGAATCAAAGAACAAAAGATCATATCCTCTGGGAGAAAAAACCTGTTCTTCGGCTTTAACATGCAACAAATCATCCACAAAGCTTATGTAATTGTTGTTGTCTTCACCTTTAACCCTCATTTGTGATTTCAACTCAAGCTTTACGCTTTTATCGCTATCCAATAGTTTTTTAAAATGCTTTTCAGAAATATCAGAAGGCTTAACGCTTTGGGCTGAATCGTAAAAGAAAATTTGATTTTTGCTGTTTGCCAAAATCCAATCGAGTTCATTTCCCTCATCCCCCAACCCCAACTTTTTGTTGTTCGCTTTAAACGCCCCTCGCCATGAAATGTTCTTATACTGCCTTAGCCTATGGGACTCGTCAACAATTAATAAGTCATATTTCTCCTTTAACTTAAAGGTGTCTGACGGACTAATTACCATTGTGGCCTTTAAACCGGGCATGTTTTTAAATACATTCTCCAGTGTAGTTCTCAGCGAAGACATTGCAACAACCAATCCAATTTTTGGATTTGGGTATTTTGATCTAAATTTCCTGACATAATTCAACTCCGTTAATTCGTTTTCATTAATATCATCAAGGTTGTCATCGAAATTGGTGTTTAACAACTTGATTAAATAAGTGGCCAAAATTGTTTTTCCAGTTCCTGCAGAACCTCTCACAAATATCTGATTTGACTTTTTTCCAACAAGACCATTCAAAATCTCAAGAACAGAATTGAACTGATCTTCATTTAATGTTTTGTAAGGAGAATATTTGAAAAGCTCCGAGTTTTCGATCTCAGACAATGTCTTTGTAACAATCTTTTTTTCCAGAAGCTTTTTCCACACTTCATGAAACAAATTTTTATATAAATCCTGCTGATAATAATTATGGTTAATTAAGCCATGATTACCATTTTGCAAACTATAACTTCCCTCAGCGGTTAAATACTGAATCAAATTTGCCTCAAGATCTAGTGTTGCAGACTTGTTGAATTTATCTGATCCTATAATCGAGATCTTATTAAGTTTTAATCGCTGTGGATTTGAAAGGTGATTCTTAAATCGACTTGATGCATTGGTAGACTCACCAACATATGCTAGTTTTTCACTGCGATTCTGAATAAAATAAACCAAAGGCCATTGATTTTTAACCCATGGATTTTGTTCTATTTTCGACAATCCACCACTGCTAAAATCATATTCCTCCGAAATCTCAATTGAAAGATCGAAATTCATACTCATAACTCATCATACTTTTTAGCAGTTCCCTTTGCTTTATCAACAGGGTATTTCTCTCCATTCTTTTTTATTTTCTCCAACACAATATCTTTCACATCAAGTTTGTATTTCTCCGCAAGCAAAAAAGCATAAGCGAATACATCAGCAAGTTCCTCTTTGATTTTTTCTGAATTGGCTTCTTCCGGTTTTTTCCAAAGAAACAGCTCTAGAAGCTCAGCAGATTCAATATTTAAAGCAACTGCCAGATCTTTCGGATTGTGGAATTGTTCCCAATCTCTTTCATTACGAAATTTTACTAACGCTTCTGTAATTTCCTTCATGGGATTAAGATACCTCAAGCCCACCAAAAATCAAAATTCTATCAGAAATTTCCCTTGTGTAAAGCAGATAAATCTAATATTAACAGCCTATAGTTCGTTATATTCCTCTTCCATCCTTCCCCACCCGTAATGCCCTGTCGAAGTGTCCATCTGTGTCAACCAGAAGGTCTTGGTTAGAGGTAAAATTAAGCCTTAGCAGCCATAGCTAAAAGTGAGGAATAAGACTACCGTCTTCAGCATTCGCACATTCGCACATTCGCACACTCGCACATTAACACACTTACACACTTGTCCGACTTCTTGTCCGCCGTAGTGAAACGAAGGTGGAAGCTTCAGCGAAGAAAGCCCTCCTCCCGCAACAATTTATCCATATCCACCAACAAGCGATCTACATCTTCTTTGGAGGTGCCATCGTAATATCCGCGGATGCGTTTTTTGGTATCGATGAGTACAAAATTTTCGGTGTGAATAAAATCGCCATCACCGTCGCCACCACCTTGTTCGGCTTCTTTAACGATGAAATAATTTTTCCGCGCCATGGTATAAATCATCGTTTTCTCTCCGGTAAGAAATAACCATTTGTCGTTATCCGCTCCGTACTGCATGGCGTAGTTCATCATCGTCTCAACACTGTCGACCTCGGGCAAAACGGTATGCGAAAGGATCATCACCTGTGCATTGTTCTTGTATTTTTCTTGTATGCGCTGCAGTTGTGATGTCATTTTCGGACAAATACTTTTGCAGGTGGTAAAGAAAAAATCAGCGACATAAATTTTTCCTTCCAGGTCTTTTTGCGTGATGGTTCTACCTCGCTGATCGTACAATGAAAAATCTCCCACACGGTGTCCCATTCCCACATTGTGCATGGATGGATCTACCAGCGAATCATTCACCTGGGATGGATTATAGACCGGCAACACATCTGCCTCTTCGTAGGCCTTACTGTTCATGTATGCGGCAATGGCTATTCCCACACCGGTGATGAGCAATAATGCAATAACAGGTAACAGCCAGTTTTTTTTCATCAAAATTTGTATGAGAAACCTACTCCGAAAATCTGACGAAACTGCAAGCGAGGACCTTCACCATCTACTACTCCATCGCTATTGGTATCTACTGCAATATTGGTATCGTCGTCGTAAATCATCAAAGCAGAAAATGTTACACCAATGTATTTGCTCACTTTAATCACAAGATTATTATCCCACATAATATCGAGATTTTGCGGATTGCGCAGGTAATTGGAGAAAATATCGAGACGTGTACTGTAGGTTGTTGATTTACCAATGTCAAATTTATAAGTGAATTTGAGGTAACCACCAAACTCTGAAAAAGTCCGTTTTCCATTGGTAATTTTTACACCTGCCGTATCGTAAGTTGCTTTCTCCACTCCGAATGCGCCGTTATCGGCAAGCAGTTGATCATTCACTACGGTGATCCTGCCGGTGAGTGGCGCAACGAAAATGGCCATGTTTTTTACAGGTTTGTAGTCGAGACCAAGTGCCAGCGTAAAATACCCCGGTGCCAGAAAGCGCGAGATCACCACTGAGTCGTTAGGGTAATTGTATCCCGGCGCAAACTGACTACGAAAGTTAAAGAGTGTTGCATAATACAAATTCTGTTTTCCGAATGCCTGCTTACCAAACTTGCTGGAAAAATCGATACGGTCGTCGCTCTTGCGCACATCCGCCAATCCCTGACGCACTAAACCAAATCCGAGATCGAGGTTGTTGTCCCAGGTGTTGTGTCCTTTTTTGTAATTGGCATAAACATTAAGCGCCCCGTTAAAGGCGATGGAATTTTGTCCGCCCGCTGCCCAATTGGTAAGTGAAACCTGCGAAAACGTAAGCGAGCTTGAGCCTCCTTTTTTCCAACCCTGAATGGTATCCGTTTTACCCGGAGTAAGTTTCTGTGCGTTTTTCTTCAGCTCATCCTCCTGACCAAGAACCAATCCGGAAAACAATACAGTAGCAAATAATAAAATGTGTTTGATCATCGCAATAATTTTTGCGCAAACTTCTTATTTATATCCTTAACATCAAAGAATTAGTTGGGTTAATGTGGGAACAGTAAATGGTGAAAGGTGAACAGTAAACGGTGAACGGTGAACAGTAAACGGTGAACAGTGAACGGTGAACGGTGACATAGCAGGCAATTCGTGTCCTTCCACTGTTACTTCCTCCCTCTTTCCCTTTGCGGTTCCTCTAAAAACTAAATCAGATTGGTATCACCAACCAAACTAAACCCTCCTTGTTGGAAATTGGCTTATCGGAAATTGGTGAATTGAAATTCGTCTTCGTTCCCACCTGTCCCGACCGACCTGCATAGGAGCGTCGGGATTCTCGTTCTCGTTCCCCTCCCACCTGTCCCGACCGTAAGCCTCGGAAATCCCTTTAAATACCCTTTGTATCCTTGGAGTAGTACAGCCGTTCATTAATTAATAATACTATCTTTGAAAGCATTACTTCCAAACCAAACAGCAAGCCTTCAATGACACCAAAACGTTTTCATCCTCAAGACATTAAAGCCGGCCTTGTTGTATTTCTAGTGGCTATTCCGCTCTGTCTGGGCATTGCCCTGGCCTCTGGAGCTCCGGCATTTTCGGGTATTATTGCGGGTATAGTTGGCGGAATTATAGTAGGTACTATTAGTGGCTCGCCCTTGAGCGTTAGTGGGCCGGCTGCAGGACTCACCTCCATCATCATTACAGCTTTGGGTGTATTACCCAGCTTTGAAGTGTTTCTTGCAGCGGTTGTTATTGCAGGACTGATACAGTTGCTGTTCGGTGCACTCCGACTTGGTCTTTTTGCGGGATTTATTCCCTCTTCAGTGATTATGGGAATGCTTGCAGCCATCGGATTGATATTAATTATGAAACAAATTCCGCATGCCGTTGGGTTCGATAAGGATTTTGAAGGCGACGAAAGTTTTTTGCAGGCTGATGGTCACAACACCTTCTCCGAATTGTATTACGCATTTACCAATCCCAATTTTGGCGCAGTGATAATTTGTTTGATTGGAATTGGAATTCTTCTGTTGTGGGATACCAGGTTTTTTAAATCCAATCGTATTCTCTCACTGATTCCATCTGCGTTGCTTGTAGTGTTTGCGGGAGTTGGTCTTAATATGCTTTTCGCAGGCAGTTTTTCTGAGTGGGAAATGAAAGGCGATCATTTGGTGACTCTGCCAAAAATCAACAGCGTGGACAGTCTCGTTGCTGAAATTCGCATACCGGATTTTCACACTGCGATCAATTTACCAATTGTATGGGTAACTGCAATTACTCTTGCGCTGGTAGCCTCTATCGAAACCTTGCTGAGTATTGAAGCAGCAGACCGTCTTGATCCATGGAACCGCACCACTCCACCCAACCGGGAACTCGTTGCGCAAGGTGTTGGAAATATTTTTTCCGGAATGTTGGGTGGATTGCCTGTTACTGCTGTTGTAGTTAGAAGCTCTGCCAATATCACTGCAGGAGCACGAACAAAAGTTGCAGCAGTAACCCACGGTTTCTTTTTGCTGGTGAGCATCATGGCCATTCCTTCGCTCCTCAATCTCATTCCCAAAAGTGCGCTTGCGGCGATTTTACTGATGGTGGGATACAAACTGACCAGTTTTAAAATTATCAGCAAGCAAATTAAAAAGGGGATGTCTCAATTTATTCCTTTTGCCATTACCATTGTTGCCATTTTATTGAGCGATTTGCTGATTGGAATTCTGATCGGACTTGTAGCAGGAATCTATTTTGTAATCAAGGCTAATTTTAAATCCGCCGTTCACCTTTTCCGTTCCGGAAACAATGTGCTGATCAAATTAAACAAAGACGTTTCCTTTTTGAACAAACCGGAGATCAGAAAAAAACTGAACGAGGTAAACGATGCTGAGCTGCTGCTTATCGACGGAACAAATGCTACGTTTATTGATCGCGACGTGCAGGAAGAGATCCTCACCTTCATGGAGAAGGCGCAGAACAAAAACATTAAAGTCGAATTAAAAAACATCATCATCCAATGAAATCCTACGAAAAACTTCTTCTAGAAAACAAAGCATGGGCTGGTCTAAAAACAGCGAATGATCCTTCGTATTTCCCAAGGATGGCGCGCGACCAGAAACCTGAATTTCTTTGGATAGGATGTTCAGACAGCCGTGTTCCTGCCAATGAAATTACCAATACCGAACCAGGCGAAATGTTTGTGCACCGCAACATTGCCAACCTGGTAGTGCATACCGACCTTAATCTGTTAAGCGTGTTGCAATACGCCGTTGAAGTACTGGAAGTAAAACACATTATCGTTTGTGGTCATTACGGTTGTGGTGGCGTGCGTGCGGCGATGACACAAAATCATCTTGGACTGATTAACAAATGGTTGCGCAATATCAAAGATGTGTACCGTGCGAACCGTTCAGAAATGGAAACCATCAAAGATGAAAACAGCAGAGTTGATCGTTTGTGCGAACTGAATGTAATGGAGCAGGTGAATCACCTTGCAGAAACTTCCATAATTCAGCGCGCGTGGAAAACACATAAACGTCCGATGCTGCACGGTTGGATTTACGGATTGAACAATGGAATAATTAAAGAAATTACTGTTGTAGAACCCAATGCTCCCATAGATCCGCTTTACACATTTAAATTCGATAACGAAAACCAATGACCATCACCCTGCATGTAGAGGTTTGCAACAAACTCTTTTTGCGTGATCCGCTTGAAACCGAATTGGGAAAACGCATTATCAAAGAGAGTATTGTTTTGCTGGAGGAAATTGGTTTCGAAAAATTCACCTTTCGGAAACTGGCCGAGCATATTGAATCTGGAGAAGCTTCCATTTATCGCTATTTCGAAAACAAACACAAACTGCTGGTCTATCTTTTCAACTGGTATTGGGCCTGGGTGGAATGCCGCATTCAGTTTTCCATTCACAATATTTCCAATCCGAAAACGCAATTGTCGCTAGCCATTGAGCAGCTCACCCAATCGGATCAGGAAGACTTAACCATTGCTCACGTTGACGAGAGTCGTCTGCACCGCATAGTAATCCGCGAATCGGCCAAGGTGTTTCAAACCATGGATGTGGATCAGGAAAACACTGAAGGATTTTTCGGGAATTATAAATCCCTGTGCAAAACACTTACGGAGATCATTCAGCTTAATCGTCCGGACTATCCTTACGCCGCAAGTTTGAGTACTACGCTTATCGAATCGGCACACCAGCAGCAATTCCTCTCCGAACACCTCAAAAGCCTCACCAGCATCCGAAAAAGCGCGTCCACACTGAAAGAATGGCTGGAGCACCTCGCTTTTCAGTGTTTAGAGTGCTGATCTGATCTGCCTTGCTTATCTTTGGCGGAATTCTTGTCTATGGCCGCACCACACCGAACTCATGCCCGCGAGGTTTTTCGCATTGAAGCCAAAGCTATTGCCGATCTGTCTGCATTGCTGGATGCTTCCTTCGATCTCGCCATCGAAACCATTCTGCGCAACAAAGGCCGGTTGGTGATTTCGGGTGTTGGGAAATCAGGAATCATAGCGCGCAAGATTGCCGCAACCATGGCAAGCACAGGAACGCCTTCGCTGTTTATGCACCCTGTTGAGGCCTTTCACGGCGATTTGGGTATGCTCAAAAAAGAAGATGTGTTTCTGGCGATCTCCTACTCCGGAGAAACAGAAGAATTATTGCGCATCGTTCCTTTTATCCGCGATCGCAAAATTGCATTGCTCTCCATCACCGGTAACCCGAAAAGCACATTGGCACGCAACTCTACCGCTCACCTCAACGTGAAAGTACATAAGGAAGCTTGTCCGCTCGAACTGGCTCCCACTTCTTCCACCACTGCCACGCTCGCAATGGGAGATGCAATGGCTGTTGCGCTGATGAAAGCAAGAAAATTCCGCTCCGAAGATTTTGCACAATTCCATCCCGGTGGGAGTCTGGGCAGAAAACTGTTAACCACTGTAGAACAAGTGATGTTTCGTGAGCATTTACCGCTGGTAACACCATCAACTACCTTGAGTGATGTTATTGCCATAATGACCAAAGGTCGGCTTGGACTGGCCGTTGTGCAGGTGGATAAAACAGTAAAAGGAATTATTACCGATGGCGATTTGCGCAGGGCGATGGACAAACACAAGGAAAAATTATTCAGCAAAAAAGCGAGCGATATCATGACTGCCAAACCAAGAGCGATTGCCAAAAGCATGAAGCTTGCCGAAGCAGAAGAAATGATGAGCAAACTGAAAATCGCATCCCTGCTGGTTGTCGAAAAAAACAAGCTTGCAGGAATCGTACAACTTTACAGCATCAATAATGACTGATCTCTATTCCCGTATTTGCAAAGGACCCTTCCTTATTGCCGGTCCTTGCGTAATTGAAGGTGAATCCATGGTGATGGATCTTGCAGAACAGCTGAGTGCCATAGCAAACGATCTGGGATTTACCTATGTGTTCAAAGCCTCATTTGACAAAGCCAATCGCACCAGTGTTGATTCGTACCGCGGAGGAGGAATGGAAGAAGGATTACGCATCCTGGAAAAAGTAAAAAAAGAACTTGGACTTGCAGTAACCACAGATATCCACGAGAGCAACCAGGCTACTGCCATTGCAGAGGTAGCTGACATTTTGCAGATTCCGGCATTTTTGTGCCGACAAACAGATTTATTACTTGCCTCTGCAACAACAGGCAGGGTTGTGAACATCAAAAAAGCACAATTTCTTTCGGGAGCAGAAATGCAATTTCCTGTGAACAAAGTAAAAAGTACGGGTAACGAAAAAATAATGCTAACGGAGCGCGGAACAATGTTTGGCTACAATAATCTGGTTGTGGATTTCCGCAATATCGCCGATATGAAATCCTTTGGTTACCCGGTGTGTATGGATGTCACACACAGCACACAAAAACCCGGCGGCGCAGGGGGCAAAAGTGGTGGTAATCGCGAGTATGCACCTTTACTTGCATCGGCAGCAGCAGCGGTTGGTGCCAACGGATTCTTTTTTGAAGTACACCGCGATCCGGACAAAGCCCTTTCTGATGGCCCGAACATGATTCCTCTGAGCGAATTCCGCACTTTGCTGGAAAAACATGTGCTTCCTCATTTGCAGAAATAACCCTCATTACTTTTCTTGCACTGAACAATTTCCCCTATTGGAAGTTATTCTCCTATGCACACACTTAAAACCGTTCAGCGCCTCCCGCTCTCAATGCAGGAAGCTTGGGATTTTTTCTCTTCCCCAAAAAATCTCGCTGCAATAACACCCTCCGAAATGGGGTTTTTCATTCGTTCCGAAATCCCTGAAAAAATGTATTCGGGATTGTTCATTCATTACACTGTAAAACCACTAATGGGTATTCCAACAAAATGGGTTACGGAAATTACGCATGTAAACGAACCGCATTTTTTTGTCGATGAACAACGTCAGGGCCCTTATGCCGTTTGGCACCACCAACATCATTTCCGCGAAGTAGAAGGCGGAGTAGAAATGACCGATATCATCGATTACCGCGTTCCGTTGGGAGTGCTTGGTAAGCTGGCCAATGGTTTGTTTGTCCGCAAAAAAGTTGAAAGCATTTTTGCCTACCGTAGAAAAAAACTGATCGAGCTATTCGGAGAGTGCTGATGCTTTTCGGATGATTCAATCCAATTTCCACTCCACTTCAAAATCCCAATTGGAGCGGATTGTAATTATCGATGGATACACCAATACCGTTTCAGGCGGAATACGTGCAAACAATTCTCCCGTCGACCATTTGCCATCTTTGTTGCTATCCACAATGATCCGCAAACGGTAATTTCCCGGACGAAGATTCGGAAATTCAATAACACCTGCAGTACTTATACTTTTTTCGGTTAACACCACATTTCGGTCGTTCACCAACTGTAAAATAAGTCCGGAATAGCTCCCCGGAGAAAATTGCAGAAGGAGTTTTCCGTAAAACTCTTCCTTGTGCACTTTAAAGCGAACAGTGTCCTGTACATTTTTTCTACCGAACACATCGCTTATGCTTCCCTCCGGAAAAATGAGCATATAGTTTTCCTGCGCTGCACGTAAAAAGGAGTGCGCACTAATATACCGACGCTCATC
Organism: Flavobacteriales bacterium; assembly: GCA_046289975.1. GTDB lineage: Bacteria > Bacteroidota > Bacteroidia > Flavobacteriales_D > UBA2798 > UBA2798. The sequence goes on along the minus strand of JBKBUQ010000002.1, from coordinate 49,831 downwards.
GGCACGTGTAAATGCCAGCACTGAGGACAGTGAATCATTAAAAAAAGGGAGAGAAACTTCTTGTTGTGAAGCAATCGGATCGCGCAATGAAAAACTCATTTTGGAGAAGCGATCGGCATTACCAGAAAAATTCATATCGGGTTTTAGCGGCAATGCCAATTCCCGTTCGCGTCGTTTTGCATCGCGTGACAGGCGAATGGTGTCGTTTAACAAAAGCTGATCATTGGCATCTTTAATTTCCACTCGAAGCTCATTGTGTTCAGGATTGGTGATCCAATACAACAAGGTATCGTTACTCAACCGAATATTTTCCACTGCAGAAAACTCCCCTTCGCTTTTTCCGGAATACAATTGCGGAATTTTTTCGGGGATACGGCTAAGCACAAGCATCCCCCTGCCCGGTTCGTTAAATTCGCGTTTGCGTAAAAACCATTTTTCTTTTTGTTCTTTGATCAATGGCAAAACCAATTCTTCCTTTTGGTTTGAAGGATCAATAGTGCCCGGAAAAAACGCTGCTTCCTCTCCGGGGAGATCGTACATCAGATTTCCGTTGAGATCACGCAAGGCATACAATCGAAACGTTCCGCCGGAAACATTTTTTATTCTGAATACACCGGCTGGATCGGTAATAGCCAAATACCTTGGTTTCTGATTGTAAAAAGCAGAATCATCGTCGGCATACAATCCCACCAGCACTCCCTTTTCCGGACCAGAAGTAAAGGCATTTTGAACTTTACCTGTAACCATCAGCGAATCGAGAATCGGTCCGGTAGAAAACACAAACTGCAATTCTGCTGCGATGTTTCCTTCGGTGATATCAGCTACCGCCTGACCAAAAAAAAGGGTATAGGTTGTATTCGGCAAAAGCTCTCCGGGCAACTCCAGTTCGAGGGTTTTTCCTTTCTGCACATATTTTACGGTACCATTGAGCGATGGTGAAATAAGAACCTGTTGCTGCGGATTATTCAACTTGATGTATTCGTCAAACTCCAAACGGATTTTTTTTCCGTTGAACATCGTACTTCCATTACGCGGAACACATTGTTCTTCCACCAAGGCGGGTGGCGTTCTATCTTTTTCTCCACCTGTAGGAACAGCCATTTGCGCGCAGGATTGAAGCACAACCAAAAGCAGGAGGATATAAAAGACAGGCAATTTCATCAGCACATCTTTCCGATTAAAGCAGCAACTTTTTCAAGATAAATTCGATCGGTTTCATCAAAATCATTTAAACGGTCGCTGTCTACATCGAGTATCATTACCAACTCATTTTTTGCATTTTTAACAGGAATCACGATCTCAGAACGTGAAAGCGAGCTGCAGGCAATATGCCCGGGAAAGGCATCCACATCGGGCACAATGATACTGACCTCTTTTTCCCAGCAAGCACCGCAAACACCCTTTCCTTTCGCAATACGTGTGCAGGCAATACTGCCCTGGAATGGTCCGAGTACAAGTTCGTTGCCGCTTACACGATACACCCCCACCCAGAAAAAACCGAATGCCGAACGCAATGCCGCCATCAGATTGGAAAGATTTGCAATAAGATCGTCTTCTCCCTCTACCAATGCGTCGAGTTGCGGAAGTAAGGATTGGTAAATTGCTTCTTTACCTGCAGTTGTATCGATATGTAATTCTTCAGCCATAATCAGCACGAAGGTCGCAAAATCAGTGGATCAATTGCAATTGGAGCAACAAACGCGTTAAGGAAAAAGGAAAAAGGAAAAACAATTACCGGAATCGGCCAAACTTGATAAAGGCATTGAGTGATGGTCCGCTAAGCGAATAGGTGTCTGCACCATTGAGGCGAATCTTACCCAGCTGACGATAACCGATGCCTGCACCGATTCGACAAACATTTCCCAGAGCAAAGGAGGCATTTACGTTGGGCTCAAGCAACAGATATCCCGAATAGGACGTTGGAGGTGCGCCAAAACCTAATGCTTCCAATTGTGCAAATCCGTAGCCTATATGACCCAGCACTTCAATCTGAATGGGTTGATCGGCGCGGTAGGTCTTGCTCATAAACAAGGTAGAATAAAAGGTGGTAAACCGTTGCCTGCTATAAAGCGAAAACTGCTCGTTGATGGTTGTTGATCCTGCATACATGGAAAACCCAAGCAGCAGGGTATTTTCCTGATTAACGTACCATCCGCCACGTAAACCGTGCAGGTAAGCGGGCTCATCATTGAACCAGGTATGTTTTGCTTCGTAACCGCCTTCTTCCCAGGAAAAAATCATTTGAATGAAAAGCTGACCAAAGCCAAAATACTGCGCACGTGCAGTCTGCATGGTGCAGCAAACAATCAGCAAAAGGAACAGCCTTCGTAACATGAAAGCAATTTATGAAAAAACTCTCCTTATCTTGCCTCTGAAACTGAAAACATGGCCGAAAACGATAAAAAACTCTTTCTGCTGGATGCCTTTGCGCTCATTTTCCGGGGCTATTTTGCACTGGCAGCGAATGCTAAATTCAATCCGGTAAACTCAAAAGGGGTGGATACCTCCGCAGTATTGGGATTTACCAACACACTGGTTGAACTGCTCAAAAAAGAAAAACCAACTCACATTGCTGTTGTATTCGATACCGCAGCCCCAACTGTGCGTCATGAAGAATTCGCAGCTTACAAAGCCAACCGCGATGAAACCCCCGAGGCCATCATTGTGGGGGTACCTTACATCAAGGAAATCATTAAAGCATTTCGTATTCCCGTTTTGGAAACCGACGGTTATGAAGCGGACGATGTAATTGGTACACTGGCTAAAAAAGCGGAGGAAAAGGGATTCACTACCTACATGATGACCCCCGACAAAGATTTTGGTCAGCTCGTAAACGAAAACATCCTCATTTACAAACCCGGCCGTTTCGGCAATGAAGCAGAGGTGGTTGGAGCCCGTGAAGTGTGTGAAAAATTCGGCATTGAACGCACCACTCAAGTGATCGATGTGCTCGGTCTTATGGGCGATAAAGTCGATAACATTCCCGGTGTGCCCGGTGTTGGACCAAAAACCGCTGCGCAACTCATCAAGGATTATGGCAGTGTAGAGAACGTACTTGCAAATACCGACAAACTGAAGGGCAAACTGAAAGAAAATCTTGAAACGTACCGCGAACAAGCTTTGCTTTCCAAAAAACTGGCCACCATATTGCTCGATTCTCCTGTTGAGTTCAACGAGAATGATCTTATTCTGGAAGAACCCGACAAAGACAAACTGCTTGAACTGTTCAGTGAGTTGGAATTCCGCACACTCAGTAAACGCATTCTCAACACAGAAATAAAAACTCCTGCACGCAATGGTGATCAGATCGATCTCTTCAGCGAAGGTGCAGCACCCAACACTGAAACAGAAATTACCGAAGGCGAAACGCGTCAACACAAAACCATCAAGGATATCACGCATCACTATCATGCAGCCGATACTCCCGAAAAAGTGGATCAACTCATTAAGGAACTTTCAGCCCTCAGCGAATTTTGTTTCGACAGTGAAACCACTTCGCTTGAGCCGCTTGATGCAGAAATTGTGGGCTTGTCTTTTGCCTGGAAAAAACAGGAGGCCTGGTATGTTCCTTTTCCCACCGATCCGAATGCAAGTAAATCCTTACTTGAAAAATTCAGAAAAGTATTCGAAAACGAAAACATCCGCAAGATTGGACAAAACATCAAATACGATTACATGGTGTTGTTGGTACAGGGACTCGAAGTAAAAGGCGAATTATTTGATACCATGCTTGCTCATTATCTGTTGGAGCCCGAACAAAAACACGGGATGGATGAGCTGGCAGAAAATTACCTGGATTACACTCCGGTTTCCATCACCGAACTCATTGGTAGAAAAGGGAAAGAGCAAGGCAGCATGCGCGATGTTCCGGTGGAGTTGATTACCGAATACGCAGCAGAAGATGCAGATATTACACTGCAACTGAAAACAGTGTTTGAACCTAAACTGAAAGAACGCGAAGCAGAAAATCTTTTTCATGGCATTGAATGTCCGCTGCTAAAAGTACTGGCGCATATGGAGCTCGAAGGAGTGAATCTGGATGGTGCTTTCCTCAATACGTATTCTGCTCAGCTTGGAAAGGAAATGGAAGATTTGGAAAAGGAAATCAGCAAAGCTGCAGGAACCGCTTTCAATCTGAATTCGCCCAAGCAACTCGGACAAATTCTTTTTGAGGTACTGAAGATCGATGACAAAGCAAAAAAGACAAAGACCGGTCAGTACGCCACTTCCGAAGACGTTTTGCAAAAGCTTGCCGACAAACACCCCATCATCAACATGATTCTCGATTTCCGGGAATTGGGTAAATTGAAATCGACCTATGTAGATGCACTGCCCGAAATGGTGCACCCGTCGACCGGAAGAGTACATACCAGTTTTATGCAGGCAGTAACTGCTACCGGGCGACTCTCTTCGAATCAGCCCAACCTGCAGAATATCCCCATCCGTACAGAGCGCGGAAGAAAGATCCGTAAAGCATTTATTCCCCGCGATAAGGATCATGTGCTGGTATCTGCCGACTATTCGCAAGTTGAACTTCGGCTGATGGCTGCTTTGAGCGGAGATGAGCATATGACGGAAGCTTTTCGCAACAATCTCGACATCCACACCGCCACAGCAGCACGCGTATTTGGCGTACCGCAGGAGGAAATCACCAAAGATATGCGAAGCCGCGCCAAGGCAGTGAATTTTGGAATCATCTACGGACAAAGCGCATACGGTTTATCGCAATCGCTCTCTATTCCGCAGAAAGAAGCAAAAGAGATCATTGATCAGTATTTCACAACCTATCCCGGAGTAAAAAAATACATGGAGGACTGCATCCGCAAAGCACAGGAGATAGGATTTGTTGAAACACTACTTGGTCGCAGACGGTATTTGCCTAACATCAAAGCCAGCAACAATACCGACAGAGGATTTGCAGAACGAAACGCCATTAACACACCTTTGCAAGGTTCGGCAGCGGATATCATAAAAATTGCGATGATCAACATTCACAATGAAATGCGTCGCCGGAACATGAAAAGCAAAATGGTGTTGCAGGTGCATGATGAATTGGTTTTCGATGCACATATAAGTGAAGTTGCAGAACTCATGCCGATGGTGAAGGAAAAAATGGAAAAAGCAGTTGAATTATCAGTCCCGCTCATTGTGGAAATCCAACAGGGTAAAGACTGGCTGGAAGCACATTGATTGGTTTAAGGGAAAAAATAAAGGCATCTCATGGAGATGCCTTTTATGCTTATAGTGTTTTTATCACTGCTTAATAAACCGCTTTGTGGTTCCATTTTCCATTCGGATAAAATAAACACCAGGAGTGAGAGCACTAACGTTAACGCTTGCTTTTTCCTGAACAAAAACTTGATGAACAATTGCTCCAAGCGTATTCACCAGATATACCATACCGGAATTGGATGTGTTTATAGTTAGAATATCATTCACAGGATTTGGAAAAATAGAAATAGCGTGTGCTTGAATTTCACTAACAGCAGAAGGAGAACATACAACTGTAAGCCCGAATGGCGCACCTTGTACCAGATTTGATGTTGATCCGGTCATTGCAAAGCCTGAAAGCACACCATCATAAATTGTTCCGCTGGTAGCAAGATTTGGAATTGTAGTTACCGAAACATTGTTCCCATTGGCAGATGCGTTGGAATCAAAATTGTAATGCAATACCAAACTGCTCCCCGGATTTCCGGAAACGGAGCCATTCATGTCTGCATTAATCTCATCACAGCTACGTGCATAATTCCAGACTCTTACCTCATCAAGTTCGCCTTGCCAGTAATAAGCAATTGTAGGGTGCTTTCCTATCACAAGCTCACTTGTACCCGGATACAATCCACCGGTAGTTGTTTCAACTGAAATCAATTCTCCGTTTTTATAAGCCCTTAATTCAGAACCATCATACGTTGCTGCTAAATGATACCACTGGTTGGCATTTAAGGCGCCAAAAGAGGCAGCATAATAAATCCCGGCAGCATCACGGACCGACGCAGATCCGGAAAAACCGGATTGAGCATGATCCCAGATAATGGCAGCATTGTCGCTATACATCGGTCCTTTATAACTTACACCTATCGGCGCATTACTGCTTCTCACCCAACATTCGTAGGTAAAAACCCCGTCATTATTGTAATAGTTTGTGTTTATGGCATCGTCGATGCCATCAAAATTAAGCCCGAGGGGGTTTAATCCGCCGGCAAAAGAAAAGGTCTGACTAAATAGTCCAAATGCAAGAAGTAGTGATTTTTTCATAAGTTCTTAAATTATGTATCCAAATGTCGCTTGAATTTCCAAAAGATAAAAATCCGTTTTGTGAACTGATCAAATGAGTTTGTAAAGCAAGGATTGCTTTGAAAAAAATGAATTCGGTTTGTGGTAAAGACCCGGTTTGATCTAAAGGCGACTGAACAGGAACTTAAATAGAAAAAGTGAATCACCACATAAACGTATTCAGATTTAAAAGGAAGGCAATTGAGTTATTACCTTAATTAATTAAGCGGAATATGGAAACACGTCAACCTACAAAAGCCTGTTGATAAAATAACCTATCTGCAGGCCCGGCCCCTCATGGGGAGTGTTTGAATTCTTTTATATTTGATTACCAAATAAAACGCGACATGAACAAGAACATTCTGCTGGGCGGTATTGCGGTGATAGCTGCAGGAGTATTTTTCGCCTGTGGTGGCGGAGAAGCCGACAGTTCACTCATTAAAGTGGACAGCACCAAAATTGCCGGTGATACCATCGACGACACCAAGAGCAAGATCGAACAGGCTCAGAAGGTTTACTATAGTATTCCCTCTACTTCAGAAATGGCATCGCTGTTAACCACAGCCGGAGCGGAGTATAACATGAAGCTGGTGAACGATATCAATTTTGTAGATAAATACACTACTCCACGTAAGCAGGCGCTCAACCTTGGTATTTACGGAGCCGACCTCAACTACTGCTCCGTTTACGAGCGCACCAACGAAACCATGTTCTACATGGAATGCACACGCTCTCTTGCGGAAAAATTGGGAATTGAAAATGCAATTACCGACGAAACCGTAACCCGCGCCGAAGAGAACATCGACAACCGCGACTCCATGCTCACAATCATTTCCGACATGTTTTATGAACTGGAAGAATACCTTGCAGAAAACGACAAAGATGAGCTTTCGGCCTTGATTATTGGCGCAGGATGGGTTGAAGGATTGTACTTGGCTACACAAACCGTAAACGAAAAAAAACCAAACCAGGACATCATGAGCCGGATTGCTGAACAAAAACTTTCGCTGGGCAACCTGATGAAGTTTATTGAACAGTATATCGCCGATGAAGATGTAAAATCACTTTATGGTGATCTTACCCGCATCTCAAAAATTTACGAGGGAATTGTAGTGGAAAAACAAGACACCAAAGTGAGCACCGACAGCGACGGAAAAACCGTTATTGGAGGAACCACCAAAGTGGAAATGTCAACAGAACAATTCAAAGAACTTCGTAAAGTCGTTAAGGAAATCCGCGACAGTTATACTAAAATCAAGTGATCATGAAATTCCGCCATATCCTCTTTCTTGCTCTTTTTGCTTTTCTTGGCATGACACAAGAAGCAGATGCACAATGCAAAAGCTACGTAAAACGCAACTGCCGTCCGGAATTAACTCCCTACCTCCACAACGGTCAGGTCAATAATGCGATCCTCGTTCCGGGCGACAAAGCAGAATTGCTGCTTACTTTTTTCGCCGGTCAGGAATATCGTTTAATGATCTGCTCCATGCCTGTACTTGGTGCAGTAAGTTTCCGTGTGTTGGATTCCGACCGCAATCCCATTTACGAATCGAAAAAGAATCCGAGTCAGAACTACTTCGATTTTAAAGTAGCCTCCACCCAACAGCTTATTGTAGAAATTAACGTACCGGAAGCAAAAAACAATAATGATATTGTTCCCGAAGGTTGTGTTTCGATATTGATAGGATTTATTAAAAAATAATACATCCCACTTCTTTTTAAGCGCCCTCCAAGGCGCTTTTTTTGTTTCGTATAGCCTGTTGAAGGCTGTCGAACAAAGAGTCCCTGCAATCGGTAATTCGAAATTGCATTCGCAGACTTGCTAATACACAAAACCGTATTGCAGCCCGAAAGCAGAACTGCCCTTCTTACTTTGTGCCTTAACCATAAGCACAAAAAAAGACCGTCTCTAATGGAGACGGTCTTTTTAGGATTATTATAGCTCTGTTACTCGAGGATCAATTTCTTCACAACGGATTGTCCTCCTACATTCAAACGAACATAGTAAACTCCTGATGCAAGATCGCCACGTGGAACAGAAAGATTGTGTTCGCCTGAAGAAAGATTCCCCAGGTTACGTCCCACTACCACTTTGCCAAGCATATCGAACAATTCGATGCTAACTGTTTCATTGCTGTTAAGAACGAAAACCAGATTAGCCAGATCACTTGAAGGATTGGGGAAAATACTGAACGCAAAATCATTGTCGGCCTCTTCCACGGCAACCGCTCCGGAAAGATTGATATCGTCGATATAAACGTTGTTTCCACCACCTGCTTCGAAGGAGATCTTGAACATGAAATTAGGAACCAGATAAGCCGTAAGATTGGTTACATCTACCTGCACCCACTGACTAGAATTTGGCGTAAAAGCTGTTGTTGTGTTAGGTGCAGTAGGAAGCGATGTACTGGCAATGTTACGGCGCAACTGCCATGTTTCACCACAATCTGAAGAAGCGTAAACTTTGATTTTATCCGTATTGGTAGATGAATTCTTATAAGCGAATGCATATTTGAAACTTAACTGAATTGAACCGTACATACTCATGTCGTAAGTAACCGACTGAATCTCATCAACCGCACCTGCAGATTGGGCGCTGTTGTTTAAACGGATGCAATTTGTTCCTGTTGCCGCTGCAAGATTACTTACCTGCCATGCCTGTCCGCCATCAAAATTATTGATGAACCAATTGGCATTCGGAACGGTGGTTGCGCTTTCAAACCCTTCGGAAAATGGAGTACCCAAACCGTTATAGGGAAGAACAGTGATGTAAGAATTTTTTGTGGCTGTTTGTGTTACGCTTCCGTTGCCAACAGTTAAGGATACCGCATAGGTTCCTGGTGCACTGTACACAATTCCGGTCGGATTCTGATCTGAACTTGTTGACGGAGATGCGCCGTTGAAGGACCAGCTCCAGGTGGTAGGGCCATGGAATGAATTGTCTGTGAAATTAACTGACTGACCCACACAAACTACTTGATTAAAGGTTGAAAAATCCGCAGCACAAAGATTATCCACACCCGTAACACCCGCATCGATAATATTCTGTGCCTGCCAAAGCTGATTGCGCTGTCCGGTTGAAGAATTCAACGCAGCAATCATACGCGCTTTTTGTCCGTTGGTGAACATACGTGAGCAATACGAATACTCCATATAGTTCTGTACGTTATCGATGGTATTACCACAGGTAGCACCATTAATGTTACATGTATTCCATCCCATGGTCTGTGGAGTATCGGTTACATTATCATCACCGCAGGAAACACCGGGATTATTGGTGCTTCCCCATACATGCGACAAATTAAGCCAGTGACCAACTTCGTGCGTAAGGGTTCTGCTGCGCTGTACTGCACCGGTACCGATTGAACCAACATAATTGTGATTCACCCAAATACCATCGTATTTCGCAGGCGTAAATCCGTTTGGTGTCATGGTATAACCGGCAGCACCGTCAGCGTTTTTACATACCCAAATATTGAGATAGTGATTCCGTGGAAAACGAACGTTGTTAGTATTGGTTGTACTGTTGTTCAGGTTACGGTTAACATCATCCACCATTGGACGATCTCCGTCGTTGGTTTTAGTGGAATAGGTACGCGTAATACCACTCACACAAGCGCCCAGCTCATCGTATTGCGCAAGTCGGAATTCGATGCCCACATTTGCGATGTTGTTTGCAAATGCAGAAACAACTGCTGAAGTATCTGCGTTTTGCTTATTGTAATCGCGGTTAAGAATAAATACCGCATCCTGTATCTGCGCATCCGAAATGTTTTCTGTACCTCCCTCGTGAACGATATGGAATACTATAGGGATAACATAAACAACAGACCCCCCACGTATTTCCGGAGTTTGGTTAGCAATGATCTGTTGAATTTCTGCTTCATAAGCATCTTCAGCAAGTTGATGAACGGCGTTATAACCAACTTCCTGCTTTACCTTTTCAGTAAAACGATGCTGACCACAAGGTTCAACCTGTTGTTCCCTGAGTTGAGCGGATAATAGCGTGCTCGCAAATACGGCACCCAATAAAAGCATTGTCTTTTTCATTGTTCAAAGAGAGAGTTATTGAATATAGTCCCTGAGATTCACCACGGGGTCTGTGAGTGCACTAAGGTCCTTAAATATACTCAATATTGCTGCAGTGACCTGCTCAGGTCTATACAGCTTTCCCTCATCCTTGTACTCCTGAAATCTGAGAAGCGATGAAAAATTTCCGGGATCAGAAGACCGAATGTAGGCTTGCATACCAGTATCCACTACTCCGGGATAAACGGAAAACACACGGATATGATCAAGCTTAAGTTCTTGTAATTCTGCATTTAACACCCGGGTAAACATATCTACACCAGCCTTGCTTGCACAATAGGCAGCCCAGGATGGAATAGGATTAATTGCAGCTCCTGAACTGATGTTTAGCAATAAACAGGGATAATTTTTAGTCCTTGCCTGATTTAGGAAACGGTCGCATATTTGGGTGAGTGACACCAGATTCAGCTGAAAAACCTGCTGATAATGCTCCTGTGATAGATCGCCGGTGCGGTTTATTTCACCAATTGTTCCTGCATTGTTAATGAATACAACGCGATCTGCATCATCAGGAAGTTCAAGCGGCATTTCTGCAACTGCTCCCGGATGGGAAAGATCGATGGAATAATGTGTGTAGTCGGGATGATGAATTTGATTGCTGCGACTGTATCCAGTAACTTTTGCCTTGCCCAACAATTCTTCCACAAGGGATTTTCCAATTCCTCTTCCGGTTCCAGTGATGAAGTAATGGTCCAATGTTTACTGATTGATATCAATAAAACGCGCAACATCGTGTGATGTCCCGAAGATGATCAGTGTATCGGTATCGTACACCACACTTTCTGATTTGGGAACGCCGAGAATGTGATCTTCTTTTACCACATCCGCTCCGTCTTTTCCATCGAAACTACGCTTAATCGTAATAAGCGTGAGGCGGTATTTATCACGCAATCCGATATCGTTTAAGGTGCGGTTCACAATGTTTTTTGGGGCGCGTATCTCGGCGATTTCGTAATCATCAGGTAGTTGAAGAAAAGACAAAATACTTGGATTCAGCAAACGCTCTGCTACCACGAATGCAACTTCTTCTTCGGGTAAGAGAATTTCTTTCACACCGATTTTTTCAAGAATCATTTTTTGTTGCGGACCATGTGCCCTTGCAATTACGCGCTTAATTCCCAAATCGATCAGGTGTGCGCAAGTAAGAATAGTGGCCTCAAAATTTTCTCCGATGGCAACAACAACACCATCCACATCCGAAATGTTTTGCGAAACCAAAACTTTATCGTCGGTCGAGTCGAGCGTTGCTGCGTAGGCAACATCGTCTTTTACGTTGTCAATTTTTTCTTCGTCCTGATCAAAACAATACACTTCAGCTCCTTTTTGAGCTAGTCGACGCGCAATAGAGGAGCCGTACCGTCCGACTCCGATTACTGCAAATTTATTTCCGTGTAAAGGCATGATCTAAAAAGTTAAATGATAAAATACGAAAAGCGAATTAACCCAATGCTTGTTTAAGATCGGCAAGTAAATCATCGCAATCTTCAACACCAACGCTTAAACGCAACAATGAATCTACCACTCCGGCCTTTTCGCGCTCTTCCTTGGGAATGGAGGCATGAGTCATGGTTGCCGGATGATTGATGAGCGACTCAACACCTCCAAGCGATTCTGCCAATGAGAAGATGTTGAAAGAAGATGCCAGCTTAAATGTTTCTTCGATGTTTCCCTTATAAACGAAGGAAATCATTCCGCCAAATCCGCGCATTTGCTTTTTGGCAATGGCATGATTGGGATGGTCTTCAAATCCGGGCCAGTACACTTTTTCAATTTTCGGATGCACACGTAAAAAATGAGCGATCTTCTCTCCGTTGGAACAATGACGTTCCATGCGCAGGTGCAGTGTTTTTATTCCGCGTATTACCAAAAAAGAATCCATTGGTCCGGGAGTTGCACCGCAGGAATTATGAATGAAAGCCAGTCGCTCGAATAGTTTATCATCGTTCATCACCAGTGCACCCATCACCACGTCGCTGTGTCCGCCCAGGTATTTGGTAACCGAATGCATCACAATATGAGCTCCCAAATCAAGTGGATTTTGCAAATAGGGAGAAGCAAACGTATTATCTACAGCCAACAGTAAATTCTTCTCTTTCGCAATTGTTGCACAAGCGGCGATATCAATAATCTGCATGGTTGGATTGGTTGGTGTTTCCAGCCAGATCATTTTTGTATTTGCATTGATGTAATTGCGGATGTTCTCCGCATTGTTCATGGCAACAAAATGAAACTTGATTCCGAATGGCGCGAAAACCTTGGTGAACATGCGGTACGAACCACCGTACAAATCATCACCTGTTATCACTTCATCACCAGGCTGCAACAATTTGATTACCGCATCCATTGCGCCCATTCCGCTTGAAAAACACAATCCGTGTTTCGCTTTTTCCAATGCTGCAATATTTTTTTCGAGTGCAGCACGTGTTGGATTTTTTCCACGCGCATATGCATATCCCTGATGTTTTCCGGGAGATTCCTGAACAAAAGTAGAGGTCTGGAAAATAGGCGTCATAATAGCGCCGGTAGAAGGATCAGGTTCCATTCCTGCATGAATGGCGCGTGTTCCAAAGCCGAGTTTACTGGTGTCTTTCATATGGCGAAATTATAGAATTCGTTCGACTATTACCTGTTTTCCGAAAGTAAAGTGGCAGAAACTGAAAAAGAGCGGCGTGTATTCCTTTAGGGCTTACGGGGCGGAGCAAGGGTATCGCTGGTATGCGACAACCAACCCGGAATAACCATAGCGCCAATAAGCAGATACGGATAATAACTGATTAAGCGCCATAACACTGCAAGCATTCCGGCCAGACCAAAGGGCACAAACTCCGCAAGAAATCCTGAGAATGCGAACTCCGCAATACCACTGCCTCCGGGGGTGGGACTCACCATCAACAACACCCACATGCTGAGTTGTCGGGCAAAAACAATAAACTGATCGGCCATAGGAGCGAAGGCCATGATCAAAAAGTTGATGACCAGAAAACGACCTGTCCACGAAATTACCGTGGCCAAAAATGCCTGTAACCAAAAGGATCGGGATTTGCCTCTTAAATCAGAAGAAGCAATGACGATATCGTTTCCTGTGCGTTCTGCTTTTTTTTTCAAACGACGCAAAAAAGGAAGCCTGCAAAAAAACAACAAGAGCGATCGCAATCCCTGTGGGATAATAAAAATTCCGGCAAAGAGTAATAAGGTTATGACAGCGATAATTCCAAACGCAATCCAGAACACTTCCAACACACCAAATTCCATTCCCAAAAAATTACCGGTGAATTCTACCGGAAATAAGGATGCACTTCCGGCAATGAGAATTAAAACAGGCACGATAAGAATGTAAAAAAGCTCATCCAGTAATGCCGTGATCAGGACCAGTGCTGTTGAACGCCCTATATTGATCTTTTCCCTGTTCAGGATAAACATCGCCACAGCCGCACCGCCAACAACACCGGGTGTCATGGCCGAAGCAAATTCCCAAACCATAATTACCCTGAACGATTGCCTCCAGGATAATTCCTTATCGGTAAGGATTCGAATACGCCACATGTATGCAGCATCGCGCACCACCATCATTAAGCAGGCAAGAAGAATACACAAGGAAGAATACCATGTCCAATGTATCGATCGCCAACTTTCGGCGAACGAAATTCTTCGGAAATTTCCTCCCTCGGCAACCTGCGAAAAATCGGCGGCATTGCTGAAATCAACGATTCCGTTACGATTGGTATCGGTCCAGATATAATTCCCCGTTTGGCTTTCAACAAATTTCTCTTCTGCTACTGCATTACGCACCATCCAAAAAGCAACCGCAAGGCCCAGCAGCAAAGGCAGCATAATACGCCAGCGGGAAAATGTTTTTTTGATGCTTGGAGCGGATGCCATGAACCTTTTCGCTATCTTGTTTGTTCAGAAGTAGACTATTCTTTCGAAAGATGAAAAAAATCTACCACTTATCCACCTGCAGTACCTGTAAACGCATCCTTTCTGAACTAAAACCGGGGGCTGACGTGGTATTACAGGACATCAAATCGGAAACCCTTACGGAAACGCAAGTTGATGAAATGGCGAAGCTGGCCGGATCGTATGAGGCGATTTTTAGTAGAATTGCAATGAAATACAGGGCTCTAGGTTTAGATAAAATTGAACTAAATGATGAACAACGTAAATATTACATTCTCTCTGAATATACTTTTTTACGTAGGCCTGTGATTATATGTAACGACAAAATTTTCATCGGTAATTCCAGAAAAGTAATTGAGGACGCAAAAGATTATCTTCGCGGCTGAATATGTCGCGTTCACTACTGGGTCATTTCGCCATCTTAATTGCCAATCTCATATACGGTATCAATTATACCGTTGCAAAAGAGGTAATGGGGACTTACATTCAACCCTTCGGATTCATTCTTCTGCGTGTTGCCGGAACCATTGCACTGGTTTGGACAACCGCTCTTCTTTTTGTCAATGAAAAAGTAGCAAAAGAAGATCACCGTCGGCTATTGTTGTGCGGACTCACAGGTGTTGGCATCAACCAGATGTTGTTCTTCTGGGGGTTATCATTGACTTCTCCCATCAACTCCTCCATCATTATGGTGACCACCCCCTTGCTGGTGACCATAATCGCCGGAATACTTCTTAAGGAAGGCATAAGCACGAAGCGTGGTGCAGGATTATTCATCGGATTAGCAGGAGCCGTGATTCTTCTTGTGGTAAAGCCGGTAAACAATTCCGTAAGCGGCGATCTCTTTGGCGATTTCATTACATTTCTGAATGCCTGTTCGTATGCTGTTTATCTTGTACTGGTAAAACCACTGATGAAAAAATACAAGCCTGTTACAGTAATGAAATGGGTTTTTCTATACGGTTTGATTCCAGTACTACCATTTGGAACAGAGCAGTTTTTTGCCATTGAGTGGTCTAGCTTCACCAGCAATGCGGTTTGGGCCGTTGTATTTGTAGTAGCAGGAACAACCTTCCTGGCTTATTTGTTAAACACTTATGGACTTGTGACCTTGAGTCCGGGTGTTGTAAGCGCCTATATTTACCTGCAACCTGCATTGGCAGCAATGGTGGCCGTTGTGCTCGGAAAAGATCAGCTTGACGCCGTAAAAATCGGCTCCACGGCTTTGATTTTTATTGGAGTGTATCTTGTGAACACATCTGCGGCTCTTTCGACGAAGACCCAATAAATTCATTCTGCAATAAAATTTCGTTTCTTTGAACAAATCATTCTCTCTATGATCCTATCCATGACCGGTTTCGGTAAAGCCACCGGAGCTTACGGTTCCAAAAAAATCAATGTAGAAGTACGTTCCTTAAACAGCAAACAGCTGGATTTGAATCTTCGCATGCCTTCGAAATACAAGGAGAAGGAAATGGAATTGAAATCGCGCATCGCTGCAGTAGTTGAACGCGGAAAAGTGGATGTGGCAGTGTATTACGAGGACATGGGTGAAGAAAAGCTGCATTCCATCAATCATCAGCTTGCAGCAGCCTATTACTCCGACCTCAAAAAATTGTGCAGCGAACTGGATCTTCCGGAGGGAGAAATTCTTGGTCACATTCTGCGTTTGCCCGATGTTGTTACAACAGAAAAGAAAGAGGTCGATGAAAACGAGTGGAAAACCATTCTTTCAATTGCAGACGAAGCGTTAAAGAATTTCAAATCTTTTCGCCTTGCAGAAGGATCAAAATTACAGGAAGAACTTAACAAACGTGTCGCCATCATTCTGGAGCAACTCGTTTTGGTGGAGCCTTTCGAAAAAGAGCGCATGGAAACAGTAAAAACAAAACTGCGCAAAACACTGGAGGAAAATGTCAATCCGGAAATCGTTGACAAAAACCGCTTTGAACAAGAGCTGATCTATTACCTTGAGCGATTGGATGTGAGCGAAGAAAAAATGCGCTTACATACCCATTGTACCTATTTCACCGAAACCATGAACGCAGATGATCAATCCGGAAGAAAACTCGGATTCATTGCTCAGGAAATGGGGAGAGAGATCAATACACTCGGATCGAAAAGCAATCATGCATCCATGCAGAAGATTGTCGTACTGATGAAAGATGAACTGGAAAAAATTAAGGAGCAGGTATTAAATGTACTCTGATAAAACACAAGGAAAAGCGGTCATTTTTTCTGCTCCATCCGGTGCAGGAAAAACAACTATTGTACATCATTTGTTAAGCTGTAATCTCGGACTCGAATTCTCGGTATCGGCATGCAGCAGAGCGATGAGAAAGGGAGAAGCGAACGGCGTTGATTATTATTTTCTGAGTGTGGAAGAATTCAGAAAAAAGATTGCCAACAATGAATTCCTGGAGTGGGAAGAAGTGTACACGGATCATTTCTACGGCACGCTGCAATCGGAAATTGAGCGCATTTGGAAAAAAGGTCATCACGTTATTTTTGATGTAGACGTAGTTGGGGGAATCAATCTGAAAAAGATTTTTGGTCCAAACGCATTATCCGTTTTTGTAAAAGCGCCCAGCATTGCCCATTTGGAAGCGCGACTGAAAACACGTTCGACTGAAACCCCGGAAAGCATTGCACGCAGAATGGCCAAAGCAGAAAATGAAATGGGTTATGCCGAAAAATTTGATCATATCCTGCTAAATGACGATTTGCAACGCGCCATTGCCGAAGCGGAACAAGTCGTGAAACAATTCCTGAATTCCTGATTATGGAAATTGGTTTGTATTTCGGAACGTTTAATCCTATTCATGTAGGGCATCTCATCATTGCCAACTACATGGCCGATTACACTGATCTGGATAAAGTTTGGCTCATCGTATCGCCTCAAAATCCAATGAAGGAAAAAAACACCTTGCTTGCCGATATTCACCGTTTGGCATTGGTGAAAATTGCGATTGAGGATAACGAGAACCTTTCCGTTTCGGATATTGAATTCAATCTACCCAAACCTTCATACACGGTTCATACACTTGCCTATTTGCGTGAAAAATATCCGCAGCATCAATTTTCTCTCATTATGGGAGAAGACAATTTGCGAACCCTGCACAAATGGAAAAACCATGAGCAGATTCTTCAGCACCACAAACTGTATGTGTATCCGCGCGTACTCACCGAGCAGGAACTTGATGAACTGCGTGACTATCATCTTGAAAGTCCCTATAAAAAACATCCGCATGTTATTATGTGCGATGCTCCGGTAATGAAAGTCTCAAGTTCATTTATCCGAAAAGCGATCAAGGACAAAAAAGATATCCGCTACCTCCTCACCGATCCTGTACAGCGTTATATTGAGGAAATGCATTTTTATGAGTAAACATCGCTTGTGAAATTCAGCGTTTTACCAAACTACATTCTCCTTTCGTCAGATTTTCCCCATCCTTTCTTTTTTCATAACGGAAATTTTGTAAATTACTTTTCCAATCAAACCGAAGATGAAAACACTTCTACGCATTTTTTCCGTGCTGTCAATTGCGCTTGGAGCAACAAATGCATTTGCTCAAACCTGCACCGTCGATTACTCCTTAACCGCTCCGGGAATTTATCCTGATACGCTACCCTCCGGTTATGTGGGTCAGCCTTACAGCGAAGACATTCAGTTTGTTCTTCCTACAGACACTATGGGATATACCTTCCTGAATTTCCATATAGTTTCCATTTCTCTTCCAATTGGATTAAACTGGCAATGCAGCAACCAGGCCAACGGGTGTAATTACAATCCTGCAGTTAGCGTACACGGTTGTGTAAATGTGTATGGAACCCCTCTGCTTGCAGGACAGTACCCGATTACCGTAACCGTTATTGCCGACCTGAATATCGTAAGCGGATATCCGGTATCTTTTGAATCCTACATCGAAATTCTTCCTCCCAACACATCTTCCAACAACAACGGTTTCAGCATGACAAACAGCACCGGCTGTGTGCCGATAACAGTGAATTTTACCAATAACAATCCCGGACTTGCAACTTACAGTTGGAACTTCGGAAATGGCAACACCAGCACATTGGAAAATCCTGGTCCGCAAATCTACAATCAGCCGGGAAATTATGTTGTGCAGTATGCGGGTTATGCCGACAACACCACCGTACAGGTTTATAATCTTACACAAGTCACCATCAATTCCATTTCAACTGCATTCTCCTGGGGATGGCCAACGGAATTGAATCCTGACCCCTATTTCAAAATCAAGGAGAATGGCGTTGTGATTCATCAGTCGAATTACATTCAGGATGCCTTTCCTCCCCATACCTGGCCGGTGAGTATTCAGATGGATCCTGCCAAAACCTATGTGCTCGAAGTTTTTGATGAAGATGATTACGAAATCATTTACGGCGGAGATGATCTGATTGGATCTCACACCATGAGCCTTTCCGGTTGTACAGGATGTGCGGCGGGATCCAATTCCACCGTAAGTTATATAGTAAATAACATATTGATTCCACCAATTCCAAGTGTACAATCCACCGATACCGTCCGTGTTTTTCCATACCCCGGTGTGCCCAATATCGTTTACGATTCACTTGCACACACCTTGAGCACCGACTCTGTTCAATATGCATTGCAATGGTATTTCGAAGGAACGCTGATTCCGGGTGCGAATGCTGCAACTTATCTGGTTCCACAATCCGGAAATTACCAGGTGGCAGCAATCTCTCCGGGAGGTTGTCAGACCATGTCGGCTTCCCTCACCGCTGTTTATTGCGGAAACACTTTTGTTCCGGCTGTTAATCTGAATGGAGTTGTTTTATCTACACCACAAAATGCAGGCGACAGTTACCAATGGCAATTCAACGGGATCAATATACCGGGTGCTACATCATCATCTTATACGGCTATTGTAAATGGAAACTACACTCTGGTACTTACCAATTCCTTTGGATGCAGCTACACTTCCGGCATTGTAAATGTTCCTGTAAGTGTAAATGAAATTGCTGCACAGGAACGCATTGCTGTTTTTCCTAATCCCGCGATGGCACAGATCAATGTTGTGCTTCAATCACCATCTGCAATTGTATTACTGAATCTGATGGGAGAAGTGGTGTTGCAAACCGGAGTGGTGTTGCAAACACAAATCGACATCAGTTCACTTACTTCCGGTATTTATTTCCTGAGAACAGAAAACGGTTCTACAGTGAAAATTGTGAAAGAATAACTTGAACCGCGGATTATTACTCCTCAATAAAAAACCCCGAAGCTATCCTTCGGGGTTTTCTTTTTATCGGTAGTTATTTCATCAACTCCCTTACGCCTGCGGCTAACTGTTCATCGATTCCTTTTGTAACTTTATTCCAATCATTCTCCACCTGAATATCGGGTAAGAGATCCTGATTCTCTACCAGATGATTGTCCTTTACACTACGCATGCCCACCTGTGGTATTCCGAAACGCGTATAACCATCAATCATAAACTCCCACCAAACAGCAGTTCCAGTTCCGGGCACCGGCATACCGATTAATTTTCCGATGTTCAACGCACGATAGGTGACCGGGAATAAGTGAGCGTCTGAATAATTTCCTTCTCCCATTAAAACGCAAGATGGTTTTTGCCATTTCCAAATGGGTTCTCCTCCCATATTTTTCTGACCACGCGGTTCGAAATTCATATAATTTTTTCCGGTAAGTAAGGTTGCCAAATCATCGTGCAACCATCCGCCACCATTAAAGCGCGTATCTACAATCAGTGCTTTTTTAGTATGCATAACCCCAAGTGCTTTGTCGTAAACATCTCTGAAACTTGGACTATCCATTCCGCGAACATGTACATATCCGATTGTTCCTCCCGATAATTTCTCCACTTCTTTTTCGCATTGCTGAATGTAGCGATGATAAGCAAGATCATTTTCCTCTCCCTGCGAAATCGCTTTAATGGTTTCTGTCCAGGAATTTTGTCCGGAACGAAACCTTACCACAACCGGTTTGCCAACCTTACGATTCAGTAAGGCATAAATATTCGTTGCCTGGCCAACCAGCTCTCCATCGATTTCAGTGATCAGTGTTCCCGGAACAATCTTTCCGCTGGAGAGTAACGGACTGCGCGGAAGTATTTCGGCAATACGATACCCTTCCCCTAGGTATTCTTCGTCGTAAAAACAACCTAACGACGCTGTCTGATCGCCATTGGGATCGTAATACCTGTAGGTTGCCCCGGTATGCGATGCGTTGATTTCTCCCAACAATTCTGCAAGCAATTCTGCAAAATCATATCCGTTATTGATGTGGTACAAATGCTTTCCGTATTCCTTTTTGTAAAAATCCCAGTCCACTCCATGTAAATCTGCCAGATAAAATTTCTTTTTGGTTTGTCTCCAGGCGTGTTCAAACATATATGCACGCTCATCGGCAGGACGGTGTTCAAATTGGCTCTCTACAGTAATAGGAGTTATTGTCCCGTTGCTGATTTCAACTTTCATCAGCTGACCATTTTTTGTGAAGAAAATAAATTTCTCCTCTTTATCGAATGTCATTGCGGAAGGCGAGCCACCAACTTTTGCAAGCAGTTTTGTTTCTCCGTCTTTAAACTTGGTAGTCCAGATATCAAACCCCTTTTCGTAACTGGTCATGTAAAAAAGCTGAGACGCGTCTTTATTCAGCAGATAATCGCCAAGATGAGAAGAGTGAACCGTTAACCGTGCGCGACGATCCTGCAAACCTTCTTCGTCGATTACCAGGGATTTTACTTCTTCTTTTTTATCCTTGCTTTCCGCTGCCTTTTTATCTTTTGCGGAAGTTTCAGCGGATTTTTCCTCGGGTTTTTGTTTTTCCTTTTCCAATTCCGATTCGTATTCCGATTCTGACTTCGATGCTTTATATTTTCTCCATGCTTCACGTGTCAGAAAAATCGCTTCCACATCGCCTTCTGCACCCCAACTACCATGAGAACGGTAACCAAACTTATCGGTTGTCCAGCACACTATTTCTCCACCCATGGCAAACTTTGGCGAACCGTTTCCATAGCCACTCTTGCTTAAGTTGATCGGTTTTTTTCCTCCCTGTGCGCTTACCAATCCTACATTGCTTACCCAGCGATCGTATTCAAAAAATTCAACCAATAACCACTTGCTGTCGGGCGACCAAGTGTAATACTGATCGCCGTCGGAATAAGAATAATTATAACTGCCTTCCATCGCAGTAACAATTTTGCCGGTGGCAAGATCCATTACCCTGAGTGTAGTGCGCTCTTCCAAAAAGGCTACCGATTTTCCATCGGGAGAATACGCCGGCTGGAATTCTTCTTCAGGACGCGTGCTTAATGCCTTTTCGGTGATATGTGTGCAGTTGTAAAAATATTTTTCACCGGAATTGGTAATACTACTTTCATAAATATCCCAGCTCTGTGCACGTTCTGCGGCATATACCAATTTTCTTCCGTCGGGAGAAAAAGAAACGCTGCGTTCCTGTTGCGGGGTATTGGTGATGCGTCGCGTTGTGGAATGTGCCAAAGCGGATACATAAATTTCTCCGCGGTAAACAAATGCAATTTCCTTACCGTTGGGTGAAAGGCTGTATTCAGAAACATTCCCGTTTACCGACATTGGTGAAACATTGTTTTCGGAATGATCGGCTAGAACCGAGATGTTCACTTTTTTTGAATTTCCATTTTCGAACAAATAAATTTCCCCATCGTATCCGTAACAAAGCAAGCCGTTTTGAGAAGCGCTTAAAAAGCGAACAGGATGTTTATCGTGTTGAGTTAATTGTTGCTGATGCGATTCTCCACCGATGGTCCCCTTCCAGATATTGAATGAACCGGATTTTTCACTGAGGAAAAAATATTCCTTTTCGCCTGCCCAAACAGGATTGCGGTCTTCGCCTTTCCAGGAGGCCTGACGGGTAAATGTTGAAGTTGCAACATCGTACAATACGATATCGCGGGTTACACTGCTGGTATGGTGTTTTCTCCAGGGATCTTCATACCCCTTTCGGTCGTGCATTAAAATTCTCTTTCCATCTCCCGAAAATTGCAATGCTTCAGCCGGAACAGTAAGTTTCATTTTCTCCTTGCCTCCGTTTAATGCAACCGCATACACTTCATGCAAAACTTTAGAGGGAAACATAGCATTGCGATGATCATCCAAACGCGCAGATCCAAACCAGACTGCTGTTCCTTCGGGATTGAATGTATAGGGAAAATCCCCTGCGGAATGGAAGGTGAGACGTTTTGGAAATCCGCCTTCGGAAGACATCACATAAACATCAAAATTTCCGAAGCGATTGGATGCAAATGCGATTTGTTTTCCGTCGGGACTCCATACCGGCATAAAATCGTAAGCAGAATGAGAAGTCAGCTGCATTGCTCTCCCGCCCTGAGAGGAAACCTTCCAGAGGTCACCTTTGCAGGAAAAAACAATTTCTTTTCCATCGGGGGAAATAACAGGATAACGAAACCAATTGGCATAAACAGATGGCGCTAATAAAAACAGCATGCCCGTTAGAAAAAACAGTCTTCTCATAGTGGTAGTGGATTTCCTTTAAATGTAACCAAAAGCAAAACGCCCCCTGAAAAGGAGTCGAAAAAATTATGAACGATTCTATGAATCCTTATGCCGGATTAGTGCGGGGAGCCCCGCCATTCGGACGTTTTTTCTTGCCCTTGAATGGTCTTTTTTTCTTAGCAGAAGGATCTACCGGTGCATTTTCGTCGATACCCGGACCCAACTCTTCAGGGATAGGCATTCGTTTCACTTTCATTGCAATCAATTGCTCAATGCGCTGGAAACGGCGAATATCTTTTGCATCGATAAACGTAATGGCTGTTCCGGTACTTGAAGCGCGGGCAGTACGACCTATCCTGTGCACATAATCTTCCGCATCCGGCGGAGCATCGTAGTTTACAACGAGATCAATGCCTTCAACGTCGATTCCCCTGGAGAGAACATCCGTTCCAATCAGGTAACGCAATTTCCTGTTGCGAAAATCGCGCATGATCTCTTCCCGTTCGTTTTGTTCAAGGTCGGAGTGAAAGGACTGACATGCAAATCCCTTCTTACGCAACGAATGAAACAATTGCTTTACCAGTTCCTTGCGTGATGAGAATATAATTCCGCTTTGGTATTTTTCCTCAGAAAGAATACGTTCGAGCATAGGCATTTTCTGATCTTCCTTCAGGAGATAAACCTGTTGATCAATGCCAGCTGCCGGTTTGGCAATGGCCACACTAACTTCTTTCGGGTCTTTAAGAATGGATTGCGCAAGCTGACGTATGCGAGGCGACATTGTTGCCGAAAACATCAGGTTCTGCCGCTCTTTTGGTAAATAGGAAATGATGCGCATGATGTCTTCGTAAAACCCCATGTCCAACATTCGGTCGGCTTCATCAAGAATCAAAAATTTTACCTGATCCAGCTTGAGCATACCCGAACTTAAAAACGAAAGCAGTCTGCCCGGTGTGGCCACAATAATATCTACACCGCTGGCGAAAGCCTTACGCTGGCGATCGAAAACTTCTCCAACCCCACCACCATAAACTGCTATGGAACTTTGACTGACAAAGTAGGAAAGCCCCTCGATCTGTTGATCGATCTGCATGGCAAGTTCGCGTGTTGGAGCGAGTATGAGCGCACGTGTTCCTGAGCTGTTGCTTTCAAACAATTTATTCATTACAGGGAGAACAAACGCAGCGGTTTTACCGGTTCCTGTTTGTGCGCAGGCAATGAGATCGTGACCTCCTAATGCTATAGGAATAGCTTGTTGCTGAATGGGTGTTGGTTTGCGAATGTTCATCGCATCAAGGGCGTCGAGCAATTCGTCGACCAGTCCTAAATCATAAAAATCCAAAGTACATGTATTAGTAAACCCTGCCCATTCGGAACAGGAGGCTGCAAGTTACTCAAAATCCCCCACAAGCCCAAAGCAACCTTTCCTATTGGAATCCTGCCGTTCAATAATCAAGTACAACACATGGTCATTTTCATGTAAAGCTGAAAAAAAACAACTTACCTTGTGGCTCTATTCTCTCTATGTTACAAAAATTCCTCCTCGCATTATTGCTTTGTGTTTCCCTCACAGGATGGACACAACAATTGGTCGTTGACAATGCCGGTAATTTCAGCAACCCGAATTATTTGGCTCAAAATATTCTTCGCGGTGGCAGTGTGGCAATAAGCAACGTTTCCTTCTCCGGAATAAGCAGTCAGCAAATTGGTTATTTCACCAATGGATCTTCCGCAATCGGACTTTCATCAGGCCTAATCCTTTCCACAGGAAAAGCCATGAATGCCGCTGGAACCAACGACAGCACCAACACTTCCGGTGCATTGGGTTCAAGCGGTTCAACAGATCCTGATGTGATAAGCCTTGCCAACGGACAAGCTATTTTTGATGCACTCATTTATGAGTTCGATGTGCGTCCCGATGGCAATGAGCTAACGCTCGAATACATTCTTGCATCTGAAGAATACACGGAATATGTGTGCTCGCAGGAAGCAGATATTTTTGCCATCATCATCAGCGGTCCGGGAATTACCGGAACATTCAGCAATAATGGAAAGCTCATTTCACTTATTCCAACATCAAGTACAATTCCCGTTGGCATCAATTCAATTAACAACGGAACGCCCGGCACCTTCGGAGCACCAGGTGGTTGTTCAAATTCCTTTTTCTCTCCTTACTATCTCAACAACACACAAAATTTATTTGAATACGATGGATTCACAACTGTGCTTCAGGCTAAAGCAGATGTGGAATGTAATCAGTTGTATCATGTTCGAATTGTTCTCGCTGATATTGGCAATAACGGTTTTGATTCCGGACTCTTTCTGAAAGAGCGCGGACTCTATTCCAACAGCACCGGTAACTTCGATGAAGGCGCGTATCTCGACTCAGTAATTGTTGAAGGGTGTAAACCATTTTATATGGTTATTTACAATCCGATCGGTTTTGCAGGAGGACAAACATTTCAGGTTAACATAGGCGGAACTGCTATCAATGGCACCGACTATAATTTTGTGCCTTCTACTTATACAATGAATTCCGGCGACAGTCTTTTAACAATTGTATTCAATCCGATTGCAGATGGAGTAGTGGAAGGATTTGAATCGGTGATCGTATCCTACTTCTACCTCAACCCCTGTGGAGATACCGTTTTTGTAAACAAAACCTTTTACATACGCGATGAAAGTCCGCTTGTTGTAACCGGTCTTCCTCAAAACACCAGCATCTGTAATGGTCAGTCGGTATTATTGAATGTAAATGTTAGTGGCGGTTTTCCTTCGTATTTAATTTCCTGGAACGGAATGCTGCAAAACAATTTTAATGTTACACCGATACAAGACATCACTTATGTCGCAGAGGTTTACGATTTGGCAGGTTGTTATTGGACCGGTAGTTTTACTGTCGATCATAATCCGAGTCCAATCGTAAATGCCGGTCCGGATATTACGATTTGTTCCGGTCAGCCTCAGCAACTCGGTTTACAAATTGAAGGTGGTCCGGGCGCAACGTACAACTGGATGCCGGCCAGTCAGCTGAATTCAGGAAACCTTCCTTATCCCACAATGAATCCGCAAACCACCCAAACATTTACAGTGGGAGTTGTTACTGCAGCAGGTTGCACAGGAACCGACCAGCTTGTTGTAACTGTACTTCCATCACCAACAGTAAATGCCGGTCCGGATCAAAGCATCACTTATTTGCAAACCACCACCACACTTATTGGTTCAGGAGGAGGAGCGCCCTCTTGGTATCCGCCGGATGGATTGAGTTGCACAAATTGTTTCACACCGGAGGCTTCTCCATATACCACTACCACTTATACTTTGTATATCACCTCCGGAAACGGTTGCGTTTCGAGTCAGGAAGTAGTTGTTGAAGTGGAGATTCCGATGGACGTATTTGTTCCCACTGCCTTTTCTCCGAACAACGACGGGGTGAATGATTTGCTAATTGTGAGGAGTTATACGATTGAAAGGATGAACCTGAAAATTTACGACACCTGGGGACAGTTGCTTTATGAAAATACGCACCCTGATTGGGGATGGGACGGCACGGTGAATGGTGTGCCTGCCAATATTGGCTTGTATGTATATACGTTAGAAGTAGTATTTATTCAGGGAAAAGGAACAGCAACATTTTCCGGTGAGTTCAATTTAGTGCGATGAGAAAAGTTTATTTATCTGTAGCTCTCTGGATATTTTGTTTGGGAGTTTCCCGTGCACAGGATGCGCATTTTACACAATTCGAAAACTCTCCCTTTTTCACCAATCCTGCTGCAGCGGGAATGATTGAGCAAAGTGATTTTCGTGGATCTCTGATCACCAGAAATCAATGGAGAAAACTGGTGCGGCCAACCAATCAAACACTCGTTTCGGCAGATGCTCCCTTATTACGTTATCAGGGAGGATCGCGGAGTAAAAGCAATCTCGGTATAGGTTTAAGTTACGGTTTCGCAACCATGGGGGATTCGCGCACCCGCATGACCAATCTCGCTCTGGCCTTAAGCGGAATGACAACAATTGGAACACGCAAATACCTTGGTGTTGGTGTCTCCGCCGGTAAAGGAGGAATGCGCAGCGATTTATCCAATGCAACCTGGGATGCACAATACAACGGATACAAACTGGACGAATCACTTCCTACAGGAGAAGCTTATGAAGGAAGATTGAAAGCACGTTTTTTTGATCTTTCAGCCGGACTAAATTTTCTTTCGGTGAATGGGCGCACAGGAGCAACCACCAATTTTGGAATAGCCTACCTGCATGCCAACAATCCCAAACTAAAAAACGAACCCCTGCTTAACGGAAAAATCGATCCCCGCATTGTTGCGCATTTCCGTTCGGAGATACAACTGGATCTAAAAAATACCATGCCCGTATTTATCATTCCCCGCGCCTTGGTTGGAATGCAGGGAGTACATATGGAGATTCAGGCAGGAGCAACCGTATTTTGGTCGGCAGAAGGCACTTCTCAGGTTACAGGATACCGTCACAAAACCGGTTTCGAGGCAGGAGGCATGTACAGACATGGTGATGCTGTTGGATTACTTGCCGGATGGAAAACAGAATCGTACCGAATTGGATTATCGTACGACATCAGTATTTCCGCTTACGGAAAAGCACTGAATCACCGTGGAGGCACCGAGATCAGTTTCATTTATTACGCAGTAAACAAAGAGATGCGTTCGCGCAAGGCGATTTACGATTGAGGGGAATCAGACGTTGAATTGATAAAGAATCTGATCAGTATATAAAAAGAGAAAGGGGACCATCGGTCCCCTTTCTCATTGTCTTTAAGACGGAATTACTTCACGTTCTTAGAAACGATCTTAGCAAGGTCGAACATGCTGATCTGAGCCTTACCAGCGAAGAGAGCCTTCAACTTAGCATCAGCATTGATCATACGTTTGTTCTTCTTGTCTTGAAGACCGTTCTTCTTGATGTAATCCCAGATCTTTTTAACGATCTCAGTACGTGGAACTGGCTTGTTACCGATTACGTCAGCAAGAACTGTGCTTGGAGTAAGCGGAGCCATGAAAGCCGCGTTTGGTTTACGAGCCGTCTTCTTCTTAGGAGCAGCTTTCTTAGCAGCAACCTTCTTCTTAGGAGCAGCTTTCTTAGCAGCAGCTTTCTTAGGAGCAGCCTTTTTAGCAACAGCTTTCTTAGCCGGCTTCTTTGCAGCAGCTTTCTTAGCAGCTGGTTTCTTAGCAGCCTTCTTAGGGGCAGCTTTCTTGGCAGCAGCCTTCTTAGGAGCGGCCTTTTTCTTTGGTGCAGTTTTCTTTGCCATGATTGTTTGGATTTGTATGCGCAAATTGAAGATCTTTATTGACATGGCAATGGGGTAAGTAAAAATATTTTTAACAGGGTAATCAACAATTTCCCCATAGGGAAAAACACTACTTTATTCACCATTTCCCCTCGGAAAAACCCGATTTTTACAGTGATCCCCCAATGAAAACTCACTTTTACCCCTATGTGAAAAACCCTTCTACCAAAATACCCGATCTTTGGCGCACAGCCTAGCGGGGACGGTTTATTACCTTAATGGAAGTCACAGGATGTATCTCCCAGGCGGTCGCTCTCCAGTTGTTCTCACGAAGAGGACGGGTGTTTTCGCTCGTGTTAAGATGTTCTTCATCCAAAAACAACCACCCCTCCACCTCCACCCATCGTCCCAAAAACTGATCTCTCAGTCCGCGTGTTGTCCAGTTTTCTCCACGCAACTTCATAATAGATCGCATTGGAGGGGTGACTTCAGCAATAAAACGTTTACTCTTGACCTCGTTCATAGGATCCATAACCAGATCGATATGCGTGTCCCGATCATCTACCTCCTTTGCACCGCAGTTACATGTCTCCTTGCCGCCGGGTTTTACATCAACTACATACGCTCTTACCCGTGCAGCCTTTTTTTCATTCCACCGCGCCTCATCATTGCCCGGCAACAACAATGCCTTCATGGTCGCCAATGTGTCAAAATCCTGTGCTTGCGGAAATGAGATTCGGTTCTTCAAACGGTTCAACTCACGAATGCGTTCTGTTTTTGCAGATCCCTCCGGCGGACATTCACGCGACCAATTGAGGGTGTCGGGTCTTTCCGGCGATTGTATTGTTTCTTTTTTCCTGCTGCTTGCAGGTAAGGCAAAGACCAAAACGATTCCGGTTATTAGCAAACCCAGAAAAAACGACAAAAGCACAAAACGTTTCATAGTACCAATATACCAATCCTCTGCTGAAATAAGGATTTTGTATATCTTGCCTGTATGCGCCGCAGCAGTATACTTCGTCAGCTACTCATCAATACCCTTGTTCCTGTGGTATTGGTATTGCTTGCCGTTGGAGTAATCAGTTACCGCATCAACCGGCAGCAACTGGAGGAAAGTAATAAGCGCCTGAGAGAACAAATTGTTGCGCAAACAAAATCCATACTGAGCATTCACGACGAAGCGCTCCATATTCTGGAAGAGGATCTTAACGACCGGATCAAAATGCTGTCTGAACGTTTACTGACTGAGTATTTTGCAAAGCCGGACTCCCTGCACACGGCAGATTTGTTTCGTATTTCTGCTGAACTCGGAATGGATACTGCCATTGAGCATTTATATGTTATTAATGAGTCATCAGTAATTACCAATACCACTTTTGCAAAAGACCTCGGACTTGATTTCTCCAAAATCGACACTTCATTTGTCAATTCTTTTACCAAGATGCGCAGGGAAGGAAAGCTCGTTATCGACCGCTTTGGAGAGGAAATGATTACAGGTAAAATAAAGAAGTACTCCTTTTTACCAACACCCGACGGCAGGAACATTATTGAGATGGGAATTTATTCTGCAATGGCAGATGAGTTGCGGGACAAGGCATTTAAGAATGTGAGCGAAATCAGCGCAAACTTCCCTGAGATACGCAACATCGCTTCCTTTGCAACGGTAGCCAATGTAAAAAACGTTCATCTTCCGGATCATCATTATGAACATTACCAGCGAGCCATGAAAGAAAAAGTTCCTGTGAGGGTAAGCGAAAATGAAAACGGCATTGATCATTATTACGACTATTTCTTTCTCGACATACAATCGTCCTCCATCTACACCGGTTATCTACTCCTAATCGAATCGGATAACTCCCGCGAAAAAGCATTGATACGAGCTGAAGTCATTCGCTTCAGTGTATTGTTTCTTGTAACCATCTCACTACTTAGTCTGGTAATCTATTACCGGTCACGATCCATCGC
This sequence comes from Flavobacteriales bacterium, assembly GCA_046289975.1. Lineage (GTDB taxonomy): Bacteria > Bacteroidota > Bacteroidia > Flavobacteriales_D > UBA2798 > UBA2798. The sequence goes on along the minus strand of JBKBUQ010000002.1, from coordinate 19,833 downwards.
TCTACCCATACGCGTGCTTACCGACAAGGCCCGGGTAATTGCAGGAGGAAAACTGGACGAACGTGTTCCTGTAAAAGGGAACAATGAGATCACCGATTTGTCGCAGAGTTTCAATACCATGATCGACGATTTGGAAAGCATGTATGTGAACCTGGAAAAAAAGGTAAAGGAACGCACCCACGAACTCAATCACCAGAAAGAACTGGTAGAAGAAAAAAACAAGGAGATCACCGACTCCATCAACTATGCGCGAAGAATTCAGTATGCACTGCTTGCGCATGATGATATGCTGCAAGAAAATCTTCCTGAGCATTTTGTGCTGTTTATGCCTAAAGATATTGTAAGCGGTGATTTTTATTGGGCTTGTCTGCACCCCAGGGGAAATATCAACGATTTCTATCTGGCCGTTTGCGACAGCACAGGACATGGTGTACCCGGAGCGTTTATGTCTTTGCTCAATATTTCATTCCTTAACGAAGCCATCAACGAAAAAACGATCGAAGAACCCGGCAAAATCCTCGATCATACTCGACGCCGACTCATTGAGAATATTTCGCAGCAAGGGCAAAAGGACGGCATGGATGGAATACTGGTTCGTTTCTCCGAAGGAAAAGTAAGTTTCGCAGCAGCCAACAATCCTCCGCTCATTATCCGGAACGGAGAAGAAATTGAGTTAGCAGCAGACAAAATGCCAATAGGGCAATCTGATCGCAACGATCCCTTTACCACGGTTATTCCGGAACTGCAAAAAGGAGATATGTTTTATCTCTTCACCGACGGATATCCGGATCAATTTGGCGGACCAAGAGGAAAAAAATTCAAGTACCGTCAGCTGTATGACCTCCTGAAAGAAATCGCCCACCGCTCCATGACCGAACAGCGTGCAATTCTCAAAAGCACCATCGAAAAATGGAGAGGAGACCTGGAGCAAGTTGATGATATTTGTGTAATTGGAATTCGCGTTTAGCGTGTTGCAATTACACTAAATATCACAATGGTGCCCGAACTAAAAAGCGTCAGTATTGATGATATTTGTAGTATTACTTTTATTTGAATATATGATTGACTATTCCGAAGAAAGTTTAAAAACACTTAATCGTTTTTATCAGGCCTTGCAACCGGATATTGATCGGCTTGAAACTGCTCATGCATCAAAAATGCAATGCAAAAAAGGGTGCCATGCCTGTTGTATCGACGACCTTGTTGTATTTGGGGTAGAGGCGGCTAACATTATTAAGCACTATTCTGCATTAGTTCAAAACGAAAAGCCACACCCGAAAGGTAAATGCGCTTTTCTGAATAAGGAAGGCGCATGCAGAATCTATAATGTTCGTCCTTTTGTTTGCCGCACTCAGGGCTTGCCCTTAAAAATCATCAATCAAAAAGGGAACGAGTTACGCGATGTTTGTCCTTTAAACCTTGAAGGAGTTAACCTGAATAAAATTCCTGAGAAACAGTTGCTGCATACCAATCCCTATGAAGAGTTTCTTGCCCGATTACAGCTGGCGGTTGATAAGGGACAAATGGAGCGTATCAAACTTCGTTCACTTTTCGGGGAAAAATAAACCCCGGTACATTCATCGCTACCGGGTTTTGTGTGTGGTTCGTTTATTTAAAACTCCAATCGTGTTTGTCGAGATCGGTTAGACATCCTTTCAGCAAATCAATACTACCGCGAATATCATCCTTATCGCTCATCTCAATCACCTGATGGACATGTCGGCACGGAATGGAAATACAGCCGGAGATTGCTCCACCTGCTGTCATTCGCTGTATGCCTGCAGTATCTGTTCCTCCGGCAGGAAGAATTTCAGGTTGCCATTTTATTTTGTGTTTGTCGGCTGTTTTTTTCATGAATTCCACCATGCGGTAATCGCTGATTACGCTTGAATCCATAATCTTTATGGCTGTTCCCTTGCCGAGTTCAGTGATCATTTCATGCGCCTTTGCCCCCGGCACATCGTAGGCAATGGTGATGTCCAGTCCGAATCCAAAATCAGGTTGAATAGCAAGTGCTGCAACGCTAGCTCCACGTATACCTACTTCCTCCTGAACCGTAAATACGCCGTAAACATCATACGCAGGATTTTTTAATTCGCGCAAAGTCTCCAGCAAAATAAAAACAGAAAGACGGTTATCGAGTGACTTACAGTTTACGCAATTCCCCATTTCAATAAGCTCACGCTCGCGGGTAACCACATCGCCAACAGAAATGTACTTCTCTACTTCTTTTTTGGTCATTCCCATATCGATAAAATAATCGGTAAGAGGAACCACCTTCTCGCGTTCGGATGCGCTCATTACATGAATAGGCTTGCAACCCATCACCCCAATGAGATCCTTTTTCCCGTGTACGATCACGCGCTGGGCGGTAAGCGTTTTAGGATCAAATCCTCCAAGTGGAACAAAGCGCAAAAATCCTTTTTCATCAATATGGTTCACCATAAATCCGATCTCATCCATATGCGCCGCAATCATCACCTTACGATCACTTTTCTTTCCCTTCTTTACTACAGTTATATTTCCCATGTTGTCAATATCGATGGAATCAACATGGCCTTTGACCTGTTTCATGACGAGTTCGCGAACCAATTGTTCACGACCGGGAGCGCCCGGAACTTCGCAGATTTGCTTAAGTAATTTTACATTGATGATCATATCGCGTAGGACTTTTCCCAAATATATGCGTAATAAATTCCTTTACAACTTTTGGAGGTAAAATTCCGATGAACGATGTTTGCATCCATATGAATCACCTGCTTTCATCCTTGTATTATTCTACCTATCCCTACCGGAGTCAGGTTGCGTGATCCATTTTCATTCATAACCAACCAACCCCGGCCAGCGTGTCGGGGTTTTTTGTTTTTAAACTAAACCTATGAAACAGAATTACAGTAATTACAGCAAAGAAGACCAGGAAGTATGGTCGATTTTGTTCAGCCGACAGATTGCACACCTGGAGGAGAATGCTTGTACGGATTTTCGTGAGGGGCTACATCGCTTGCGTAGCGAATTAAATGCCGCTGCTATTCCCGATTTTGATCGGCTGAATACTTTGTTGTACAACCTCTGCGGATGGAGCATAGAAGTTGTGCCCGGACTGATCAGCGTAAATAATTTTTTCAGCCTGCTCTCCCGGCGAAGATTCCCCTCTTCCACCTGGTTGCGGAAGAAAAATCAGCTCGATTATCTTGAAGAACCCGATATGTTTCATGATGTTTTCGGACATATTCCTATGCTGGCGGTAAAGGAGTATGCCGATTTTATGGAACAATTCGGTAAGGCAGGAATGAACAATCCCGATCAGGTGATCTCGTTACAACGACTGTATTGGTTCACGGTAGAGTTCGGTCTTGTACGGGAAGGTGGAAAGCAAAAAATCTTCGGCGCCGGACTCGCTTCTTCGTTTGGAGAAAGTAAAGCTGCACTACAATGTGATGAAGGAGATCTTTGGACGTTTTCGCTTGAAAAAATAATGGCGACCGGATTCTTTACCGACCGCCATCAGGATTTTTATTTCATACTGAAAGAACCTCAGCAATTGTTCAATGCATTTGCAGAATACCGGGTTACTCTACCCTGCTTAACTTAAGCATGTTCGATTTCCCGTTGTCTTCAATTGGCATCGAGGCGATGTTAATCACCAATTCACCTTCGTTTACAAGCTTGAGTTTTTTGAGCATGTATTTTGCATCAGCAATAGTATGATCGGTGCTCACCATTTTGTCGTAATAAATTCCCGTAACACCCCAAACTAATGAAAGTGTTTCGAGCATTTTTCGGTTTCCGGTAAATACAACAATTTTTGCTTTGGGGCGCTGACTCGAAATTTTGAATGCAGTGTACCCGGAATGTGTCATGGTAATAATTGCCGAAGCACCAACCCGTTGTCCGAGACGTGTTGCGTTAAAGCAAATACTGTCGGTAATAAAACGCTCATTTGTTGGATCGTTAGGAATAGACTCTTTGTGGTAAATTCCCTCAAATGTTTCAGCCTCCATTACAATTTTGCTCATCGTTTCAATCACTTTTGCCGGATGTTTTCCAACTGAAGTTTCACCGCTAAGCATTACTGCATCCGCACCATCAAAAACAGCGTTGGCAACATCGTTCACCTCAGCACGTGATGGTGTCATTGCAGTGATCATACTTTCCATCATCTGGGTTGCCACAATTACCGGCTTGCCCTGAGACAGTGATTTACGAATGATCATTTTCTGAATGAGCGGAACATTCTGCAATGGAATCTCCACTCCCAAATCTCCGCGAGCAACCATTAGACCGTCCGACTCATGAATGATATCGTCTATTTCCTCAAGAGCTTCGGGTTTTTCAATTTTTGCGATCACTTTTGCCTTTTTCTGCTTCGAGGCAATGATGTGTTTCAACTCAATAATATCGCGCGCTTCACGAACAAATGAAAGTCCGATCCAGTCCACATCCTTCTCAAGGGCAAACTCAAGATCTGCTTTATCTTTTTCGGTAAGCGAAGGCAATGAAACTTTGGTATTGGGTAAGTTCAATCCTTTTTTGGACCCAAGTACACCGCCTTGAATCACCTTGGTATATACTTCGTCTTTACCGTTGGTGCCTGTTACTTCAAACACCAGTTTACCGTCGTCCATCAACACCCTTTCACCGGGTTTTACGTCGAACGGAAATTCCTTATAAGTGATGTAAGTTCTTTCTTTGTTCCCTACAACTTTTTGGGTGCTGAGAATATAATCCTGTCCTGTTTCCAGTAACACACCGTTGTTTTCCATTTCACCACAGCGTAGTTTGGGTCCTTGCAAATCGGCAAGAATGGCAACATGAATACCGGTCTCGGTCATCAATTCACGAATGGTGGCAATAACGGCTTCGTGCTTTTCGTATTCCCCGTGTGAAAAGTTAATCCGGAACACATTTGCTCCATTGTACATCATCTCCAGCAATACTTCCTTTGAAGAAGATGCAGGTCCGAGCGTAGCAACAATTTTGGTCTTTTTTTCGAGGATAAAAGGGTGTAATGTTTTCAATGTTTATCGTATTTAAGTTCTAAAATAGCAGGTTCTCGCGTGATTTCAAAGTTTCGGCCTGTATACTGAAGGCGGCAATCACCATTTCAATTGATTTTAGCTGCACAATAAGCTCGGGCAGATCCACCGCAAAATTGTTGCGAAGGATTAAAAAATAGTCGGCTGCTTTCTGTTCAGGAATCAGGTAAGCAGAATTGCTTTTATTGGGAAGAAGATAGTACTCGATATGATCTTCCTCAATGAAATACTCGTAGATTGAAAAATGATCTTCGGTTGATTTTTTCCTGTCGCTCAACACATGCAGTGCATCACGCTTGTGCAATCCGATTCCCAGCTTTTGATTAATTGCCCAGCACAATCTGTAATCCGGAGCATGACAACTGATTCCGACAAGATCGAAATCGTAATCATATTCCATTTCCAGCTTTATTTTGCCCATTACTCTACAAAGTACGCAAGAAATCGGACAGATACAATGTGAAGGATTTATTAAGTGTGCGAACTGCGTTAATCAATGGAAGGAAGTTTCATCCGCAAATCTCTATATCGCTTATCACACGAGCTTTACAGGAATAGATTTGTTCGTTATTCAGTTCCTTTACTACCAATCCCTGCTCTTTTTCATAGGCAGCTATGATTCCCTTTACCTTGAGTTTACATGTGCCGCAACCAATAGCACCCTTGCAAGTGCCCCATTGCGACCCGGCTTCAGGAACCAAATCAAAACGAACCAGAAGTTCGCGGAGGTTTTCTCCGGTTCTGCATTCCAGTTCATGCTGCTGTATTCGCACCTTGGGCATTAGCGTTTCGAAATTAAGTTGGAACTAATAGCTCGCTGCCTGCTGCAACGAAATCGCCCTCCGGTAAAGGAGCGCAATTTGGCATGCTTGGTTGTTCGACCTGCAACACGCTTTCTCCACATGCGAAACGATGAGGGCAACAAATGCTTTCGCATGAGAGTGATCACATCCTTTTCGGATATACCGAACTGAAAAGCAATAGCTTCAAACGGTGTTCGATCTTCCCATGCCATTTCGATGATACGGTCGGTTTGTGCTTGCATAAAGGCAGTAGGAGTTACAACAAGTCAACCGAATTATTGTTCTCCCTACAAGCATTGCCATTAAGGCATTTGACCGTAAATTTGCTTTATGCAGGACCCTGAAGAGTTTCAAAACCCGATTGATAAGGATAACATCACGGAAACACCGGGATCGCTTCCCTATGCGCATCACAGAGGGAGCGCTGTAATAAAAACCTCAAAAGAAAGTGTGATCAAAAGCCGCTCGCTATCGGCGATGGAAGATCAGACTGAAATGCAACTGCAGCAAATCCGGCGACAGATCGAATTACTGGCTCAACAAGCACAGGTAATCAAGGAGCGCAAAGAACTATCCCTGAAAATTTATCAGGCTAAAATGAACTTTGCTCCACTCATCGGGGATGCGTATTATCTGTACGAGACGGAAGATGGAGGACACATCCTTTCCATGATCGGTCCGAACGAATGGGGGCGCTCTCGTAAATTCAAAGCCTTCCTTGCGAAAGTGCGCTTACTCGCCGACCACACCTGGATGAAAGAAGAAGTTTAGTTTTTACGCGTCTTCTGACGGACTTCATTGGCCCAGTCCTCTTCGATTTGTATTACCGGAAATGAAAACATGCGGGGTTCAGGCCCGTAAACTTCTGTTACCTCATGCACCAATGTGGCAAACAACAAAGAGCGCATTATGCAGGTAACACGAAAAAAAACCACTTCCTTTTTGCTTTGTGATGCATCATCCCATTCCAGCTGAACCATCTCTTCCAAACGAAGATCCGTAGTGTATTTCCCTCTGAGCATCATATCCGCAATTCCTTCGCTCACGTGCTTGTCTTTGGTAATCATGTTAAACTGAATCATGGTGTTTGTTTTATGGATTCATTCGATTGGCAAATCCGGAAGCAAAACGATAAGCAGCATAACTCTTGAAATACTTGGCGCGGATCTCATTGAATTTCACTTCCGTTTCAATAACCATTACCTCCCGTGCATTGATCATGAACAGACTGCTTTCTCCCTGAACAAACTTCATGCGCTCTGCATCGAGCAGGCGACGATAATTCACCAGGTTGGATTCGGCCACCTGCATCTGCTCACGTAAAAACAACAGCTCATTATAGGCCGATCTCCATTTTACCATAAGTTCCATACTCTTAAGATCACGATCGAGTTGTGCTTGCTGAATTTTTACTTTGGTCAAGCCTATTGCACCGCGTTCCTGGCGAAGGAATACAGGGAAGGAAAACTGGAGTCCCCATTTATAATTCTCGGTGGAAAAAACCGGAAAATCATTACCGGAAACGGGGTATCCCAAAAAGTTGTATTGAGCTGAAAGTTTAGGTTTGAGTTTGTCGGTTTTATACCTGCGCTCAATTTCAAGATCCTGCAGCTTATAACCGTATAACATCATGGCAGGATGCGAAGTGTTCAAGGTGTCCATTCCTCGTTGATCCTCTGCAGGGGAAACGGATTTTATCAATGAAAGATCAATACGGTCCGGACGAACATCATCACGCAAATCCATCGGAAGCATATCTTCTCCCCAGAGAAAAACAGACAAAACAAGTTTCTGATTTTTAGAAACCAATTCGGCTTCGTTCAGCAACATCTGACGGCTTTGCAACTGAATAAATGCTTCCAGTGTATCAACACCGGGGCGCTCTCCTACAGCGTGAAGCGACCGCACAAAATTCAACCGTTGCCGTGCGAGGTCAACACCGTTTCGATACACAAGCACATTCTGATCATATAGCATCCAATCGTAATAACACTTGGATGCTTCATAAAACAATTCATTGAGAATAAGCTGCTGTTGCTGTTCGTTTGCACGTTCAAAAATCCGTGCCTGCATCACAGCTGCTCTTCGGTGATCGATGAGTAAACCCTGAGCGAGGGGCACTTTTATTCCCGCATAAAGCAACCCACTTGCCGGCATTTGATCCATTGCATTTACATAAGCTCCCTGCGATTGATCGAATCCCATTTTAATTTCCGGACCAAACCAAATGGGAACTGTAGCGAGTGTATTCAGTAAAGCGTAATACTGAGTACCGGAATAAAATTTGTTACTGAAATCTGCACCGAGAGTGGGATCAAAATTTCCACGCGCCATCATGAGGTTGTAGCGCGACTGATCGCTGAGTAATGTGGCCTGACGTGCAACGGGATGAAAGCGTACCACCATTCCCATGTAATCATTAAAGCTAAGTTTCAATGAGTCGTTCGCCTTCAGATCCGTAGAGAAAAGAAGCAGAAGAATACCAACGAAAAGATTATTTCTTCTTCTCATTATTCTTTGCATTTGCAGGATTTGAAAGCTGATAAAACTCCGGCGGAAAACCATTCAGCTTCCGCCATAATTCATACCAGACAGGTACATCCTGTAGCAACATCATTCCACGTGCACCTGTTCCCACACGCAAGGCAACCGGCCAGGGTTCATCGTTATTGTCGGGACTAACCAGCACGCGGTATTTTCCATTATCGCTCATGAGATTATCTACTGCAACAATCTTTCCGCCGAAAGTACCAAAGGAAGCTCCAGGCCAACCGCTGAATACATAGGAAGGCCAACCGTCAAAGACCAGTCGTACCGGCTGACCTAATACGAGCAACGGTAAATCCATAGGTTCAACAAAAACTTCCACGGCAAGTTCATATTTGGAAGGCATAATACTTACAATAGGCGTTCCCTCCTTAATGGTTTCACCAATTCCGGTAGTAAGTGCTTTGGTAACATATCCATCTTGTGGTGCGGTGATAAAATAATACCCGCTGCGAATGGCATAACCCGAAAACTGACTCTGTAATTTTGCAACAGCTGCTTCCGTATCAAAAACCGTAGAGATGGCCGAATACTTATCCGACTCTGCTTTCATCAGTTTGTCGTTGTATTCTGTTTCGATGGTATTCAACTCGATTTTGGAATTCAGCAATTCATTGCGCGAAGCCAGGACCTTATTTTCGGCTGAAATCTTTTTCGCCATGGCTTCCTGAAATTTTAACTTACGTCCTTCCAGATCAGTTTGAGAAATCACATCTTTCTCCTTCAAATCGATGTAGCGATTGTATTGCTGCTCTGCTATCGTGAAGTTGGTGATGGACGCCTCGTAATCGATACTATCGCTTTTCAGCTTCAGTTCTGCCTGCTTAATTTTATTTCGTGTTTGTTCCAGTTTCAGGATCAGGGTTTCATTTAGCGCATCAATTTGCTTGTTCAAGGCATTCACTTTCGATTGATAGGAATCAATGCTCTGTTCTTTCGCCTTCAGTTGATCTTCGGTGTTTTGTAATAGTTTCGGATCGAAATAGTCGTCTTTTATTTCCGAAATGAATGCAATGGTATCACCTCGGTCTACATGCTGACCTTCCTGTACGTACCACTTCTCAATACGACCGGGAATAGTGGAGTGAATGGTATGCGGACGTTGTTCCGGACGCAGGGTGGTGATTTGTCCTGTAGCCAATATGTTTTGTGTCCAGGGTAAAAACAGAAACAACAAAAACACTCCGAAAATGATAGTAAGCCACAATAAAATACGGCGCGCCAAAGGATATTGTCCGATGGCTGCGAAGGATTTAAATTTCGACGGATCGATCTTGCCTGATATGGATTTTGGAGAGATATTCAGCATGACTTATCCAAATATAGAATTGTACTTTTTCAACGATGAAAACGGTCCCTGATCAATGATCCGGCCTTTTTCCATTATTACTACCCTGTCGCACAATTCAGCAACACGGTTATCATTAGAAACAACAACAACGGTTCGTTTTCTGGTCTTGTCAAAAACAAGCGCAAATAATCTGTCTCGCTCGGAGGGATCAACATGCAGCAGAATATCTTCAAGCAGCAATAAGCGGGTTTCATCCACAAGACTACGACAGAGAATTATTTTTCGCACTACACTCTTTGGAAACTTCTTTCCTCCCGGTAAAATTTTGGTTTGAATTCCTTCACGCAGATCTTTCAAAAAATCACCCAAACCGATTGCATACGCAACTTCCATTACACGTCGTTCGCTTATGTTTGTTTTGCCCATGCAGATGTTCTCATAAACGGTTCCTATGAACAACTCCTCCTGCGAAAGAGAATCGCTGATGTAACAACGCAAAGATTCCAGATGAATGCTCCGCAATGGCAATCCGTTATACAAAACATTGCCATGAAAATCCTGAAACAAACCGGCCATTAACTGAACGAGAGTTGATTTTCCGGCATGGTGAACTCCGGAAATACAAACAAACTCCCCTGCATTTATGGTTAAATTGAGGTCATTTAACACAACGGCTTCTTCCGCATGGTATCCGTATGTAAGGTTGCGCAATTCGATTTGAATTCCATCAGGATCTTCAGCGGTTTTAAAATCTACTCCATCGAGCGATTCCATTTCCAAATCAGTGACCAAACCAATCTTCTCAACCGCAGTGATTACATCATATACCGACTCTAGCGACACAACCAGTTTTTCTGCACTTTGCATCACCATTACGATAAGAATTTCAGCAGCGATGAACTGACCAAGATTCAATTGATTGTTCACCACAAGAATACTCCCCAGAATCAAGAGTCCACCGGTAATAACGGTTTTAAAAAGGATAATGGTAAAATACTGCCACACCAGCACTCTAAAGTGCTCCTTGCGCGATTGCACATATTGCTTCACATGGGTGTCCATACGATCATACGGAAGATCGGTACGACCTGCAAGTTTGAAGGTGTCATTTACGCGGGCGAGTTCCTGAAGCCATTGAACTACTGCGTACTTGTGTGTGGATTCCCTCAATGAGGTGGACAATCCGCGCGGACTTAATATCTTAAAGATTCCGTAAAGCACAAGGATGAGCACAAAACCAAGCGCGATAAAAAGAGGGTGGTAGAAGGAGAGAAGTAATAATCCGAATACAATCTGAAGGGATGAGGAAGACAGATCGATGAGGATTTTCGACAAGCCCTTCTGGATTTGAATGACGTCAAAAAAGCGATTCATGAGTTCCGGCGGGTAATAACCCCGGAGCGACTCCTTCCTGAAGCGAATAACCCGATAAGCAAATTCGAATGCTGCTCGGACAAATATCTTTTGTTGGAGGCTCTCAGTCAAACTCAATTGAAACACCTGAATGATTCCCGAAAGAACAATCCCCAGAATAACCATCACTACCAAAACAGTCCAGGATGTACTCAGCTGTCCGGTCATGATAAAAGACGTGATGGCCTGAATACCTAATGGCAGGGTAAGGTAGATCATACCGGAAAACAACGCGTAGAGATAGATCTGAAAGATGTCGCGTCGCTCAGGCTTAACAAGAAGAAAGAACCGTCGTAGTGGTGTCATGGTTTGGAATTGCTGCAAAACTATTCCTGCAGACGACACAATAACAAGGATTTGCTAAATTTTGTTTAGTGTTTTTTACACAATTTAACACAAAACGAGTCCAGACACCGGTAAAATGCCAGTTCCACTAAGGGAACGGCAAATTCCGGGCCGGTGGTGAAAGAATCACGCAGTAGTGTACAATTGAAACAATTTTGCACCCTAAAAGTTACGCCCTGAACCGAATGTATGACAAGCAGAAGAAGGAATCTGAGGAAAAGCGGTAAAACAAGGACGAAATCAGACGGCCAGCGGAGTTAATACCTTGCTTTTCACGAGGTATTCAGCAATTTGAACCGCATTGGTAGCAGCCCCTTTGCGGAGATTGTCCGAAACAATCCACATGTTCAGGGTATTTGGCTGCGTTTCATCGCGACGAATGCGTCCAACGAAAACCTCATCCTTTTCATGAGCATCCTGTGGCATTGGATAATGCTGTGTGGACAAATCATCCGACACGATAATGCCGGCTGAAGCAGCTAACATTTTGCGAACCTCATCAATATCAAAATCTTTGGCAAACTCCACATTCACACTCTCACTGTGTCCGCCCATTACAGGGATACGTACAGCTGTTGCGGTTAAACGCACACTCTCGTCGCGAAGAATTTTTTTAGTTTCGTTTACCATTTTCATCTCCTCTTTGGTGTATCCGTTATCAAGGAAAACATCGATCTGTGGAATAACATTCAGGTCGATGGGGTATTTATACGCCATTTCACCTTTGATGCCTTTGCGCTCGTTCATCAACTGGTCTACAGCAAGTTTTCCGGTTCCGGTAACGGATTGGTATGTTGAAACAACAATGCGTTTGATCCCATACTTTTTATGCAATGGAGCAAGTGCAACCACCATTTGTATGGTAGAACAATTCGGATTGGCAATAATTTTATCATCAGCCGTCAATGCATCAGCATTTATTTCCGGAACGATCAGCTTCTTTGAGGGATCCATTCTCCAGGCCGAAGAATTATCGATTACGGTAGTGCCTGCTTCAGCAAAACGCGGGGCCCATTCGAGCGAAGTGCTTCCTCCGGCTGAAAAAAGTGCGATGTCGGGACGCAGATTTACCGCTTCCTGCATTCCGATTACCTTGTAGGTCTTCCCCTTAAATACCACTTCTTTCCCAACACTGCGCTCCGAAGCAACAGCATAGAATTCCGTTACAGGGAAATTTCTTTCCTGTAATACCTGCATCATTTTTGTGCCAACCAAACCGGTAGCACCTACAACAGCAACTCGCATAAAATCTTAAGAATTAAATAACCTTTATTGAGAGGGCAAATGTACTATATTTACACATGGACGATTTTCCATCCGATGAAGAATCTGTTAAAATTTTATACGCTGCTTTTGTTGTTGTTGCCTGTTCTGGCACAAGCACAGTTAATCGATAATTTCAGCGATGGCGATTTCACCAATGGAGTGGTCTGGAGCGGGAATGATGCCGACTGGACAGTTGTATCCGGTCAATTGCGTTCCAATGGCCCTGCAGTTACTACTACCACCATTTACCTCAGCACTCCCAGCACAGCCGCTATGGGTGCACAATGGGAATTTTATGTGAATCCCACCTGTGCAACTTCCAATGGTAATTTTATGATTGTGGCTTTAATGAGTGATCAAGCCAACATTACCGGTAGTTATAATGGTTACTATGTAATGATCGGAAACACGGCTGATGAAATCAGTCTTTACCGCAAGGATGGGGCAAGTGCAACAATGATCATTGATGGTGCAAACGGAAGTGTAGCATCTTCATCCAATAACCCCTTCCGGATAAAAGCAATTCGCACACTTGCCGGAACATGGTCGCTCGAACGTGATAATACCGGAACAGGAAGCAATTACTTCCTTGAGGGTACAGTAACCGATAATACCTACACAAGCTCTTCTTTTTTTGGTGTGCAGGCAACTTATTCTGCTACCAATAACCAAAAATATTTTTTTGATGATCTGTATGCAGGACCAATTATTGTGGATGTTACCCCGCCTGTAATTACCGCTATTACAGTTACAGGAAACAACAGCATAGACGTTGACTTCAACGAAAACGTAGAGTTGAACTCATCGCAGAACTTAAGTAATTATACTGTCAATAACGGTATCGGCAATCCGGCAACAGCCATCCGCGACGGGAGCGATCTTTCAGTAGTTCATTTAACCTTTGGCAGCACATTTACACCTCTGCTTCAAAACACCATCACCATCAACAATGTTGAAGATCTTTTCAGTAATGCGATTAATAATGCACAATCCAATTTTACCTATGTCGTTTTCAGCACTGCAGGATGGAGGGATGTAGTGATCAACGAAATTTTTGCTGATCCTTCGCCTTCGGTGGGATTGCCTGCGTTTGAATTTATAGAGATTCACAACAGAAGTACTGCTGTCTTTAATCTGGCAGGGTGGGCCTTCAGTGATGGAAGTTCATCTGCAACACTGCCTTCGCACACTCTTTTGCCGGGTGAATTTGTAATTCTTTGTCCAAGCGGAGCCCTTGCTTCATTCTCTACATTTGGAACAAGTATCGGTTTAAGCAATTTTCCCTCACTCAATAATACCGGCGATAATCTCTTTCTTCTCAATGGCAGCGGAGCGTTGATCGATCAGGTAAATTATTCCGACACCTGGTACCAAAACAGTGTAAAAGCACAAGGCGGTTGGACACTTGAGCTGATCAATCCCACACTCGCATGCAGCGGAAGCAGCAACTGGATCGCATCGAACGACAACAGTGGAGGAACACCGGGAACACAAAACAATGTATTTAGCAATGCGCCGGATATTACAGCGCCGGATGCCGTTTCTATAACGATTGTCTCTTCCGGAGAACTGCTCATCGGGTTCAACGAAAACATGGACAGTCTTTCGCTTGTAAATGCCACCTGGACAATTAGCGGATTAATCATTGCGGATATTGAACCCATTGCTCCCGAATTCATGAATGTGCGTTTGTTGCTTACTCCGGCCATCGACTCAACCACAGCTTATACACTTATTGTTTCAGGAGCGCAGGATTGCTCCGGAAACAGTATGGGGAATGACACCTTGCAATTTGCGATTGGACGTCCGGCACAGGTTTTTGAAGTGGTGATTCATGAGATCTATGCAAATCCCAACGGAAGTTCACAGTTACCCGAATATGAATTTGTAGAGTTGAGGAATGTCACCAATAGTGTTTTGCGCATTACAGGATACAAATTTTCTGATGCCACATCTACAGTAACTCTACCCTCCCTAGTTCTTTTCCCTCAGGAAAAAGTAATACTCGTGGCCAATGCGAACGTTGCACAATTCAGTGCGCTGGGCAGAACGATCGGTTTATCATCACTGCCTTCGCTTAACAATTCTTCCGACGTTTTAACGCTAAAAAAAGCAGACGGAACCATTATACACACAATTGCCTATTTCGATACCTGGTATGGAGACGATACAAAAAAGAACGGAGGCTGGACACTTGAAATGATCGATCCTTTGAATCCCTGCAACGAGAACAACAACTGGAGAGCTTCCTATGATCCGAGTGGAGGAACCCCCGGTAGAGAAAATTCAGTACACGCTGCCAATCCGGATCTTATTGCTCCTGTGCCTTCACTGGTGGAAGTACTTTCGCCAACAACAATTGCTGTTACTTTTTGCGAGCGAATGGATTCCCTGAGTATGCTAACCGGTAATTTTACCATTACAAACGGAATCAACGTTATTGCCCAAAGTGTAAACGGAGACCGTAATGTAATATTAACCGTTGCACCATCGCTTATTCCACAAACCATTTATTACCTCACAGCAGGATTAAGTACCGATTGCTCAGGAAATACAGTGGCTTCCACTCCGGTAAAATTTGCAATTCCTGATTTTCCGCAAGCAGGAGATCTTATCATTAATGAAGTGCTTTTTAATCCAAGAGGAAGTGGCGTTGATTTTGTAGAAATCTATAATCGTTCCGATCGCTTCATCACACTCAAAGACTGGAAAATTGCGAATGCTCAGAATGATACGGTGTCAAACATTAAAACGATCGCAACAACAAACACCCTCATCTATCCCGGCGAATATTTTGCGCTTACCACAAACCCGGCCAACATTATAAGCGAATATCCGCTATCCGCAGCCGATCGCTTGTTTACCGTTGCCAGCATGCCCTCCTACAATAACGATGCAGGAAGAGTTTATCTCATTACACCCTTAAACAGCATTAGTGATGATTTCTCCTATACCGACGATATGCATTTCCCTTTGTTGAATTCAGACGATGGTGTATCGCTGGAGCGGGTAGATTTTTATCGTCCGACATCGGATAACACCAATTGGCATTCGGCAGCAGAAACCGTTGGCTTTGCAACACCGGGATACAAAAATTCTCAACTGCAACCCGGAGAAGTTGACAACACATTAAGCATAGCTCCAAAAACATTTTCTCCCGATAACGATGGCTACAACGATGTGGTGAACATCAGTTACAAATTCGACCAGGCAGGGTATACCGGAAATATCACCATATTCGATGCACAGGGTAGAATCGTTCGTTTACTGATGCGCAATGATCTGTTGTCCTCCGAAGGTACCATTAGCTGGGACGGCATCAACGAGCGTAGGGAAAAGGCTAATTCCGGTGTTTATGTGGTGTATATGGAGGTGTTCGACCTGAGTGGAAACAGCAAACATTACAAAACAGCTGTAGTACTTGCCATGCGATTCTGAGAATGAAAAAACTCCAACAGTACCATGAACAAGCAGGAAGAAAAGAAAATTCATTTGAAATCTGGAATGCAGAACCTTCCGATTTTCAAAAAACACTAAGAGCCTTTTTTCTTTTTTGTCTGCTGTTCTCGTCTATCATTTTCATTGATTATTTTTTACCGCGCAAAACACAACAGGAAGTCGTTACCAACTGGAGAGCACAATCGCAATACGCCGACCTCGCAAAGGGCGATAAACGTATTGAAGCATTACACGAAATTGAG
Source organism: Flavobacteriales bacterium (assembly GCA_046289975.1). Taxonomy (GTDB): domain Bacteria; phylum Bacteroidota; class Bacteroidia; order Flavobacteriales_D; family UBA2798; genus UBA2798. The sequence continues at coordinate 3,431 of JBKBUQ010000002.1, read as the reverse complement.
CCGCTCGACTACCGCATCAGCACCGCATCGACAACAATCGCAGTTCAGAAAAACGATGCCGACCAAATTTCGCCGGGAGATACCATTACAATAAGAAAAACGCTTCTGTTTGACACAACCACTTCGTTGATGATCGAAGAAAACAAAACAATCTATCCCTTCATGGATTTTTATTCGTGGCTATTGTTTATTCCGGTTTGTCTATCCATTTTCTCTCTGCTCGCATTATTTCGTCGGCTTAAAACAGAATCTCTCACGAGTATGGCGGTATTGAATATTCTACTTCTGGCAGCGTTCGTAACGTTGCGTTTGTTTTATTTGTAAATAGCTTATTCAGCTTCCTGTGCAAAGCTTTTATGAAAACATAAAAAGTGATGCCAAAGCCTACGATTAGGTTAAAGTAAACGGTATACTGTGTTCATTGCACATGTGTTCACACATTTTTACATCAGAGAAAAGATTGAGCACATCAAAATAAAGATAGGCAAACCAACACAAAACGGTTACATCGAACGATTCAATCGCAGTTACCGTGAAGACGTATTAGATACTTACATATTTGAAGACCTAAATCAAGTACGAAAGGCAACTGAAATATTCATGGTTGAATACAATAACGAACATCCACATGAAAGCCTTGGTGATAAATCGCCAATTGAGTTTTTAAACCCTGTGAATTGTGGAAAACTAACTGCACAGAGCACACACCAGTTTACAACGATTGACAACGATACATTAATAAAATGAAAAAGAATTTATATTTTTATACTGTTGGAATTATGGGGTAGGTACAGGAAGATTGGATGAACGACTACAATCACTCACGGCCCCATGAGGCGTTAGGAGGAAAATCAATTGTACAATACCGAATAACAAATTCAATTTTTCCCTCTTTGGGGGGGGGCCAAAGAGGGAAAGAGGGAACATTTGCTTTTAATGAAGAAAACAAGTTAAATTAGACCCTGTACTAATTAAGGGGGGGGTACAGAGACAGTCATTCAGTGTCTCCAAAAGTCTCGGTAGATTGTTGTGCTGTCGTCTCATTATGGTTGCACCTAACGTTTTTGCGCTTGGCGTTCGTGCGGGATTTTTAGCACTGAACTTGATAAGAAGAACCACGGTTCAAATATAGCAAAAAGCGTCAAACGAAGCACGAAACCCCGCCTGACGCAAAACCGCTGTTGGCAGTAGTGCTTATTTATTTTATCAGAAAACAATCACTTTCCCAACATCATTTTTAGTCAGTCCGTTTGTTGAAATGTCCGTTAATGATAGTGTTCTAAAGTTTCTTGAAATATAGTTTATACTTATTAAGTCAACTGCTTTTTGCAACATTTTTCCGTTTGCTCCTGTCACTTGTCCAATGATTTCTACATTGTTTTTCTTTGCCAATTTCACAAATTTACTCATCATCATTTTCATCAACCATTTCATAATTCCTGGCAAATTTACACCAGCTTTGTGCATAGATGAAGTATCAACAAACTTTACAGAAATTACTTTTTTAGGTTGTAATGCGATTGACTTTTTTAGAATATCGTCACCTAGCACGTCAAAAACACAATCAACTTCTTTGACTTTCAATACTTGCGAAAAGTCCTGTGTTTTGTAGTCGATAAATTGGTCAAGACCTGCTTTGTCCAAAACAGCTTTGTCCGATTGACTGCCTGTGCCAATTACAAAAAGTCCCATTTGTTTGGCTATTTGCAATGCCTGAAAACCCACACCACCACCAACTCCGTGTATAAGGATTTTTTCCCCTTTCTCTACACTCAGTTGCATCAAACTGTCATAGGCTGTAAGTAATGGCAATGCTATTGTTCCAGCTTCCTTAACTTCTATGTTAATCGGAATTTTGGCACAGTAGTTTGCAGGAATGGTAATTTCTTCTGCCCAAGTTCCAATGTCACTGAACAATCGGTAAAAAATAACATTGTCACCCACAGAGAAATCTTTTACATTTTCTCCAACTTCTAATACAACACCAGCACCATCTATTCCACCAATTTGCGGATTTTTGTACTTTAATGAAGGAAAACCTTTCATTAAATCCATATCTACAGGATTTATTCGGCTTGAGACCATTTTTATTTTCAATTCTCCCGATTGTGCTTTTGGGCTTTCTATACTTTGAACTTTCATTGTTGAAAATTCTTTGCCTGCTTTTTGACGAATAACAGCTTTCATTAGATTTTCAATTTTTGTGCTTGTTCAGAGGTTAAAACTTGCTTTAAATCAGTTCTCCATTTTGCAACGGCATTTTGGATTACTTCTTTTTTTCTGCCTTGTTTGTAAGCGTCTTCGTGTCCGTTGGCTCTGTCAAGGTTAATTTGAAATACTTTAGCTTTTTGCTCATCTGTAAGCGAAAGTTTCTTTGCCATTTTTTCGGTAATGTGTTTTACCTTTTCTTTTTTTGAAAGACGAGAATGTGCAAACGCCTTTACGCCAATTGCTGAAACAATTATCAGCAATGCTCCAATTAGGATTTTCTTTGTGACCATATTTTAAAATTTATTTGTTAATAATGGCACAAAATTATTACCTTTGTCCAAAAATAAAGTGTAGTCAATAATAATTGGAATAGTATAAAAATACAGACCAATGGAGAATAAAAGAAAAACAAAAGAATTTAATCCGAATAATTGTCCTGTTACCCATTGTCTGAATAAGATTGGTGGTAAATGGAAACCTGTCATTATTCATTTAATACGAAAAGATTGCAACCGCTTTTCAATGTTGCAAAAGGCTATTCCTGATATTAGTAAGCAAATGTTGGTTAACCAACTTCGTGAAATGGAAGAAGATACTATTTTGGAACGGATTATTTATGCAGAAATTCCGCCAAGAGTGGAATACAAAATATCAAAATACGGTCAAACACTTTTACCTATAATTGATAATATGTCCGATTGGGGTTTGAAGGATTTGAAGAAGTCGTCCAAGTAGGTTTTTTGTCTGTTTACGGGGTAGTTTTTTAGCATTACTGCCAACGTTTGGCGGCTTGGCGTAGTGGCGGATTTTCAGCACAAAAGTTTAATCGAAGAACTGCACTTGAACCTACAACAAAAACTGTTATACGAAGCACCGAACCCGCCATTACGCCAAACCGCTGTTAGCGGGTCGTTGTTCTTGTTCCATTCAAGTCTTCACTTCTTGCTATTTTAGGTTCAGTTGCCACGAGACTCCGAATTTGTCAATTACCCAGGCAAATTTTTGACTGAAGCCATAACTGTCTAACGGCATTGTCACTATACCACCTTCTGAAAGTTTAGAAAAAAGCGTTTTTATTTCTTCTGCATTCACACATTCCACGTAATTGGAAACTGCAGGCGTAAAGTCCCAATTATGTACAGGTGGGCTATCGCTACACATAAATTTTTGCCCATTTAGTTCAAATATTGCAAGCATTATTGAACCTTCTTTTCCCATCC
>JBKBUQ010000029.1:10239-23119 GCA_046289975.1 Flavobacteriales bacterium | reverse complement strand
TTGTTTCACCTCCGCAAGAGGATAAAAACAAGCTAACCGGAAGAGCCAAAAGGAGAATATGCTTTTTCATTGCTTAGGTTTTCTCCAAAGATAAGACATCCCGCAATAATCGCAACTTATTGTCCTTTTACCTGTACCCGTATGCCTTCTGAGTGTGATGTGAACTCGGGGGCATACATGCACTGAATGGTGGTGATTCCGTTAGAAAAATCGCCTAAATGCGACACCAGCAGATCGTATTCGAAGACATGGGTTCCCTTTGGAAGGTACTCAAAGAAGAAGTTGGTAGCAGCATCGCGGGTGCTTTGGTAATAGCCCAGTCCGTCCTGCCATTTGTATTGTGAAAATACATTTACAGGCTCGAAACAGGATGCACGCATGTCTTTCATATGAACATACTCCATGGCGCGGTCTACACGCAGCTCAATTTTAACCCTTACGCGAGAGCCCGGTTCTAGAGATGTTTTTTCATCATAAGGAACCATTTGCTGTCCGGTTTCGGTTTTCTTAACCACGAAGAGTTTTTTGTTGAGTTTCAGAGGTGTTTCGTGTGTAGTAATTTTATCGAGCTGTTCGAAATACTGCCAGTATACAGCACCCCAGGCTACTCCGTCTTTTTTCTTGCTGAGTGCGATCTTACCCATTTCCGGAGTGATTTTTTCAGCGCTCCAAGAGGTTTTGAAATATCCGGTGCCGGCTTCTACTTTTACCCCCATTTTGGCAGGATCAACGACTTCATTACCCATGCGGATTTCTACCATTTCTTCATTAGAGAGTAGGTCTGTTCCTTTAAGGAGCAACGCATAACAGGCTTCTGCTGTTGCTTTGGTGGTTTTCCAGTCGCTGGTTTGTTTGTTTTTAAGCAACCATACTTTCAGCTCTTCAACCGTTTCCTGGTCATTTGCAACCTCGTCAAACATCTCGATCATCAGTGCGTGGGTTTCAATGGGTGCCTGGTACCAGAAATAGCCAACAACATTGTCTTTCCAATACATTCCTAATTCGTCGTGACGAATTGCTTTTTCGCGGATTGATTTTACAATGTCGCCTGCCAGTTCTTTCATGGTAAACCTGTGCGCGGCAAGACCAAGCATACCTTGAGCATAAAGATTAAAATCGAGCCAGTATTTTTTCGCTTGATCCTGGTAATAGAGTAATGCTTCTTTCAGGTTATCGTCCATCGACAGGTCTTTGAAATAACTGCGCGCATAGAGATACTGAATGGCATCGTATCCGATATGTTTATCTTTTTTGTAATTGGGATAATGGCGTTTGATGTAGTTGTAATCTTCAATTACCCTGCTATCCAGATAACGCACACCGTTTTGCACCATTTGCCAGGTAGAATGCTCTTCACGGATATTTTTTACCCCCAGATGATCCAAATGTCCCATTCCGGTGATGATGTGTTGTGTGATGTACCGGCTTTCAGGCATACCCGGGAACCATGGCCATCCACCGTTGCTTACCTGCATATTGCGGAGTTTACCAAGTGCCCTGCTAAGTTCATTGCCCATGCGGTTAAGATCGAATAACACGGCAACTCGTTTTTTACGCTCACTTTCGTCTTTTGCTTCGAGTACCCACGGGGTTTCTTCAAGCATTAGTGATTTTAGTTCCTGGTTTTTTTCTATGTTGGATAAGAACGCTTCCGGTGAACTGCGTTTCCAATCTTCGAATACCGCTTTTATTTTTGGATTCGAATTGGTAATGTGTGATGCAATGGAATTGGCGTAAAAGCGTGTGAAAACCTGTTCGGCACATTCGTACGGATATTCCATCATGTAGGGCATGGCCTGAATGGCATACCAGGCAGGATTATTGGTGAATTCTAACGTGAGTTTATGGTGACGAAGCGTTGATGATTTGTTGCTGTTGCTGAGTTTGGTAAAATTGAATTGTTTTGTTCCGGCCTTGCGGATGGGTAGCGGCATACTTTCCGTAACCATCATTCGGTTGGTTAGAATCGGAACAGCCATTTCTTCACCGTCGGAAAACGAACCGGAACGCGCAACGAGACGATACGAAACCGCACCCAGATTTTCAGGGATACTAAATGTCCAGGATGCCGAAGTACTAGCACCTTTTTTTACCGTGAATTTGAGCTGTTCTCCTTTGTGCGCAAACAGGGGGTTTACGGTTTTTTGGGTAAGCGGATCAATCAGCTCGAGGGTAATGGTTCCGTCAAGATCTTTTTCGGAAAGGTTGCTGATCTTGGTGGTAAATGTAATGCGGTCTCCTTCTCGGAAAAAGCGGGGCGCATTGGGCATCACCATTAGTTCTTTTTGGGTAATCACTTCCTTCTCTATGGTTCCGGTTTGCAATTCTTTGGTGTGAGCAAGGCCAAGCAGCTTCCACTTGGTGAGTGATTCCGGGGCAGTGAATTTGAATACAATCTTGCCATCCGCATCTGTTTGTAATTGCGGAAAGAAAAATGCAGTCTCGCTGAAATTTGTTCGAATCTGCACTTTGCCTTCGGGATTACGAGTGTCTCCTGCTTCGTCTCTCCTGTATTTTTTACCTTCTTTATCTTTTTCTGCTACTGAAATATCATCTAAATCAAAGTTATCACCGGACACTGCAAGGCTTTGTTTAGCCACTGCAGGAAGATTAATTGATTCTCCATTTTTTTGTTCTTCCATAAGCGCACCCGTAGCAGTTGTTTCTGTTACTGCAGAGACTCTTTCTCTGTCGTAACCGCCGCGCATATAATACCGCTTGTTGAAACCGTATCCATAATAAGAATAGGTTTCATAGCCAAACCAGTTGATGCGGTCAAAATTTCTACCCCGAGCAGAGTGATATCGTGTCCAGTCTTTACCATATTGCTGACCACTTCTCGAGGCAAATCCGTCGCCTGCCGACCAATAATGCTGTGCGTAATAATAATTGAAAGGATGAAAATAGAATCCATTCGAAGCAAAGGCATCCAATGAAGCATCGTACATGGTAAGCAACATTTCTGCAGCGAGTTTTTCGCCTTTTTTACCTTTTATTTTCAATTTCCACTCTTCTTCGCTTCCTGGAAGTATTTTGTTCCTGAACGTTTCAAATTCGATGTCGAGTTCTTTATTGGTATAAGGAACATTGACAACAACAGATTGGTTGTGGAAGCGGTTGTTTCGAACAGTGCTGAAATGAATGGCGAAATTACCACGGTGTTTATCGAGAATGGGAATACTGATGGTTTTCTGTTCGTCACTTAGCTTGATCCACTGACGTGATACAATTTTATTTTTTTCTTCAATTTCCATTAAAACAATAACGTCTTTCCATTTGGTGGAAAGCAGAATGATTGCCTTCTCTCCGGGCTCGTATTGTTTGTAGGGATCAGCATTTATTTTCAACTCATTTCTGAAAAACATTTTATTGCTTTTGTTGTCGGTCACCGTAAAATAAGTGATGTCCTTTACCTCTTCGCCAAATGGATCTTTTGCAATTGTTTCGATCAAATAATGACCGGGTTCCCAATTATTGAGGTCCTTTAGCAGGATGGAGTCGAGCGCCTTGGTATCGAAACGCATCTCGTGAACTTTTCGCTCTCTGGCCCAGTTGTAAATATTTAATTCATCTGCATAAAGCTCATTGGGGAATGTTTTTTTGTATTCATCCGCACTGAGTTGGTGACGATCTGGCCTTTGCAATCGACGTTGTTGCAGCACTCTGTCGGGCTGTTTGAGTTTGTGAATACTAACGCTACCATTTGCATCAATTGGTGATCCGTTAAGATTGTTTGCGTAGAGGTATACCGGTGTTTTACTGCTCACGTCTATTTCTCCATAAATGGAAGTACTGAGCGTCATAGCGGTGTACCCAACATTTACAACAGTGCTTGCCGAACGTGTTTCACCGTTTATATCCGTGATGTCGGCTGATACCGTAAAATTGAATGCAGGCTTATAGGTTTTTGAAACACTTTCATCTGCAATGGCTTCAAATTCGATTTCAAACGTTCCGTCTTCTTTAGTAATGGTTTCACCAAACGCAATTTCCATTTGGTTGTAGCTTAAATCGCGGTCGTAATACCAGTAATACCATCGGTAAGGGAAATAGGTTGTTCTGCTTACACGGTAGCTAACCTTAGCCCCATCAATATTTGATCCGGCGTAGGCTTTTGCGGTTCCGGTTACTTTAATTTTTTGTCCGAGTTTATAAGCGCCTTGTACAGGTTCAAACTCGGCTTCGAATTTCGGACGTTTATATTCTTCTACAGAGAAGTAATGTGTTCCGTATCCATCGGTAATATGCATTTGTCCGGTTAGTACTCCGGACGGCGCGGTAAACGATCCGGAGAAGGTTCCATATTCGTTGCTGCGTAAATCAAGACTTGCAATTTTTTGGTAGTTGTTATCGTAGAAGATCAGACTTGCTTTTTCGTTCGGACCAATCTTCGCATTTTCTCCATTGGCATCCGTGTGTAAACGAATTCCTTTAAAGTGGATTGTTTGTCCGGGACGATAGATCATTCTGTCGCTGAAGAAATACGTATGGGTTTTTTGTTTTGTATCAATCCAGGGCTCGTACTGATAATAGTTGCGTGTTGTACTTAAGCGGTCGTTGTTTGTTTTGAAATCGAGATAAAAATTGCGCTCGTTTCGTGGGCTGTGTTTCACTTTAAAGTACCCGTTTTCATCAGAAGTATAGGTTGCTCCCTTGCGGTGAATGTACCGTCGCGAGCTGTAATCGTACTCCACATGTACCAGTTGTGCGCGGACACCCTTAAGGGGCAGTCCTGTGATTCGGTCGGTCATGGTGAACTCCAGCTGACTCTCATCATCGCTTCTTCTTTCAAAATAACTGATGTTACTGGACCCCATTGAAAGCCAAGAAACAACTTCGTTAGTTATGGAGTAATCATAATGAGAACCAACAACAACGATATAGTTCCCTTTTGGGAGTGATGGGAGTTCTATTTCCAGTAAATGGCGTTGCATATCACCATCGTCTTTGAGGTCAACTTCAAACTGACGAAATGTTTTTTGAGCGAGGATGCGTTTAATGTAGGCTTCCTGTTCCTCATTGTACCCGCGTCCTTCAAAATCCCAACCAACATCCATAATGCGCAGGTGTAGTTTTTTCATGTTGGTTGAACCGATTACTAATCGGGTTGGCTTATCGGCAACAACAACGTCTTCTGCGGAAAGATCGAGAGTGCGGTTTTCCAATTGTGTTTTCAGCGATAAACACCAATCTGAACCATAGGTGCCGGGGTATTTTTTGATGGTTTCAGCGCAAATATCAACGGCACGTTTTTTTTCCCATTTGAATTTTTCGGTTTCGGGTATCAGCGCTTTGTATTGGTTACCGAGCTCCACATGCAATCGTGCAATTTCGTACCACACTTCGGCACAACCTGAATGATCGATGTATTTGTTCTTCAGGTTGAAAAGCGCAGCTGCATAGAGTGTATCTTTATTTGCAACTACACTATTGTTTTTTACAAACTGCAATCGCTTAATTTCTACCGGTATCAAGGCAGCGGGATTTTCATCATTCAGGTGGAAAACTGTTAATTGCTGTAATAGGTGAAGCGCGAAAAATTTGGTGGATAAAGAATCTTTTGTGCTAAATTTTACTGCAGCGAATTTATCGGCAGTGGCGAAGTGGTTGGGATCATTTAAGCGGAAGGTATAGGCTGGTTTAGTTACATCAAATTCGTTGCCCCGGAAGAAATCAATTGCACGGTGAGCGAGCAGATCAAATAAGGTTGGACGAAGTGAACGGTATTCTTTTTCTTCGATGAGAATGTCTTCAAAGCTTTCGATAGGAGTTGACTTGAGAATGTCCTGCTCGGTAAGCGAAAGGAGATAATGCATTACAATCCTCTCCGAAATGGTACGCAGGTCCCAGGTGCGAATATCATTATCCTTGACACCCATAACTGTGGTGCGACCAAGAAACTTATAGCGGTTGGACTGATAGTAACCCCAATACACCTCAGCAATGAGTGAGTGAATAACTTGCTTCTGCGGCGACTTGGCATCGTTGGCCATGCGTTGTAAATTTCCAATAGCATTTACATAGTCATCTTCTTCCAGATAACTGTTGTATTTCATGATGTGTATGGTGGCTTTGATCTCTTGCGGGCCATTTGCTTCCTTGCCTGCGCGGCTCAGGATTTCCTGAACAACTTCGAGCGAAGATTTTGGGAGTCCTTTTTGTTCGAGGGAATCAACTTTGGACCACAACTCTTTATAGTCGCCATTTTTTACAGGAGCAGTGAGTGTGATCTGTTTTGATGAACCGCCGGATTTCAGGTTAAAATTTCCTAATAAGTTTCCAACGAGGGCAACAACAATTGCAGAACTGATGATTTTAAAACGAAGCATGGTCGACATAAGGTTTTGAAAAGTTCAAGGTATGAAATTCTAATGTGCGGTACACTGAAAGTGCAGTGAGGTTCAGTAAAATCGCATCCAATTCCAGTATTATTCCGGATGAAAAAGAAAAATGCAAATTATACTTTTCTGAACCGTTTCAGATGGCGCACAATGTCTGTTTCCTGGGGGATAGGAGTTCCGAAAATAATGGACGAAGAAAGTTGCCTGGCCACCCACGGAGACAGGATGACTCCCCTTGAGCCGAGTCCGTTGAAAATCCAGATTCCTTTTTTACTTGGGTGTTCTCCAATGAATGGTCGCCGGTCGCCGGTTGAAGGTCTTACCCCGGCCCATTGTTTGCTTATGTTTATAGGTCGGTTTAATACTTTTTCGGCCTTTTGCTGTAATTCCTTCCGCCCTTTTTGGGTGGGAACATCATCTTTTTCACCCCTGTAATATGTAGATCCAATACGGTAAGAATTGCTTCCAATGGGTAATATAAAACAGCCCGCATTAATCAGATGGCCGAGCTTCAGATGATCATCTTCAATAAGGATAACATCGCCTTTTACCGGAAAAAAAGGCAACCAGTTGAAGAGAGGGTTTTCCATGGCTTTCCATCCTTCGCAATAAAGAATATGCCGGCTTTCTATACCATTGATGTTCCAACCTTGATTTGTCTTTTCAGGCTCCTGTTTGCAGTTGTATTCGGAGTAAATATTTTTATCGATGAGCATTGCTGTTACTGCCTCGAGGAATGTGTTGGTGTCGAGATATCCGCAATGATCAACCAATCCCAGTCCAAAACCTCTGTTGTAAGTGTGCATTTCTTCCGGAACCGGATCGTGATTCAGAAAAGGTGCAAACTCATTTCCAGACAGTGACATCTTCCATTCTTTTTGTTCTCCTTCCGAACCAATTATCCTTAACATAGGAAGTGGATGCCAAAACGAAGTTTTTAGTTGATGTTCGCAGTCCTTGTAAAACTTAGTTGCAACCGGAAACACAACATCGGCATTCCATGTCCGGCTCAGCGTTTTGAAGTTAAGCGGATTGAACAATCCTGCAGCCGTGCGGGAGCAATGCGAAAGGGAAGGATCGTTACTGACATGGATAGTTTGTCCGTTACGCAAAAGCTCGAGAGCAGCAACGGAGCCTGCTAATCCCTGTCCGATGATATGTACGTCTACCATCAGAAATTCCTGAATCGGCCAAAAACGCCAAGAGGCAATTTTACTCCGGAAGTTGCCTGAAGAAAAAGTTCTCCTGTTTCAAGATTTTTACCTGCTTTTTCGCGCAGCAAATTCTCTATGATGATGCTCGAAAAGCCAAGGGAGTAAGCGTTTAAAATCAACATGTGTTCTTCGTCGAGTAAATCGCACACAATTTTCATCATCTCATTGATCTGCTCTTCCAGTTTCCATTTTTCGCCGTTGGGACCATGACCGAAGGCGGGTGGATCGAGAATAATTCCGTTGTATTTATTTCCACGCTTCAATTCGCGTTTCACAAATTTCAGGGCATCTTCAACAACCCATCGAACATCACTTAAACCGGTACGCTCCATGTTTTCGCGCGACCAGTTTACCACTTGTTTAATGGAGTCGACATGGTACACATCAGCTCCAGCCGTTTTAGCAGCAAGAGAAGCAGCTCCTGTATAGGCAAAAAGATTTAGAAAACGAGGTTGACCGGTTTTTATTTGGGAAATGGACTGCGCAATGTATTCCCAGTTTACCGCCTGCTCCGGGAAAACACCAACATGTTTGAATGCGGTTAAACCTAAACGGAGACGAACAGCAGGTTTGTTTTTTAAGGCTTGAATTTTATAGTCAATACCCCATTGGTCGGGCATTTTCTTTATTTTTTTCCACTCGCCGGAAGAACTCGATTGTTGTTCAAACAGTACATGCGCTCTTTTTCCCCATTCCGCATCACTCCATTTTCTATCCCACACAGCCTGAGGCTCGGGTCTGATGGTAACGTATTCACCGAAGCGTTCGAGTTTTTCAAAATTTCCGCAATCGAGTAATTCGTAATCGATCCAGTGCTGGGGAGAAAGAAGGAGCATTTTTGCTGAATAATGGATGCCTTTGCCGAATGGTTGGAAACAACAAAGGCCTGTTTCGCCGACAAAGATACGCAGAGAGAATGAAATCACTAATTTCGGCAAATGCAAAGGACAAACAGAAACCCCGGGCAAGTTGAATCACCGTTGTTGGAAGTAAGGCACTCGCGAACATGGGGAATGACCTTGTTTCTTGTTGGGATTGTGTTGCTTGTGCTTTATGGCATTCTTTTTTTCAGGACAGGATTACTTAAGCCGTTTCATCTGGCAGGAGTCGTAATGCTTGTTGTAAGCGGATTACTTTATATGCGGAATCCATATTTTGATCTTTATCCGGACCATATCCTTGTGCATGCCTTAATTGGTCCTGTTAAGAAAAAGTATCCGTTTAATCAGCTATCCGATTTTATCGTGGAGGGAGAGAAAATATATATCCTTTCCAATGGAAAAAAGAAAAGGGTGTGGATTGGAAAGATGTTGGCTGATAAAGAAAAATGGTCGCAGTTTCTACTGATTATCCGTGCATCTGATCCATCAGGTGAATTGCATGAATGATTAATGAATTTTCACTTTTTCCACTACTTCCACACTGGGGTCGGCAGTGTAATCGGAATTAAGGTATTCTTCCTGACTCAACAATTTTTTCTTTCCTGTTTTTTTATCCGTAATTTCATAGACATACTCATTGGTTATGGGCATGGCTTCAAAACTTTCGGGTGTTGTTATAGAGACAGTGTCCGTTATATCCTCTATTTCAGTTTCACCGGTTGAACAGGATAGAAATGGGAAGATCAGCAAACAAACAAAAACACGCAGAAAAGTCATTTTGTAGAATTTACTTGCAAAGATAAGATGAAAATGAACAGCCTTAAAGATTTGAAAGTTCTTCTCGTAGTTTTTTCGGCAAAGAAGCGACGACCAGATCGTAAGAATCATCAACCCAGTTTAGAATCATTTTTTCAGGTAAACTACCGTCCATCACCAAGGTGTTCCAATGTTTCTTGCTCATGTGGTATCCGGGTATAACGCCTGCATAACGCTCACGTAGTTCAATGGCAAGCTCCGGATCGCATTTTACGTTGATGCCATCAAATGTTTCAACATCTGCTAATACAAACATTTTCCCCATCACTTTAAAAACAAGTGTTCGTTCATCGAAAGGAAATTCTTCGGTGACCCCTTTTTTAGCGATGCAGTAATTGCGCAATAGTTCAATGTTCATTCTGTTCGGATAGGAAGTGATCGGCCGGATTTAACCTCTGACAAAACAACAACAGTTTGCATCTGACCAATTTCTTCTATTCGAGAAAGCTTATCTGCAATTAAACGTTCGAAGGCGGGTATATCTCGAACCACAACACGCAGTTGATAGTCGAAGCTACCGGTGAGCTGCAGGCATTCGGTTATTTCCGGAATCTTGTTTATGGCTGCAACAAAATTTCGCATGGCATTGTCTTTTTGCCGGGTAAGTGACAATTGGATAAGCGCAGTAAACCCTAAGCCTACACGTGTTTTGTCGATTTGTGCATGGTAACTTTTTATCACCCCCGAATTCTCGAGTTTTTTTACCCGCTCAAGAGTGGGGGCAGGAGAGAGACCGACTTCCTGTGACAGTTGCACATTGGTGATTTTACCTTTCTCCTGAAGGATATTCAGGATTTTCAGATCAATTGCATCGAGATGAATAGCCATGAAGAATAGGATTTGGATTTCCCTTCAATATACGGGAAGTGTCCGAATAATGTTTTGTTCCTGTTGGGTTTTTCAGGCAAAAATTTTTTTTGCAGCCTAGTCTTGCACAAAAAATGTGACATGCCATCCTCCGCGCAGATCTCCCTCTTTGTAGTTTCTGGCTTTGTCGAGCGAATACAGACTGTCGATGACCGCCAGTGTAGAGGTATTGATGTCTTTATCCAAAGTGCCATGGCAGGCAAGGCACATTTCCTTCAAGAAAATGGGTTTCATTACATGTACACGTCCCTCATCGGTATAAAAGCCATATCCCGGAGTATTTCCTGCATCGAATGCCTTTTGCCAATCTTCGAGTATTGCTTTTTCATCATCGCTTGGAGTGTTCCCGGGATTGCGGAATTTAAGGGATGTGCGCCGAAGAAAGACAAATTCATTTTGGTACGTTGCAGTGAGAGGATACGCCTGCTCTCTGCAGAATGGAACCGCAGCTGCCGGACCACCTTCATTCATTTTGGCCTTGAGTGTTTTGCTAAGGGTGTCGAAAGTGATTGTGATCAGGCTATCGGCCTGGTGAATGTAGTGGGCTGTATCAAGAACGCTCAGTGCATTTTCAGGAAGGGATTGTTCGTTGGATTTGATTTCGGGAGAGGAACAGGATAAAACCAGAGAGGTGATTCCTATAAGGGAAAAAATAAGAATATGCTTCATAATATCAAAGGTAAGACTGCTTCTTTCAACAAAGCGTGATAATAATCACCGTATAGGATACAATACGGGTTTACTCGGACTCGCATCGTTTTCGAATGAAGCGATCATCAGGTTAAGCAGGTAATCTCCATCCGGAATTTCATCGGCCACAAAAACAAACTCGGTGATGGTACGGTGGAATTGGGTATTGTTGGGGTATTCCCAAAATGCGTGATGACCGAGCAACTTGCCATCGTCTTCTTCACGGTCGATGGAAGGAAGATCAACCAACAGGTGATCGATACCGTTTTGAACCAGCCAGCTGATGGCTTCGGGCGTGAAGTAGGCCGGATTGGTTTTGGAGTAGTTTCTAGTTTTTTTGTCGTTTGTATTAGGAGTTGTTCGAACAACTAAGGCTTTAGTTGATGGTGTACCTATTGCTGATTGTAATTGTTTAAGTGTAATTATAGCATCACCGGTTTTTGATAGATCAGCATCTTCGATCACAATTTTAGGCTGTACAGAGATGAGTGTGGCAGAAAAGAAAAATGTTTTGAGGCATTGGTTGATGGAATATACCTCATTTGCAATGTGCCCAACACATTCTGTATGCGTACCATGTCCGTGCGGATTAAAACGGATATTTCGGAAGTTGGTGCTTCCCCCTTCTGCAACGGATCCAATAAAGCGACCGGCACGAACCGGTTCAATTTCCATTGGATCGACATACCATGCTGAGGCATGTCCGGGTCCGGCTGCCAGTGGAAGGGAGATGTCGATGGGAGAGGAAAAATCGAATTTCGAAAAATCAATTTGCAGTGATGACACGTTGAGGAGTTTTCGGAAAGTTACCTAAAATTTAAAAATCAATCACCCACCCAAAACAAATCGCTTACAATTCGATCTGCCACTAATCGTCCTCCGGCATTTAATACAATACGGCCATTTGCTTTCTGAATATAATCGGAAATATTCCACTGAAAAAGATTGTCGATAAAATGTTGGCGAAATCGTTCTCCGAATTGATTAGCGATCTCTTCTTCACTTACGCCATAACTGGTGCGGAGTCCTGTAAGTATATATTCATTGTACCGTGTAGTATTACTCAGCTCTTCACTTTCCCAAAACGGCTCTCCGGCGTTTATGGCGTCGAAGTACTTCTTGTTGTTGGATACATTCCACCGACGGCTATTGCCGCTGTACGAGTGCGCTGATGGTCCGATTCCGATATAGGGTTTCCCTCTCCAATAGGCACTGTTGTGTCTGGAATGGAATCCGGGCTTTCCAAAATTGGAAATCTCGTAATGTTCAAATCCGGCAGCAATCAGTTTATCGCGCAGTATCAAAAAGTGCTCTGAACCCTGATCTTCATTCATCGGACTGATCTTACCTTTTTTCACCATGCTTTCTAGCGCAGTACCCGGTTCAACAGTCAGGCAATACGCCGATATGTGAGGCACACCTGTTTCGATGGCCTGGTCTAAGTTGGCAATCCAATCGGAGATTTCGAGTCCTGGTATTCCGTAAATGAGATCGATAGTGATGTTGGTGATACCGGCTTCCTGCGCATTGCGGATGGATTGTAAAGCTTCCTCAGCCTGATGCGCGCGATTTAGCAATTTGAGATCCTCATCGCGAAAAGATTGTATGCCTATACTGAGTCGGTTGATGCCGCTGGCTTTCCATTCACTTAGTTTTTCAGGTGTGATATCGTCTGGATTGGCCTCGAGCGTGATTTCTGCATTTTTATCGATGACGAAATTTGTTCGAATCGTTTGCAGGAGTTCCGTCAGTTCTCCTTTACTCAGGAGTGAGGGAGTTCCACCTCCGAAATAGACGGTTTGCATTACTCCATCTTTCCACTCTTCCTTGCGCAAGGCAATTTCACGATTGATTGCTTTCATAACCGAATCCCGAAATCCCATTGACGTACTGAAATGGAAATCGCAGTAGTGGCAGGCTTGTTTGCAGAAGGGGATGTGGAGGTAGATCATTTTTTAAGTGTGCGAATATGCGAATATGCGAATATGGGAATGTGGGAATGTGGGAATGTGGGAATGTGGGAATGTGGGAATGTGGGAATGTGGGAATGTGGGAATGTGGGAATGTGGGA
>JBKBUQ010000029.1:0-10139 GCA_046289975.1 Flavobacteriales bacterium | reverse complement strand
ATGTGGTGAAAGGTTTAGCTTGCAAAGATAGTACTTGTGGAAGTGGTTTTTATGATTTTGAAGATAGTTGGTTTGTAGAATTTAATTGTTGTAGTATTGTGGTTGAAATCAGTTATGAATCCGCTTTACACCCAACGTCTGATCATTCGTCCAGTTAAGCGGGAGGATATTTCTGCGTTGTTTGCGTATCGTTCGGATCCGGAAGTCTCGCATTTTTTACCGAGGGAATACCATACGAAGGATGATGTTTTGTATTTGGTGGATAAAACTTCACCTGTGCCCAATGTTCCGGGAACCTGGTTTCAGTTGGTGGCAGTGGAAAAGGAAAAAGGTGAAGTTATAGGTGATATCGGCATTCATTTTATTGAGGGGGATATCGAGAATGGCCAGGCGGAGATTGGCTATACTTTTGCGAAACAACATCAGGGGAAAGGCTATGCAACGGAGGCTGTTATTGCAGTGATAGCGTTTTTGTTTTCTGAATTAAAAAAGCGACGCATTACGGCAGGAATTGATCCGGGGAATATTGCTTCTGAGCGACTATTACAGCGCATTGGATTTACCAAAGAAGCGCATTTCCGCAAGAGTCTTTATTTTAAAGGCGAATGGGTGGATGATGTGGTTTATGCCTTGTTGGCTGAGGAGTGGAAGAATCCTTTTTAAATCTGCACTATTTATTCAGCACAATTCTGAAAGTGCTACCCTTATCGATTTCAGAGCGGAGCACGTAGATTTCTCCTTTGTGGTAATATTCAACGATACGTTTGGCAAGCGCCAGACCTAAGCCCCATCCGCGTTTTTTGGTGGTGTAACCGGGCTCGAAAATTGTTTTAAAGTTTCCGTGCGGAATTCCTTTTCCTGTATCGCTGATGTCGATCATTACCTTGTTGAGGTTGCTGCTGAATTGAATGGTTATTTTCCCCTCTGCCTCCATGGCATCAGTTGCATTTTTTATCAGGTTTTCTATAACCCATTCAAACAAGGGTGCATTTAGTTTCGCCAATACAGGTACAACCTCTTCGATGATATGAATTTCAACACGCGACGAAATACGGGGGCGTAAATACGAAACGGTTTGCACAATGAGTTGCTGTACATCCGTTGACTCCAACTTACCTTCTGAACCAATCTTGGAAAAACGGTCTGTTACCATTTGCAAACGCTGAATATCCTTATTCATTTCGCTGATGGTTTGAGGATCAACTCCCTGACCTTTTAGAATTTCCAGCCAGGCAATAAGCGAGGATAAAGGGGTACCCAATTGATGTGCTGTTTCTTTAGCCATTCCTGCCCAAACCTGATTCTGTTCTGCCCTTCGAAAGGTGGAAAATAAAAGATAGCCGATAAAAATAAACAGTGAGATAATGAGCAATTGAATATAGGGAAACAAGCGCAATTGCCGCAAAACTTCAGAGTCGCGATAGAAAATGTATCCGACTTCATTTTCATTCAGACGAACCATTATCGGCTCGTTTTGCCTGCTCATTTCAGCAATTAATTCATCTAATCTTCCGGGGATTGCAATTTCTACAGAGTCAAAATTGGTTTCAATAACTACAGTTTTAGTTGAGTCGGTAAATATAACGGGTACCAGCGCCTGGTTTTTAACTAGTTCCTGACGAAAAGTTTTGCTGAGCGAATCTTTTTTCTCTTCCAGCTCTGCAATTAATTTTGATTCGCGGTAGTAAACGGTATTGATTGGTTTACCACGAAAATTGATAACAATAGGGGGATAATTTCCTTTCCATTCATCTACCATTTTGTAGATGGTGTCTTCAAAAATTTTACGCGCCTCGTTGCGGTACCACACATCATCCTGATCAGGACGGGCTTTTTTCAGGTTTTTTCGGATACTGTCCTCGCTGATGTCCAGATTTAGAGCTGAGGTGTATCTGCCTTTGCTATCGGTTAGAATGACAGGTATGGTTTTATTTTCCTGTACGATTTCCATTGCAAAGGTGTAATCGTTCAGGTCTTTGCCAAGCTCCTGCATTGCCTTTGCCCAGCGACGCACGTTTTTCCTTTCGTCTTCACGAAGCTTATCGAAAAGCTTTCCTGTTACATACAATTGATTTACCGAAGAACGAACCGCCTCAGACCAGATCTTGACACGCAAGCGCTCGTCTTCACGGATCTTGCCAACTATTTTGCTCGAATACCAAAGCGAAGCACCTGTAAGAATAAGCGCAATAAATAATAAAACAATCTTCCAGCGTTGCTTACGCGAATAGAGATTCAATGGATCAGTAGTTTATTGATTACCAAGATAAGTATTATTGTTCGTGCCGGAAACCGGTTTTTGAAGTGTCTTCTTGTACCCCAAGCTTCTTTTTAAACTTGTCCATTCTGTCTTTATTGTCCCGCTTGGTTTTATCTTTATTCGGATCGGTTGGCTGGTCGGTTGGTTGATCCTGTTCCCATTCGAGCATGAACTTAACTTTTTGTTCAGGCGTTTCATTTATTTTTAGCGTGCTGTCTTTTTTATACAAACCAAATTCCTGTTTTAAGATCGCTTTGATGTTTTGTTTTTCTGCCTGATTGTATTCCTTACGATCCTGCTTTCGTTCTTTGCTGTCGTTTTCGAATTGAGGACTGTTAATGTCGCCATACATATGAATATACACCCTGAAACCGGTACCGTCGTCTTCGATATATCCGTATTCGGTCTCTTCCATTTTGGTTTTTAGCTCTCTGAATCTGAAATTTATATGGTAGTCGATCGTATTATCAAAACCGTGCTCGCCCCAAAAGCGAATGCTCAGGGCTGACGATTCTATTTCCATTTCCGGGATAATTACTTTTCCGTTTCGGATCTGGAGCGTATTTTTTAATTCAGAGAACCGGATGTGTGACAATCGTTTTTCCAGGTCATCGATATTTTTGCCAATCGCCATTTTGATTTTTTTGTCTTTCCGCATGTAATCGGAAACATCTTTCAGTGACTGTAATGCGATCAATTCTCCATTGGTAATTTGAATCTTTGCAATACTGATGATCTTTTTTTCGTTGATGCGAAGAGCGGAGTCTGTTATAAATCCAAATTCTACTGATGCGGACAACAGTCCCTTGATGTTTTCGTGTTTTACAACATTCTGACCAAAATCCCGGAACAAGGTGAATGTTTCGCGGATGTCCATTTCAGAAATATCTACCTTTCCTGTAATGCCAAGTTCTTTTGCATTGCTTCCGTCAACTTCAAGCTCTCCTGAACAGTGGCCTTTTGCAAACACCATGCTCAGGTTTTTCCCTTGGAAAACTTTATCTATCATTCGTAAGCTTCCTTTGATCTTACCTGCATTAAATGTGATGTATTCGATCCTTCCTATAGTAGCGTTGAGATTAAAATTGATATTATTCGGGAACTTAACATCGGTACCTGATGTTGCCGCATTGTTTTCCTTAAGCTCTTCGCTATTGTCAATAGCAAAAAGATCATTAAGATCTGCCAGTTCGGAACGAAGATTTGCCAGTATGGTTAGTTTTTCATTTCGAAGCAACAGGTACGGGACTAAATTTTCAAGAACACCATCAATAGCTATGTCTGTTTTTCCGAGGTGGCCTTTCAATCCTTCAACAAACGCATTATTGTTGCTGAGTGTAAATTTTCCATTTAGGTTTTTATAAGCAACGTGATGATCGGTCAGTTTAAGGTTCATGTCCTTTACAGCCGCACTTCCATTTGCTTTTTGCACATTCATGCTCCACTTTTCTGTTTCTGCATCATGTGTGAACCGGGTTTCCAATCGGGCTGCTATTTGCAGTCCGCCTTCAGCCTTTTGCACTTCCTTAAATTTGAAAAACTGATGGAGCGTTGCGAGGTTAAAATTTCCTTTTAAATCGGCGAATAAAAACGGGCGCTCAAAATCACTTAGCTTTAGTTTACCGCTAAATGAGCCGTCGCTGAATTTCCCTGATAACTCTTCGATCAACAAGCGCTCTTTTTCATTCTTGTTTTTGCTTTTGAAATCACCCTTGAAATTGAGATCGTACAATTTAATACCGGTTACTTTTTCACTTAGTTCCGCATTGCTGATGGTGAACGTTGCCGCAATATCCGGATCAGCAGAAGGTCCTTTTACAGACGACGAAAAATCCAATTTGCCTTTGGAGCGGTAGGCTTCCAGATCGTCTCCCAGTAATTCAGGAAATGTTTTTAACAGCAATTCGATACGGATGTCTTTACCATTGATGGCCAGATCCAATTGTGTGGCATCCTTATCATCAATTGTACCTTCAATACCAAAACGCATGTCGCCCAGTAAAAGCTCTCCTGTGCTAATGCTGTGTACTTTGGCGTTTCGGTCCATATTGAAACCTACCTGTACTTCGGCGCTTTTGTTTTTTATAAGTGTGATGCCTCTGTTTTTAATATGGCGGATGGTTCCTTTAAAACCTGTTTTCATTGCGAAGGCTTTTTCAGTGAACTTGCCTTTTAGTTGCAGTTCATCAAGCAAAAATGAATGGTCCTGCCTGCCTGGCTTGTGAACGAAGCGAAGTTTGCTTTCTTTAAGAAACAAAAGCTCGAGATTAAAACCGAACCCTGTTGATTCCGATTTTGTTTGAGGCTCTTTCCATATTTCGTGGTTGGCATTTCCGTTTTCATCAGTGTAATGGCGAATGTCGGCTTTAAGTGCGGTAATATTCTTTACACTGATATCATCCCCAAATAAATCCCAAATTCCAAATTCGAGGTGCAGTTCCTTAGCGTACAAAAGAGTGTCGCGCAGCTTTTTTACATGTGGCGGATCCATAATGACCACATTGGTAAAGCGCAACGAGGCATTGGGAAAGCGACTAAAAATATCGAGGTCGATGGATTCTACTCTTACTTCTGTGGTAAGGTATTGGTTGAGATAGCTAATTGCATATCGTTTAATTTTTTCTTCAAATACAACGATAAGAGAAATGAGGATTACAACAATACTTGCAAGAACCAATAGCGTATTCAGGGTCCATTTCCAGACCTTGCTGTACCAACGCTTCTTCTTCTCCGGTTCCATTCGACTGCAAGTTAGTCTGCAAGGCCATGCAATACGATTCGCCCTAAATGCATTTATGCAAAGACGGATGTTAATACAGCACTACCTGGATACTAACGCAATGAGGGAGAAAATCGTATTTTAGTAACGATGAAAAACAAGCTTCGCCAACACCTGGAGAAGAGCACTGCGTTGACCGATAAGGAATGGCTTGTCTTATCCTCCCGATTACGTGAACAGCACATGCAACGCTCTTCTACATTATCCTCAGCAGGAAGGCCAAGTGAGGCCATGCATTTTGTGGTGAAAGGCTCAGTTCGATCCTTCATTAATAGAGACGAAGGCGAGATTACCTGGAACTTTTATTTTCCCGATGGAATAGCAACCGACTTCCAGAGTTTCCTCACCGGTGAACCCAGTCCTTTGGATTTCGAAACGCTCGACGACACGTTTTTGATTACACTTGATAAGCAGTCCTTGCCTGACATGTACAAAGAAGCGCCTGAGTTGATTCGTTTTGAGAATCTTTTTGCCCGGCGGGCATTTCTGGATATGCGTCAGCGAATGGAGTCCTTCCTTCTTCAATCTGCCGAAGAGCGCTATTTGAATTTCCTGAACCGTCATCCCGATATTGTAAGTAGTCTTCCGGGTAGTTATATCGCAACTTACCTTGGATTAACTCCGCAAAGCCTCAGCCGCATAAAACGAAGACTTTTTAAAGGGAAATGAATTTTTCTAAAGTTTCTTAGCAGCGATAAATGAGGTTGTCCATGCTGCCTGGAAGTTGAATCCACCGGTAATGGCATCGATGTTCAGTATTTCTCCGGCAAAGAACAATCCTGGGAACAGTTTGCTTTCAATGGTCTTCATGTTTACTTCCGCAAGATCAATTCCACCTGCGGAAACAATTTCTTCTTTAAACATGCTTTTACCTTCGAGCTGAAATTCAGCAGCATTTATTGCTTCAAAAAACCCTGCGCCTCCTCCTCCTGTTACAATGATTTTTTTGTTCTCATTCGTAAACAGCGAAGCCTTATCTCAAATCTTTTTTACGAATAGTCCATGCTTTTTTTCGCTTCAACCATACCAGGTTTTCGTGTTTTATTAGGTATACCTTGTTTTTTTTCTCCTCAGAAGTATAAATGTAAAAAGTAGGCGCAAGGCCAGAGTTGTATGGCTTTATTATGTAGTGATTAGGAGTAATGAAGTTGCCATCCGGTGAAAACCTGTACAAGCGTTGAATACTGTCGTTTTGGTAAACCAGAAATATACTATCGGCATCGACATCCAGATTGAGCTGAATTTCCTCAAGTGGTTCTGGAAATTTTTGATTTTGTTTACCCAGTGCGTACGATTTTAGTTGGGTACAAAGTATTCCGGTATAGGGGGTGCCTTGGTAAATCAACGGGAACGTTTTCCGTTCAATGGCGTTCCACCGTTTATTGAGCTTATAGTCATTCTCCTCGAACCATTGCATACCCGAATAATATCCACTTGCAGGAAGCAGAAGTTCAAAAGCAGTTCTCGTAGAAAAAACTTCAGTTGAGTTTGTCAGCTTCAGAAACAATGCCAGGTCGACCGGACGATCTGCCGTGGAGAAGGAAGAGAATGACTGATGAATAAATTCTGAAAAAAGGTTTCCCCCTTGAAAAATGGTGATGCGAATTAATGCGGCCACTTCAGGTTGGATACAGCCGGGCGGAAAACGCAGGACGATTCCCTGCGGAGAACTAATTGTAATGGTGTCCTGGTTGTAGTTTGTGCCCTGTAGTGAATAGGAAAAGACATTGGATTTTCGTGTTTGCGAAACGGCCGGACCAATTCTTACCTCTACCCTGCGGTTTATTGCGCGTCCGGATGAAGTGGAGTTATTCCCCACAGGTTCATTCGCTCCAAATACGCCCAGGTGAATTTTATCTGAGGGAACTCCGGCTTTTCGGAGAACATCAGCAACAGCTCTGGCCCGTTGTTCCGATAGCCGCATATTACTCAGCGAATCTTTTTGATTGTCGGTATGACCAATCACCAATAGTCGCTTTCCATTAGGTATGTGTAATCCATTTTGCCAAAGTGATGCGATATCTGCAATAAGCGTTGGCGTAAGCTCATAGCTTTCGGGAGCGAACCAAATGGTTTTTACCAACGAATCCTGAGCATGAACAAGGCGAATCAGTAAAAGGCTGAGGAAAAGAAATCGCATAGGTAAAAATACGCACTATTTTCATTGATAAAGGATTATTGCCTGGATCCTTCTTTCATGAAAAGATATGAAAAACGTATTTTGCACAAAAACCAGTTTATGAATAAGCTATTTCTTTTTCTTCTGTTTGTCGTTGCGCAATCGCAAGCTCAACGGAACCTGTCCATTCAGGAGGCAATTCCCGGTTCCGATTCCTACCGTTCGGTTGAGCGATTAAAGAATTTAAAGTTTACTGCTGTTACAGGAGTTGTTTCCTGGGAGCGAAAAGATAATCCTGCAATAATGCTCGCCGATGTGTCAGGTAAGCAGATGGAATTATTGTTATTGGAAGACTACAAAAAAGCGCTTATACAAGCCGGGCAACGAGGACCAAAGGGACTACCAAATCCGAAGTGGAAAAGCGCTGTGTTTTTTGATTTTTATCTCGATGGGAAGAAATGGGAGTTTGATGTAAAAAAGAAACTGGCCAGGCCATCAGCAGATACCGCTCGGTTGGTTTACCACGAAAACGAAGAGCGCTCATCAATTCCAACACTGTTTGCGTATACAAAGGAGAACAATATTGTTTTGCACAACAATGGGAAGGAGACACCTGTAACTACAGACGGAAACTCCAATCTCGTTTATGGGCATGCCGTTCACCGCAACGAGTTTGGAATTGAAAAGGGCTTATTTTTTTCTCCGAAATCCGGTTTTTTGGCTTTTTACCGAATGGATCAAAGTATGGTTAGTGATTACCCCATTATTAATTGGCTGGAGCGACCGGCAAAAAATGAAAACATTAAATATCCCTTTGCCGGAGATAAAAGTCACCACGTGAAACTCGGAATTTATGACATAAAAAAAGGAACAATTATTTATGTCAATACAGGTGGGGATCCCGAACAGTATTTAACAAATGTTTGCTGGTCGCCCGATGAAGAGCGAATTTTCATTGCTTTGGTTAACAGAGCTCAGAATGAAATGAGCTTGAATGAATATGACTCGCAAACCGGAGCATTTATTAGAACCTTATTTATTGAAAAGGACGATAAATATATTGAGCCGCTTCACCCAATGGTATTTCTGAAAAATGACCCCACGAAATTTATCTGGCAGAGTAATCGCGATGGATTTAAGCATTTGTATTTGTACAGCATCAGCGGTAAATTGATTCGCCAACTCACACTCGGCAAATGGGAAATCAAGGATCATAATGGTTTTGATGCTTCCGGCAAAAATTATTTTTTCCATGCCAATATGACTTCGCCTATCGATCAGAATTTTTGTCGGATAGAACTTGCAACAGGCAAAGTGGTAAATCTTACACCGCGATCCGGATTTCATCGTTGTGTTCCGGATATATCACGCACCTGGTTTATTGATCATTTTTCGGATGCTTCCACACCTGGAATTACTTTCCGAACGCAGGTAAAGTCAGGGAAAAGCACAGAGTTGTTTCGTTCACCTGATCCGATTGCTGATGTGAATAAGGCAACTCTTCAGATGTTTACTATTCCCAATGAAGAAGGAACACCGCTCTATTGCAGAATGTTTTTGCCTCCGGGATTCGATGCCACAAAAAAATATCCTGCAGTTGTTTACCTCTATAATGGACCGCATTCGCAATTGGTGACCAATTCCTATATGGGTGGTGCAGATATGTGGTACCAATACATGGCCCAGCGTGGGTTTATCATGTTCACCCTCGATGGAAGAGGAACTAGTCACCGGGGGAAGGCTTTTGAACAAGCAATTCACCGCCGATTGGGAGAAGTAGAGATGAAGGATCAGCTTTCAGGAGTGAATTGGTTAAAGTCGAACTCGTATGTTGATGCTGAACGTATTGGAGTTCATGGATGGAGTTACGGCGGCTTCATGACCACTTCGCTTATGACGCGTTATGCAGATCTGTTTAAAGCAGGTGTTGCTGGCGGACCTGTAATCGATTGGAGTTTGTATGAGATCATGTATGGTGAGCGTTACATGGATTCTCCTCTTGAAAATAAATCCGGTTATGAAGAGAATAATGTATTGAATCATATTTCGAAGCTGAAAGGCAGATTATTGGTAATACACGGTGCCGACGATGATGTTGTTGTTTGGCAACATAGTTTAAAGCTTCTTTACAAATCAGTAGAGGCCGGAGTACATATTGATTATTATGTTTATCCCGGACATAAGCATAATGTTCGCGGACCGGAGCGGGTACACCTGATGGAAAAGATCAGTAACTATTTTATTGAGCAGTTGAATTGATTATTGTTTTCCAAGCGGGTATTTATCCTCAAGTTTTTTTCGAATGATCTCATTGTTGTAAAGTTCCCACATTTCATCCGTTCTTTTCCAGGAGTTAACTTCAAGATGATGAAGAAAATCGCGCACAATACCTGCAACAACAGGCCCCCCGTTTTTTTGAAGGAATTCAAGAGCGGTCTTTGACTCTTCATATAGTTCATTGGTTTCGTATTCGAATGCAGGAGTATTGTCCATACCGAAGAAGATATAGCTTGTTACATCGCTTAGTTCGGAAAGCACGTAGTCTCGCATTAGAAAATCTCCATTTGCAATCAGTTGTTCCGCTTCAATTGTGCGTTCTGAAAGTTCCATTGGACTAAATGCGAGACCGGCATCGTAGCTCAGTTTTTCAGGAAATTTATCACGATACCTCAAAAAGGCCTTCATGTTTGGACTGGCTTTTTTGTGCATGTTGCTGAATACATAGTTCCAGTTGATGCAATAAAATGGCATTCCTTCTTCGCTATTTACCGCAATGCCGAAGGGCTCGAATTTTTTCGATTCTTTTGCCACATCAAGCTCATAATCGCCTGAAATATCAAATGAATTAGCAACACGATTCAAGGCCTCAATAAGGTAATAGGAAATGGAATCGGTTTGTGTTTCAGTGAGTAATTCAAGCACCTCTGTGTGCAACTTTAAACACTTGTCTGGATCTTCGAGCGCAGTTGAAGAGGTAAGAC
>JBKBUQ010000297.1:0-2106 GCA_046289975.1 Flavobacteriales bacterium | reverse complement strand
ACACCAGCCACTTCCAGGATGAGCGATACCCCCGGGAACACCCTTAAAAGTCACGAGTGAAACCGCCACCCCACCACCAACAAGCGTATTCTGAACCAATTGCAGCGGCGTTTGAGTTGTGGTTACAACCAATTGACTATGTAAAAGATTTGAGGTCCAAATCCCAAAAAAAAGAGTAATTATAATTCGCATAAATAGCTGTTTTCACTAATCAGACACCAAAAAGCAACTTTAAGTTGCACAGACTCCGAAAATGTGAATAAATTAGTCGTATAAATCATTTGCTGTCATGAACAAAGCCTCCATCACCGCATTTTTATTTGCAACCCTTTTGTTCGGGTTTCTTTATGTAATGTTCACCAACAAAACGCTTGTCTTTAAAACGTTTGAAGTGCAAATGGAAACGGAAGATTATTTTTCCGGAGAGAAAAAAACAGCCCCTATTAAATCCGATCTGGGTTGTGTACTTGACGGCACCTGCATCCTTACCTTCAACGGATGGATGAAAGTACTCGTGTTTTTTGCAGGATTACCTTTAATGATGTTCTTTTTTGTGCGATGGAGAATCAATAAGAAAATCGCAAAAGCATTGGAAAAACAACAACAAGGTACAGTTGATGCTTAAGGATTAAAACAGGGATTGCATTTACAACACCAAAATTTTTGGTTCGAGGAAATCGAGCATTGCATACTTTACTCCTTCTCTGCCCTGACCACTATCTTTAACTCCACCATAAGGCATGTGATCAAAACGCACAGTGGGGACTTCGTTTACCAAAACTCCTCCTACTGCCAGTTTCTTAAATGCTTTTTGAATCAATGCATGGTCGTTGGTAAATATCCCGGCCTGTAACCCAAAACGACTATTGTTGAGCTGACGAATTCCTTCTTCTTTATTGTTTACTTTTTCAACACAAACAACCGGACCAAAAATTTCTTCTGCATGCACTTTCATGGATGCATCGGTTCCGGTTAAAATGGTTGCCTCATAAAAATTTCCGTTTCTGTTTCCACCACACAACATTTTCGCACCGGCATCGATCGCCTCTTTTACCCAAAGATCGACCCGTATTGCGTTTTCCTCATCAATCATTGAAGAAAGCTCCGTATCCCTTTGTAAAGGATCGCCCGTTTTGAGCATTTCTACGCGTGGCATGAACTTTTCCACGAATTCTTCGAATACTTTATCCTCCAAAAAAATTCGCTGCGTGTGGATGCAAATCTGACCACTATACGCATAGGCACCAACAAGACAACGTTCAACAGCGAGATCAATATCGGCGTCGGCTGCAATAAATACACCGGCGTTTCCTCCCAATTCAAGCACTGTTTTCTTTTTACCTGCTGTGTCTTTCATTTTCCAACCAACGGCAGGCGAGCCAGTAAATGATAAAACCTGAATATCATTGGAAGTCACCAATGCATTTCCGGTATTCCTGTCGCATGGCAGCACAGAAAACGCTCCTTTGGGAAGTGTGGTATCGTGAATGATTCGTGCGAGTTCCAGTGCACACAATGGAGTTGAAGATGCCGGTTTCAGTATTATAGGGCAACCGGCAGCGATGGCCGGAGCAACTTTATGGGCAACTAAATTGAAGGGGAAATTGAATGGCGTAATTCCGGCAATAACACCGATTGGAAAATAGTCTACAATACCCTTTCTGTTTTTTCCGGAGGTTGTCCAGTCAAGACTCATTACCTCCCCCGGAAAACGTTTGCATTCTTCAGAGGCAATCAGAAAGGTTTCTGCAGCACGATCTACTTCTGCAATGGCATAACGCCACGGTTTTGCGGATTCGCTGATGAGTAGCTTTGCCAACTCCTCTCTTCGCTTTGTAAATGTCTCTGCGATTTTGCGCAAGATTCCTGCACGTTCAAAAACAGGGAGATCCTGCATTTGGGAACGGACTGCATTCGCCTTTGCAATTGCCATATCCAAATCAGAGGGCGATGCTAAAGAAACAGAAGCTACCGATTTACCTGAATAAGGATCGGTCACAACAATTTGTTGCGAGGTGGCAATGAACTCACCGGCTAAGTATATTTTTTCCATGCTAGAAATACTGCTCCAATTTAAACCGAATTCAAATGCATAACAAACAATCG
>JBKBUQ010000296.1:0-2116 GCA_046289975.1 Flavobacteriales bacterium | reverse complement strand
GTTCATATGTCGTACCAACTGCCAATAACTTTTCAAATCCGGCTTACAAATGACCGATATCAGGACCCCATTACTCAGCACAAATGTGAATTTCGTTATTTTTGAGAAAATGGATTACAACCTACTCAACGGACACCTCAATAAATCGGCATCACTCAAACTTTGCAAGTGGGCATTGAAGGATCGATCGCATTTTGACGAATTGGTTCGGGAAGTACTAAAAAACGAACATCCCCGCTCGGGAGTAGCATCATGGGCATTAAGTGAAGCCGCCCGTCAAAAACCGGAGTGGATCCTAAAGCATACCGGAAAGCTACTGCAACTGCTTAAAGAAAAAAATCCACATCACACACTTTGCAGAAATGTATTTCGGATCTATGAAGCTGTACTCGTAACCGAAAAACATCAGTCATTGGCGTTCGACCTTGCGATCAATGTTGTTGCCGACCCCAAACGAAGCATTGCAGAACGTGCTTTTGCGATGATCATGGGACAGAAAATAACGGAAGTACACCCCGACTTAAAACGCGAATTGGAAATGGTAGTTGAACCCTTGCTTGAAAACGGCAGTGCGGGATTAAAAGTCAGGGCAAGAAGAATTCTAAAAGTTAAATAAGCAATCAGATCACTTTCAATTCAGCCAACACACGTTTAACGATAACCATGCGTGATTCGGGACGGTTGGCATCCATATCGATGTTCAGTGCAAAATACCAGAAGTCGCTTTGTTTTTCCTTGGAACCTTTTCGCGGCTTTTCAACATAACCAACATACCAGCCGATATTTTTTCCATCTTGTTCGCCCCATCCTGTTTTAGCCCGCAAAATATAATTATCCGTTTCCTCCTGAATCATTATTTTTTTCACGGTGAGCATATGTTCCTTTTTAAAGGGAAGCATATCTCCTTGTAGTTTTTTGAGTAATTCCACTTGTTCTTTTGCACTGATACGCAGTTTTCCCTTGAGCCAGAAATCTTCCAGTCCTCCGTCAATATTTTTATTTCCGTAACCGATCGATTTTATGTATTCTTCCATCTTCACCCATCCAATTTTCCGGGCAAGCTGCTGATAATACCACACAGTGCTGTTTTTAAATGCAAAAGCCATATCCTGATCCCTGTTCCAGTTGCCGTTGCCACGATCAAATCCATCCCACTTAAACGTTTCTTTTTCACTTTTTACTGCATCGGTTTCCAATGCAATCAGAGAATTATAAATTTTAAATGTTGAGGCGGGAATAAAACGGTCGACCATACGCTGACGATTATAGACCTGGTATTTCCCCTTCTGCTGATCATAAATCACAAGCGTTCCGTCTGCAGCTCCCTGCGAAGTAAAATGCTCACTCCAATCCTTACGCTCTTTCATTTTGAGCGTATCCCAAATCACATAATATCCTTTTGTCCGCAGTGTATCCTGAGAAAAAACCTGTTGACCGAACAGGAATAAAAGAAGTAGTAAACTTAAACGCATGATGCGAAGTTATTGGATTAGGGAGAAATAACAAACAAAAACAGATTTCTTCATCAGGTGTTCACGTTCTCCATCTCTTCCGTTTCCTTATCGAGATATTCCTGCACAATTTCGATTGCATTGGTAACAACATCACTCAAAGCGGTGATATACGTTCCTTCTCCGGCGCTTGTAATGGCATGCTTGATGGCTTCGATCTCTTTGGGAATAATCTCATAAGAAACATCCTTTTTCACCCGCTTGATTCCTTCGAGGATCAAATCAATGATCTCTTCTTCGGTTCTTCCGCGCAGATGTTTTTCCTGACGAATAATAATATGATCGAACATCCTTGCTGCAATTTCACCACAATCGCGGATATCGTCGTCGCGTCGATCACCAACACCGGCAATGATGCCCACTTTATGACCGGAATTAACAGTCGACAGGAAATCTTCAATTGCAAGATAACCTGCCTTGTTATGTGCAAAATCGATCATCACCTTAAAATTCCTGAAATTGAAAACATTCATCCTTCCCGGTGTAAGAGCTGCGGAGGGGATAAATGTTTCGAGAGAAAGCTTCATCTCTTCGGTTTTAAATCCGTAGAGGAATCCTGCTAATGTTGCTGCCAAAACGTTTTCGATCATGAAACGCGCCCGCCC
>JBKBUQ010000295.1:0-2151 GCA_046289975.1 Flavobacteriales bacterium | reverse complement strand
GCTGGTCCGGATCAGGTATAGATCCGAATCGTATGATGGAAGCCCGTGATATTGCCCTGATGATTGTTGCCACCAGCCGTTTATCAAGCAGGGCATGCGTTGAAGACATTATTCTTCGCCCTCAATTAGGTGATTTGTAATTTGTGCTTGCATGCAGCTTCGTTTTTCTACTATACTTCTGATTGTATCAATCTTACTGTTGCCATTTTTTTCAACAGCACAGGTCAACTTTACTACACTTGCAGATAAGCAGTCTATTGGACTGAACGATATTCTTCAAGTGCAGTTCATTGCCGAAAATGCCAGCCAGATTGAATCTTTTGAAGCACCTCCATTTACTGATTTCAATGTATTGCAGGGACCAATTGAAACCAGTGGCATGAGCCTGGTGAATGGTGAAATTTCAAGATACCAGGCAATGACATTCATTCTGCGACCAAAGCGTACCGGCAAATTAATCATACAGGGAGCTACTGCGCTCATCAACGGAAAACGGACGACGTCAAATCAGTTGAGGATTGAAGTTGGTAATGCCACTCCTCAGTCTGCTAATCCCTATCCGATTGATCCTGGCATTAGCGCATACCGTCGTCAGATCCAGGAAGATTATATTCTTCAACCCGGGGAAACACCCGCTGAGAAAATTAAAAAAGGACTCCTCGTGGTTTTGGATCTCGACAAAACCACCGCATATGTTGGAGAACCCATCGTTTCCACCTATAAATTATTGACAAGACTTCGTTCCGATTCAAGAGTCAGCAAACGACCTTCCATGAATGGATTCAGTGTATACGATATGATCGAGCTGGACGGTGCTGGTCCCACCATTGAAGAAAGGAATGGTAAGGAATACCAGTCGCATATCATTCGTAAAACCCAGCTTATCCCTCTACAGGAAGGCAGGTTTGAACTGGAACCGGTTGAGCTGGAAAACAAGGTTCGTTTCCTCCGGACCGACCAAACATCCGGATCAGCCAACAGGAGTTCCTTGCAACGACTGATTGATGATTTGATGGGTGATGCATCCGGAACATGGGAAGAACACCAGATAACAGTTGCAAGTCCGGCCCGTACAGTAACCATTCTTCCTCTTCCGCAAGGCGCCCCCAACAGTTTCTCTGGCGCAGTTGGCAAATTCACCATCAAGGGAGCTACTTCGACTAACAAAATAGCAGCGGGTGAGAACCTGACTTATGTATTGGAAATTGAAGGAAGCGGCAACATTCCCCTTATCAATGCACCCGAATGGCTTTTACCGGATAGCATCACCAGCTTTGATCCGCAGATCACTGAAGAACTGAACAAAAGCATTAGTCCGATGGAGGGTAAAAAAACAATTACTTATACCATTACGAGTTCAACATCCGGAATTTTTCAATTGCCCGGAATTGAATTCAGCTTTTTTGATCCGGCTACAAAAGCATACCAAACACTTAGAACAGATAGCATCCGTCTGACAATAACACCCTCCCTTAACCGAATACCAGAGAAGCCCGCGACGCAAAAAATTTCCGAACCTGTTTTATCTCCCGGCAAACTGATAATCATAGGTGTCGGACTGCTGGTATTTGGTGGCATGATCTGGCTAATAATGGCAAGAAAAAAAACAGGTCATGCTCTTGCAAATCCGGCGCCGTCCGAACCTGAATCTGTTAATCCTGAACCTGTACATAGAACAATATCAGACTATCTGATATCGCCCAGATGGGCAGCAGGAAAAGAGGATCCCGTGCTTTTCTTCAAGGAATTGGAAACCAGTATTTGGAATTGCATCGGAGATCATTTTGGACTTGCTCCATCTGAAAGAAAGAAAGAAACCGTAGTTCCGATGCTGAAAGCAAGGGGATGGAGTGATACCGACCTGGCGGCGCTCGATTCAATCTGGAATCGTTGTGAGTGGGCCTTGTATGCACCCGGATTAGCCGTTGCGGATTCTGCAGCTATATTGACAGAGGTGGAAGGATTGCTTACTAAAGTGCAGCAATCCTAATACTTATTCATTTTCCGTGTATTTGTAACCCACACCTCTCACGGAGTGAAAATATTTGGGGCTGCGGCTGTCCTCTTCAAAATATTTACGGAAGCTAAGAATGAAATTGTCGATGGTACGTGTAGTTGGATATACATTATATCCCCATACAGTCTGCAGGA
>JBKBUQ010000294.1:0-2158 GCA_046289975.1 Flavobacteriales bacterium | reverse complement strand
CATCCCTTCATTACCACTTTCGTTGTAGTTGGTGGAATTGCGGCCTGGTTTATTCGCGACACTTATTTCTTGGCGAAGAAAAAGATCAATCCTTAACCCTGCTGAAGCGTAAAGTGCGCAACATCCAATTGGGAAGGGCTTTTACGGGATTCCGTTTTTTCAAATTGAGGTACCATCCGAATTTTTTCAGGATAGGTAGTTTATGGGTTTCCACAAATTCTATTAGTGTACCGTCGGGGTCTTCTACATAGGCAAACCGTCCTGCGGCTTCGCCCATATCGAAAGAACTACCGCTGTCAACGGTAAAGGGAAATCCTGCTTTTTCTGCTGCTGTTTTGAGTTCATCCATATTCCGAACATCAAAACATAGGTGAATAAAGCCCCAGTCGCCCCACATGCGGTTTTCGAAAATGGTTTGGGCAGGACGCGATTTTACTTGCACAAGTTCAATTCGTGTTGCTCCTAGTAATTTGCTGAACGGACCCTGACGATCTTTGGAATGAGAGAGCAATACCCTGCGTAATTCATGTTCTCCTCCGGGTAAATGAGCTAGGTCTTCGAATTTTCCGTTTACATCGTATTCTACTTTATCGTAACCCAAAAGATCAGAGTAAAGTTTTTTTGCTTTTTCAATGTCACGTACACCAATCATTGATCCTTCTACGCCACCGCAGAGGTGTGGTGTATTACTGAACCATGATTTTCCTTCGGTGATCTCAAAAATATTTCCGTTGGGATCCCTTAAAAAATAATGCGATTCGCCTGAAGGAGTTGAGGAAAGTTCTCCAATGATTGCGAGTCCTGCATCTTGATGCAATGCATACTGAGCTTTTACATCACGGCATTTGATGCGGGTAACAAACAATCCGGTGTCGCCAATGCGAATATCGAACTTGGCTTTTTCGGTGGAGCGGCTGGTGAATTGCCAGATTTCAAATCCGCCGCCTCCATTCATGTTGATGGCCATGGTTGCGGTGCGCGACTGTACAACTCCTCCGGTGTAGTTGATCATCAAAGGTGCCTGTGCTGCTTCTTCAAAAATGCGGACATCGGCTCCGAATGCTTTTCTATAAAAACGAAAAACCGCCTGTACATCGGGTACCCCGATTCCCATTTGCTGTATGCCCGAAATATAATAGCTCATAGTGATGTGTTGTGCCAACAAAAGTAAGATTTAGCCTGATACGGAACCCTACGTGTATTTTTTCAGCGGTAAATGTGCATTTTGATATGGCTTTAACACGATTTAAACAAAATTGCCTATTCTGTGCATCGTAATTCCACATAACACCGTATTTTGCGCCCTCAAATCGAAATCATGAAACGTTCAATTTTTGTTTTTGCCATGGCTGCGCTCGTAGCTTGTGGATCTAAGAATCCGATGGAAGAATCGGTAATTGTGGAGAAAAAGGAAGATAAGCTTTCTTATGCCATGGGAGTTTATATTGGTCAGGACATCGCCAAAATGCTGAAAATGCAAGGGCAGGATTCCATCATCGATAAATCATTGCTCGTTCGCGGATTGTACGATGCTATTCTTGAAAAAGAAACGGCCATTCCTGCCGAATCGGCCAAGCAGGTAGTGTCTGATTACCTTCGTGAGCAGGATGAAGATCGCCGCAAAGCACAAATGGCTCAGTTCGAAGGAATACGTCAGGAAGGTGAAAATTTCCTCGCTGCTAATAAAGAAAAAGTTGGAGTAACCACAACGCTTTCAGGATTGCAATACGAAGTCATGAAAGCAGGTAAAGGTCCGAACCCAAAGCTGGGTGATTCAGTTGAGGTTCATTATGTGGGTACACTGCTCAATGGTACCAAATTCGATAGCTCGGTAGATCGCGGCGAAACCTTCAAGTTTGAAGTAGCTTACGGCGGCTTGATCGAAGGATGGATCGAAGGCGTACAACTGATGAACGAAGGTGCAAAATTCAGATTCTGGTTGCCTTACGGACTCGCATATGGCGATCGTGGTGCAGGTCAGGATATCCCGCCATTTTCTGCACTCGTTTTTGAAATTGAGTTGATCAAGCTGACTCCCAAAAAATAACCCAAAAATCCCGGGTTTTAACCCGAGGATTTTTACCATATACCATTCGTAACCCCGGGCTTCAGTCCGGGGTTATTCATAGTGGTACGTCAGAAGTTCTTCCTTTACCCG
>JBKBUQ010000293.1:0-2231 GCA_046289975.1 Flavobacteriales bacterium | reverse complement strand
AATCAATACAAAATGGAAAGTGTTCCGTGGTATTGCGAAGGAACTGTTCCGTCAGTGAGTTCAATGATGTAATAATAAGTTCCTGCAGACAATCCGTTTCCATCCCAATTGTTCTGGTAGTTTCCATCGTAATACACTTGCTGTCCCCATCTGTTGTAAACAATAAGAACACTATTGGGATGAAACTGCAATCCATCTATAAAGAACACATCATTCAACCCATCGCCATTGGGAGAAATCACATTGGGAATATCGAGCGCACAACTGTTCATGATTACAGAAGAAGTATCTGTTATTGACGTCCCGCAACCATCGGTAATGGTATAAACATAAGTTCCTGTCTGTGCATCTGCAATGAGAAAATTCTGATTAAGTATATCAACTGTAATACTTGTTACCCCAGCCGGAGTTGTCCAACTGAAACTGTAGGGCGCTACACCACCGTTGATGGTAAATGGAACAAGTGCGGTACTGTCGCTATTGAGGCAATGACGACCTGAACTTACATCCAACGCAAAATTTCCTCCTGCGATCTCTGCACGGAAAAACAAAGTGGTATCCAAACCGCAACCGTCTACTGCTGTTAACGCAATCATGGTATCACCTAAAACGGATATGGTGGTGATGGTGTCATTCACCATATTGCTCCAGAAATAACTGTAAGGCGGATTACCACCTGAAATGATTTGTCCGGAAAAAGTAGCCAAATCTCCTGCGCAATTAACGGCAACAACAGTATCGGAAACAATAACGCTAAGTGGAACAAACGGAGGAACAATTACAAAAACAGTATCCTGATCAAACTGATTACAGGTATTGGTAACCGACAATACATACATGGTAGTTGAAAGCGGTTGCACAAGAATATTCTGTGTGTTTCCGGCAGAACCCCATGAATAGGTTACCGGAATGCCTGCTCCACCATTATGACTTCCTTGCAAGAGAACGGTTTGTCCTGCACAAAGCAAAGTGGTGTCCGGACCCGCATTCGCAAACAAAGGAGCCGGTGGTACCTGCGAATAGAAGATAGTATCATTTCCTGAATATCCGCAACCATCGATTACAGAAAGAATCAGCGTATCGCCTCCCAATTGGGTGATGGTATAATTAATCGACTGACCGGTAATCGAATTACTCCAGGAATAATTGTAGGGAGGATTACCATTTAGCACAACGCCATTGTAGGAAAATGTTTGTCCGGGACAATTATACACAGTATCGTTTCCGGCAAAGGGAAGTACGTTATAAGGATCATGAATATAAAGCGCAGCCGAATTCGTTGTTTGCGAACCGCAGGCTGTAAATCCGAGTACACTGATGATTAAAGTATCTACACCTTCAACAACAAAATCGTTGGGAATAGAAATGGTAAGCGTAACGCTATCCTGTCCGGTAGGAAAAACCAGGTAAGAAGGGGAGATCAGTGAATAATCCACACCATTGATCGCATTTCCACTCAGATTGAAGAACACGGTATCGTTAGAGCCAACATCAGGACGAACGAAAGTGAAATCAACCGTTGAACCGATAAGACAACCTTCATAAACCACACCCTGAGTTGCGTTAGGCAATGTTGGTGTGATCAGCGATACGCTTGGTGCATTCGAAGAAAAACTTCCACCTTCAATAAAAACACCGGAATCAATAAAATCATCTGCGCCATCACTTATAGCAAATTTTATATGATAGGTTTGTCCACACTGAACCGGATAAGCTGCAGTAATTTTAACGGTAAGTCCGTCGTATTGCACATACATCGGATTTGAATTGTAAGGAGCTGTGAATCCGTTTCCGTTATCCACATAATACATAGCATTTGTAAACGGACTGATATTGTCGATTGAAATAGGCGTGCTAGTTCCGGGAACCGTTGCCATATTCACTGCACCATTTGAAAAGGTTCCTGATATGCCCGGGCCACTTAAAAAGATTCCGAATGCATCATTGATACCGCTTCCTACATACTCGATGTATTCGTCGCTTCCGAAAATAAAACTAAATTTCACGGTATCACCGGAGGGCACGAAATCAAATTCGAGAATTGCAGCATCAAATACAGCAAAATTGGAAATTGCATTAAGGTCGGGGTCTGCACTTAAGGCGCCATACATGGTTGCAATACTTCCACTTGTATTTGGACCAATCGCGTTAGTAACCTGACCTGAAGCAAGAATCAATCCGGTGTTCATATTTAATGTCGTATTTACTCCATTAAACAAGCCAATTTGAGG
>JBKBUQ010000292.1:0-2257 GCA_046289975.1 Flavobacteriales bacterium | reverse complement strand
TTTTCATAGGTGCTTCGTCCAACACCAATCTGAAGTCGGTCCGTGATACCATAATCGAAGCTCAAACGTAAGGAAGCCTGATCAAGTCCGAATAACTCGTAAAATCCGCCATTGAGTCGGCCAAAGCGGTGTGAAATACGAAAATCCAGCACTCCTGCATGTGTTGTTTCCAGCGATTGAGCGTTGATGACTTTTGGGTTTTTAAAACTTGCTCTTACACGTTGAATTTCATCGTCTCCTTCAATTTCATTTAGTAAATCCTGAGCATTTAATGCAGGAATAAGAAATAAATTCAGGGCGATAAAGGAGAGACGGAATAGTTTCATTTTTTAAGTAGGTCAAATTGAGGAATGACAATTTCAACACGAATGATCTCAGCTATTTTTGCACCTACAACAGAGGGGACAGAAATGTTGTAATCCTTTAATGCTACATTGATTGTTGCAGCGGCCGAAATTTTTCCTTTCGAGATGATCAATTTTCCCTTTTCATTTACTTTTCGGGTTACTCCGTGCATGGTTAATTCGCCGTCGAGCGTAAGCGGGTATTCACCGTCTTTGGAAAAGTCGACGGTTTGAATATTCGAAATATTTCCCTTGAACGTTGATTTAGGATACTTCGACGATTCCATATAGTTTTCGTTGAAGTGTTCCTGCATCAATGCTTTTTCAAATTCAAATGCAGTGATCAGAACTGAAAATTCAATTTTACCGCTTTCTTTTTCCAGAATTGCAGTAACACGCTTATTGTGCGCCTCAATTTTTTCGACAGGGGTGTCTGAGTAAAAGGAGATTTGTCCCTTCTTGGTGAAGTACTTTGTTTGTGCTTCGCTTGAAAAAGGCAGTACGAGTAGTGCAATAAGGAAAAGCCGGGATAGCATAGGATAGGTTTTAGAGTGATCAATCAAGAATAATGCCTGCGTTAAGTTCAATATCCGATAATTTACCATTACATTTTCCTTTAACTGTAATTTTTTCGCCGGGCTTTACCGATTTAACTTTTTCATTTTCCTCTGAGATCAGGTGGATATTGATTCCTGTCATGGGATCTTCTGTGGAAAGGAGAATATCGGTAGTTCCTTCATTAGGAGTAACTGATTCAACGGTTCCGGTTACCTCAATGTATTTGTTTAATAGCTTTTTGTTGGCGGCTTCTTCATTATCAAATTCTGCCCGTAATTCTTCAGCCGTTAATTTGAAATCTGTTGATTCGGAATTGGCATTACCAGGTTTTCTAGTGAATTCGCGGTAAGCATACCATGATCCTGCAATTAATGTTGCTGCAAAAAGAAGAAACAGAATTTTTTTCATGCTAGTTATTTAAAGCGCCTTGTTCAATCCATTTATCAATGATCTGAATTTCACAAAATGGCATTTTTGGTGCGCTTGCAGGCATGGGGATGTACCCGGATTCATGCCGGATTACGCCTTGTAAAACTCCGTTTGTTGCAATATCAGCTATGTTGGTATAATTGCTTAGGTCAAATCCGCTTTCGGCTTTGGATGCATTATGGCATGGCATACAGCGATCGTTGATAATGATTTGGATGTGTTGTTGGAACGATGGAGTGTCAATTTTGCAATATTTTGCTCCGCTCAGATCTTCTTCATTCTGTTTCACACAGGAAGTAAATTGAATCATTAATCCAATACTGAAAATTGCAAGGAGAAGTCTGTGCATATTAAAGTTTAATGAATCGGGAAGTCAGGTAAGTTCCCTTTGTTGTATTCAGACGCAAAACATAGGTTCCTTGTTGCAAACTCCGGACATCGATTTGAGTTGCGCTTGTAAATATTGAGTTTTGTAACACTTGTTTTCCTGTAAGATCATATATGGAATACAACTCAATGGATTCATTTTCTGCTGTGATATTCAGGAAATCGGAGGAGGGATTGGGATAAATTGAAACCAGTTGAATATTTTTTTCAGAAACATCCTGAACAAGATTTTCGGTAATCACCAAAGCATTCATTTTAATGCCTTGATCTCCGGAGGTAGTATTGGTGCCGTTGCATGCAACTCCTGCTGCATAGAATGTAACATTTCCGGTTCCTGCTACTGGGGCTGTCCAGTTTAAAACAAATAAATTACTGGTGCTGGCTGCTGGTTGTTCGCCGTATTTGCGATTGTTCAGTGTAGTTACCTGAGTATTGCTGCTGTTTGGTGTGAAATTTCCTGCATTGGTATTTCCTGATTGCAGCGCCACTGCCTGAAACCCAAACTTCGGTGTGCCGGAGGTATTGCCCAACTGAACTAC
>JBKBUQ010000291.1:0-2271 GCA_046289975.1 Flavobacteriales bacterium | reverse complement strand
ATCCTCATTTGGTCGATCGGTATCATAATGGGTCTTAACAACGCCGGATTTGATGTCGCTGCGCTAATTGCAGGTCTCGGAATCGGAGGTCTTGCCATTGCACTTGCATCACAAGACACTGTGAAGAATGTCATCGGCGGACTGATGATCATTCTCGACAAACCATTTAAGATCGGAGACCGCATCATGATCGATTCGTTCGACGGAACGGTAGAAGACATTGGCGTGAGAAGTACGCGAATCCGCACTTTAGATGGCCGGCAGGTGATAATCCCGAATATGGTTTTCTCGGACAAACCAATTACCAACATCACCCGTGAACCTGCAAGGAGAATTATGGTTACACTCGGGCTAACCTACCAAACAACTCCCGAACAAATGGAAATTGCACGTCAAACACTAAAAGATATTGCAGGCAACCACGAATTGATCGAACATGAAAATACACGCGTTTTCTTCGGGAATTTTGGTTCGCATTCGCTCGATATCACACTGGTTTACTTCATCATTGCAGGTAACGACTATTTCGAAGTGCAAAACACCATTAATACTTTAATATTAAAAGAATTCAATGCACTTGGGCTTCAATTCGCTTATCCCACGCAAACGGTGTACAAAATCGACCAGAAGGCCTGAAGAAAAAACATTATTAGCCTATTAATAATTTCATTTTGTCGTAAATGAGAAACCAAGAACCTGGCGGATTGAAGCGGTAGAAGATATTCATTAATCATGCATCGGAACCTAAGGTTACGCGAAAGGCATGCTGCTGCATAGCCTTATTGATTTTTGCAGTCGCATTCTGAACCGTTAGGACCTTTATTTTTTTGCAATTTTTCCGTTCCTTGTTTCATTTCAATATTCACATTCATTACCCGTTCAATTGCGATGTAATTCAAATGAAAAATGCGAGAATAATAAGCCAATTTAATTTATGCCTTTTTTTATCTCTAAAAAAAACGATCGCTCATTCGCATACTTATCCACCATAGCTCAAGCAAAAAGGATTCCACTTGATTCGACAAAAGGGAGAATCATCCCGACCGACGAAAAGGAGCGTCGGGATTCCCACATTCGCTCATTCGCACATTAACCAAACACCCCATGAACCTCTTACTCCTACGTGGCCTCCCCGGTGCCGGTAAAACAACACTGGCGAAACTTCTCAGCGAAGAAAAATGGCCCTGCTATTCAGTGGATGATTTTTTTACGGATGAAAAAACAGAAGAATATTCTTTCGATCACAAACAAAATCACCTCGCCTACAAACAGTGCGAAGAAAAAACACGAATTGCATTACAATCCGGCATCGAAAAAGTATTTGTTCACAACACCTTTACCATCGATTGGGAACTCGAACCCTATTTTAAAATGGCTGCTGAATTTGGCTATACATTGCATATTGTCACCGTAGAAAATTACCACGGCAAGACAAACGTTCATCAGATTCCCAATGAACAATTGCAAAAAATGACAGAGAAATACAAAGTGCGTTTGATGTAAATTACTAATTATCCGATTTCCAATTGAACGCCCCTTCTAAAAACACCTGCCACTGTTCACAATACACCTTTCACTGTTCACCTTACACAAAAATCACTTCTTCTTCCCCTTCACCGTTGTTTTCTTTGCAGTAGTCTTTTTGGGAGCTGATTTTTTAGCAACAGGTTTTTTGGCAACTGCTTTTTTCGCTGCAGGTTTGGATACTTTTTTTGCAGGTGCTGTCTTTTTGGCCGAGCTGGTTTTTTTGGCGGTTTTCTTTTCCGATTTCTGTTTTCCGGCAGGTGCATCTTCATCGATAAAGACTCCCATACCACAGAATTTATCGATACGTTCGCTTACCAGCTTATCTGCTTTGATTTTTTTCAACTCTGCAAGCTGACGCATTAGTTCCTGTTTCACAATTTCATGTGCGCCGAGCGGATCTGTATGTGCTCCACCAACAGGTTCTTTAATGATGCCATCGATCAACTTGTTCTTCAGCATATCCTGCGGAGTGAGTTTGAGTGCTGTTGCTGCAATCTCCTTCTTTTCCCAGCTGCGGAACAAAATGGATGAACAGGATTCGGGAGAGATCACCGAATACCAGGTATTCTCCAGCATAAGCACACGATC
Source organism: Flavobacteriales bacterium (assembly GCA_046289975.1). Classification (GTDB taxonomy): domain Bacteria; phylum Bacteroidota; class Bacteroidia; order Flavobacteriales_D; family UBA2798; genus UBA2798. The sequence continues at coordinate 156 of JBKBUQ010000291.1, read as the reverse complement.
GCCTACACCAATACCCAATGCACCACCTGATGCGCCTTCTCCAAGGATCACACAAATAACAGGTACACGCAATCGCATCATCTCAAAAATATTGCGGGCAATGGCTTCACCCTGACCACGTTCTTCTGCTTCCAATCCGGGATATGCTCCAGGGGT
>JBKBUQ010000290.1:0-2289 GCA_046289975.1 Flavobacteriales bacterium | reverse complement strand
TTCCCTGACCAAGAATCGTGGCTTCACGAATACCGGTGTCGGTTACACGCAGATCAGAATATTTCGCCTGCATGCCTTCGAGTCCCTGGTTCACATCACCAATATTTCCGGAATCTTCTCCGAAGATCAGTACCAGCGGATTGGTTCCGAGGATGTGATCGAAGTTTTCACGCAATACCAATCGTGCATCAACCTGTTCGGAAGAGGCAGAATAGCGTGGTGCAACTTCATTTATTTTTAATGCACTTTCTGCAGACTCACTGTAGAGGTGCGAACTGTAGCGATGGTAATTATCAGAAATGGATTGACGGATCCATGCAGATAGTTTGGTTGCGGCATTGCTGTTTTCTCCCGCTGCGTAGTGTAGCGAACGACGTGCGGCAGTGAGAATATCGCGACGAATCGGATCGATGGCTGTGCGCAATGATTCTGCCTGTTTTTGGATGAATGCAGATTGTTTGGATTCCTGTGCAAGTTCATCCAGGAGCGCCAATACCTGGTTCAATTCATTTTTGAGTGGTGCACAAAATTCTTCCCAAGCTTTTTTCTGAGCGGCTCGGACATCCTTTTTTGCATTGTTTTGAATCTCGTCGAGTTCAGCTTCGGTGGCGATCACTTTTCCTGATTGCTGACTGTATTCGAGGATCCATTCACGGAATTTCTTTACGCAATCGAAATCGCGTGTCCAGTCGAGAATTTCTTTCGACTTGTACCGCTCATGCGAGCCGGACGTTGAGTGTCCTTGTGGTTGCGTTACTTCTTCCACGTGAACCAATACAGGAATATGTTCTTTTCTGCAGATGGCAGCAGCACGCGCATAGGTATCGCACAGTGAAGCGTAATCCCATCCTTTTACATTAAAAATTTCATATCCTTTTTGTTTCTCGTTGCGCTGAAAACCTTTCAGTGCATCGGAGATACTTTCTTTGGTGGTTTGGAATTTTTTCGGAACAGAAATACCGTAACCGTCGTCCCATACATTCATTAGCATCGGGACCTGCAACACACCTGCTGCGTTCATGGTTTCCCAGAACAGACCTTCGGATGTGGATGCATCACCAATGGTTCCAATGGCTATTTCGTTTCCTTTATTGGAGAATTGTGTGAACGGATGAAGGTTTTCATTGTTGCGAAACAGTTTGGAGGCCTGCGCCAATCCCAGCAGACGAGGCATTTGTCCGGCCGTGGGAGAAATATCTGCGGATGAATTTTTCTTTTCGGTCAGGTTTTTCCAGGTACCATCCGGATTCAGCGAACGGGTAGAGTAGTGACCGCCCATTTGTCGACCGCCCGATGCGGGTTCATGTTCGATATCGGTATGGGCGTACAATGCTGCGAAGTACTGCTGCACATTGAGCTCACCAATGGCCATCATGAAGGTTTGGTCGCGGTAATATCCGGAACGGAAATCGCCGTTTTGAAATTGTTTGGCCAGGGCGATCTGCGCTAATTCCTTACCATCGCCGAATATTCCAAATTTTGCTTTACCGGTAAGGACTTCCTTTCTTCCCAGCAAAGAAGCTTCGCGGCTAAGGTTGGCAAGTTTAAAGTCTTCAATGACCTGATCGCGGAACTGCTCAAAAGTCAGTTCGTTTTTCACACTCTCTTTTTCTTTCAGCATCTCGAATAGATTGTTGTTTTCGGGGTATAAAGATAAGGAAAAAAGCCCCCCGAAAAGGAGAATTTCATGCTTGTTACTTTAATGTAATTTGTTATATTTGAAGCAACTAAATTCAATTGTTGATGAAAAAACTTCTATTCTCCCTTGGTGTTCTGGCCCTTTTTTCAACTGTTCAGGCACAAACCACGCATACTGTAACTGCAGTGGGATTCACCTATTCTCCGGATACCGTAGAATGTATTGTTGGGGATAATGTCATGTTTTCTCTTTCCAGCCTGCACAATGCGGTGGAAGTGAGTCAGGCTACTTTTATTGCCAACGGTTCTACCTCTAACGGAGGATTTACCGTTCCCTTTGGCGGTGGCAGCATCAACATGGCAGTTGCAGGAACGTATTATTATGTTTGCACAAACCACGCCTTGTCCGGTATGAAAGGGGTGATCATTGTTTCCAATGCGACTTCCGTAAAAGAAGAAAATGCTGCTTTTTCAGTAAATGTATTTCCAACCAAAATGGAGGATATACTGCACATCCGTATGGAACTTCCGGTTGCGGGTACACCTGTAATCAAGATTTTCAATATGCTGGGTGCTGAAGTGCTTTCTGCACCAACACAAAGTCTTAACGCGGGTATTGCACAAACGCAATTGAATGTTGCTGCACTTACT
>JBKBUQ010000289.1:0-2310 GCA_046289975.1 Flavobacteriales bacterium | reverse complement strand
AATCGATATACGCCGCGCAGGGTGGAGGACAGGCAAGTGCTGCTCCATCTTCCATTTTGCAGGGATTTGAAAGGTATTTCTTTAAACGAAGTTCGTTCATACAATCGGTGTTTTCATTCCCCCAAAACGAAGTGGCATTATTGATCCAACCCAAAACATCCTCGCCTTTTTTATCTCGTAGGTAAAAACATTCCCACTTGCGTTTGATTCGTGCCGAGGCTGAATTTCCGTTTTTGTCGGATAATTTTTTTGGCAACATCTCTTTTTTTGCTAAGTCTTCTTCCTGAAAAAAGAGGACCATAGCTCTGTAGTCTTCGTAGTAACCCAGATCATGAATGCCACGATCCCACCACCAATGCATTCCTGTTCCGAATCCGCCCATGAAGGCATTGCTCCAGATGTCGTGATGAAATTGTGCTTTGCTGCAGCAATAAATATTTGCATCACGCGGGCCCATTTCTTCCATCATGCAGGGTTTGCGGAAACGTTGACGAATTTCTTCGTGCAGGCGCGATCGCATTGAGAAATTTTCATCCTTCCGCTCACCATATTTGTGGATGAATGTAAGATCGCACACACTGTAAATATGATCGTTGTTGTTATTCGTTTTGGGATTGTTGGCAAAACTAACAGCAATGTGTTTGTCGCTAAAGCCTAGGTCGTTCTGTATATATGATTTAAGCTTGATGAAAAAATTCCGGAAGGTGTCTCTCGTAGAGCGATTGTTGAAATAGACATTTTTTCCTTCACTGTCCTTGCCGAAAATATTATCGAGTTCGGAAAATTCCCAAACCGCAAATTGAGGCGCGTACCCATAGCGGGAGAACATATACCTGAAACGGCGTTTAAAAAATTTCCATGCTTCTTCAGAGGAGAATGTTTCTGTTACCGATTTCAGATTTAGTTGCTTGCAAAACGAGTTGTTTTTCCATTGGGTAGGTCGATCTTTCCAATGCGGATCGACTTCAGGTGCATCGTATTCCACATGGTGATTGAACAGAATAAAATATAAATTTCGCTCCATGCATAAATCAACAATTTCATCCATTGCCCAGGCACGATCGAGACGGGAACTGTAATCATTGATATCCATCCAGTCGATCAAAAAGTTTTGGGCGCCATATTCCAATCGCACCCAATTCGCACCCTGATCTGCAAGTTGACGGAGCCATTTTTTGTGACGTTCGTGACTGATAACATCCAGATCGATGTAATTGGAATGGGTAATGTTTTCTCCAATTGCAAAAAATCCTTTCCCATCCGCTTCGGTTGTTAGGATGAAAGGGTTGGGCGCATTTTTTTTGGGTAACAATAAACGTCCTTTCGATTCGGATGCAACTACATTGAATGTGAATTCATCTAATTCCGATTCCTGTTTACCACGTATTGAAATAACTGTTTTTACTTTCCATGCTCCCTTTTCATGTGGTGCAAAACGAACCCTGAAGGGATGAGTAGCGGATTCCCGTATCCATTTATTTCGTGCATAATCTGCTCTGTATTCCTGGTAATAAAAAGCTTCCATCTTTCGTGTACTTCCGCTTTCAGAAGTGAAAGTGCTTACTATTTTGATGTCTTCTTCCGCAAAAGGATTTAAACCTTCATTCTTGTTACGCAGAAACAACTGGATTTCTTCCATGATTGTTTTTTCTGGTTGTATCCCTATCTCCAGTTTCTGCCATTGTCCAACCAGAGGATATTTACCACCGGGATGCAGGATTTGCTGAGTGCTTTGTGCATTTAAAATGTAAACCTGAAGAAGCAGGATCAATAGGACGTAAATTCTCATAGCACGAATTTATGGAAAAGAGACCTCTCTGATCATTGAGTGTGAATTTCTTTGTTCGGGAAAAAAAAAGAGCCTCCATGAGAGGCTCTTTTGAAATATCTGCAATAAGCAGCTTACTGACCGAGATAGGCCTTCAGCAATTTGCTTCTGGATGTATGTTTTAAACGACGGATCGCTTTTTCTTTGATCTGACGCACTCGCTCACGGGTTAGATCGAAACGCTCACCGATTTCTTCAAGGGTTAGCGGATGTTCACCATTCAATCCAAAATACAAGCGTACAACATCAGCTTCACGCGGTGTAAGTGTGGTAAGTGAACGTTCAATTTCTCTGCGTAAGGAGTCTTTGATCAGACCGCCTTCGGGAGAGGGACTGTCTTCTCCGATCAATACATCATACATGCTAGAGGAATCATCATCACCTTCTTTGAGTGGGGCGTCCATAGACACATGTCTGCCGGAATAGCGGATGGATTGCTTTACTTCTTCAGGGGTGATCTCCAAAACTTCAGCAAGCTCATC
>JBKBUQ010000028.1:0-23246 GCA_046289975.1 Flavobacteriales bacterium | reverse complement strand
CGCACCGCCGGAGGTCATTTTGTAGTTGGTGCCTTCCTCGCAGGAGGAAAGCGTGAACATGAGTACAGTAAAAATAAAAACGATGTACTTAGCCATTGCCTTTTGCCGGAATTTTTAATTTCTGACCGGCCTGCAAACTGGTTCCTCTAAGGTTGTTTTGTGCCTTGATCTCTTCTACGCTCACTCCATGTTTTTGTGCGATCAGCCAAAGTGAATCACCGTTTTGTACAGTGTAGGTTTTGGTTGCGCCGCTTTTTGCAGTGTTGGTAGAGGTTTTTGTGGACGAGTTTGCGGTGGTCGTCTTAGTGTTGTTAACGGTGCTACCGGCTGTGTTATTGCTTGCAGTGTTTTCTTGTGTAGGAGCGGTCTCTCCGGAGCGGATAACGAGACGTTGCCCTTTACTCACGCTGTTCGATTTTAAATTGTTCCAGGCTTTGAGGTCGGATACACTGACGTTGTAACGCGATGCAATGGTGCTGAGGTATTCGCCGGATTTTACCACATGTACTTTCTGACTGGCAATGGTGGCTTCGGCTTCCGGACGATGTTTGTGTTTGTAAATGGTGTCTTCATTGGCAAGAAAGTCGCCAACCAGATCTTTGGGTAAATACAAATACGATTTCTTATTCTCAAACTTTGGAATCACATTCGTTTTGTAAACGGGATTCAAAAATTTCAATTCATCCATTGTAATACCGAGAATAGCCGAAATGGAGGTCATATCCAGTTCACGATCAATCATAACGGTATCGTATTCGAAATATCGTTTGCGCGGCTCAACAGGATACAGGTTGTGTTCGGGTGCATGCGAAAAAACGTAATTGACTCCAATGAATGCAGGAACATATCCTTGTGTTTCTCGGGGCAGGTAGTTGTAGATTTCCCAATAGGTGGTTTTTCCGCCTGATCTGCGAATGGCATTGTTCACTGTGCCCGGACCCGCATTGTATGCAGCAAGGGCCATGTTCCAATCGTTATAGAGAGAGTGCAGATATTTGAGGTATTTACAGGCCGCTTCAGTAGCTTTGATAGGGTCGCAACGCTCATCAACCATCGAATTCACTTCGAGTCCGAACATTTTTCCTGTTGGTAACATGAATTGCCAGAGTCCCATTGCACCTGCAGGCGATTTTGCCTTTGGATTCAGAGCCGATTCAACAATGGGAAGATGTTTCAGCTCAAGTGGAATTCCATATTTGTCGAGCATCTGCTCAAACATTGGAAAATACGTCTCCGTCATTCCCAAAATGATCTGTGTGTACTTGCGGTAACGCACAGCATACAAATCGATATAAGCTTGTACATTTTCGTTGTAGGCAAACTCCATTGGAGTGCGTGCATCCATTTTTTTGATGCGCTGACGGTAAATGCTTTCGCTGTAACGTGGAACGCTGTCTGCAGGGAAATTGTATTTGTTGTTTTTGCTGACAGCGTAACTCTTGCTGTCGAGAAATTTCAATGTCATTAAACTATCGATCATTGCTACAATCGGGTCGTCTTTACGAATACGACTGCTATCCGCACCATCTCCAGCCTGGAGACTGCCTGTGCTTACCACTATGGCAAGAACAAGCCCTGTCAGTTTTTTCATGCTTACCTGGTTTTATAAATGGTTATACCCGATGTACCACAAAAAGTTCCTTGCAAGAGCAAATTATGGGACGTGAATATAAGAAGAATAATGAACAATTGTTCATAACCCTGCGATGAAATATTAAGAAAGTAATGAGTTAATGAGCCTGCAATTCAGCTCCTTAGTGGAATTACTGTATAGATTCCAGCATGCGGGAAAAAGCCAGTAATTTTTCTTCTTCGAAATCTCCGGCCATCAGCTGAATGCCAAAAGGGAGTCCGTCTTTCTTCTTCCCCAGTGGGAGCGAAATAGCGGGCACACCGGCAAGATTGGCCTGAACGGTGAAAATATCTTCAAGATACATGGCTACAGGATCGGCACTTTTCTGACCGAATTCAAAAGCTGCATCCGGTGTAGTTGGAGTAAGGATGAAATCGTAGCTCGATAAAATCTCTCTCGTTTTTTCGCGAATGATACGACGAACCTTTAAGCCCTTAGTATAATAAGCATCATAATATCCTGCACTCAACACAAAAGTCCCAAGCATAATCCTCCGCTTCACTTCTTTCCCAAATCCTTCAGTGCGCGAAAGTCGGTAAGTGCTTTCCACATCATTGCTTTTGGCACTTCTGTAGCCATAATGAACTCCGTCGTAACGGGCAAGATTACTGGATGCTTCGGCAGTGGTGAGTACGTAATACGTGGGGACAAGAAAATCGAGGTAGGGGAAATCAACGGCTTCAACAGTATGACCATCGGCCTTGAGTTGGGCGATTTGGTTTTCAATTCCCTTGCGAACTTCTTCATTCAGTCCCGGGCTTTCAATGCATTCGCGGATATAGGCAATACGTGCTTTCCCCTTGAAGTCCAGTTTCGCGGAGTATTCAGGAACGGGTTTATGACTAACGGTGCTGTCAAAATCATCTGCTCCTGCAATCACTTCCAGTAGTAGTGCGGCATCATCAACAGTGTGGGTTATTGGACCGATTTGATCGAAAGAGGAAGCATAAGCGAGCAGGCCGTAACGTGATACCCTTCCGTAAGTTGGTTTAAGTCCCACAGTGCCTGTAAAGGATGCGGGTTGACGAATGGAGCCACCTGTATCGGAACCCAGGGCGGCAGTGCATAATCCGGCAGCAACAGCAGCAGCAGATCCACCTGAGGAACCGCCTGGAACGCATTTTTCGTTGAGGGGATTCAATACTTTGCCGTAATACGATGTTTCATTGGAAGAGCCCATTGCAAATTCATCGCAATTGAGTCGGCCGATGATCACAGCATCTTCCTTCAGCAGACGTTCTGTAGCGGTAGAGTTGTAAAGGGATTCAAATCCTTCCAGGATATGGGATGAGGCAGAAACCTTATGACCTTTGTAGCAGATATTGTCCTTTAGGCCAATCACCATTCCTGCAAGTTTTCCTGCAGTGCCGGATTTTAGTTTGTCATCGACTTCGGCTGCTTTTTTCAGCGCACTCTCGCGAAATACTTCTGTAAAGGCGTTGAGGTGTTTTTTTTCTTCAATGTTGCGCAAATAGTCCTCTACCAGCTCCACAACAGTGGTTTTGCCGGAACGAAGATCGTTGCGAATGGGTGTAAATGAAGGGTATGACATTGGTAGCTTACCGGATTAATTTCCGGTGTTCGACGGGGTATTGGTGTTCTTGTCTTCTCCCTTGGAAGCATCCTTGAACTCACGAATGCCCTGACCAAGTCCGCGCATGAGTTCGGGAATTTTTTTTCCGCCGAAAAGGAGCAGAACAACCACAACAATAAGGATCACCTGCCAGGGTCCGATCACTCCTAAAAGAATGGATAGATTCATCTGAATAAGAATTATTAACGGCCAAAAGTACGCAATTCAGAACAAGTGAAGCCGAAAAGCTTATTTTTTGATGAGCCAGTGTGTAGGATCCTGCTTGAGCATGTCCGTTTCCGTGATCTTCCAGATCTCAAAATGAACCTCAGAAATCTTCGAATCCTCCTCGCTGAGTAAACTGCCGATATCCTGTTTGATTTTTACCTTATCTCCCTTACTTACATAGACTTCACCTAAATTGGCATAGACTGTACGGTAGGCCCCGTGCGAGATAATGACCACTTTTCCCTGACCTGAAATGACCAGAATAGAGGTAACAGTGCCCTCAAAAACGGAGCGCACTCTGGATCCTTTAGGTGTGCCGATATCTACGCCATTATTGCTCAACATGATGCCGGCAAGGGTTGGATGCGGAATATTTCCAAAGCCCTGCGTGAACTCACCCCGTTCTACCGGCCAGGGTAGGCGTCCTTTGTTATTTTCAAAATTGGTCGATGCAGGATCACCATCCGGTGTGATGCCTTCAAAATTTTTCTCCTTGTTGGTGTTGGTCTTGGTAGTTCCGTTGGTGTTGGTAGTGGTGTTGGTTTTTGTCTTTTCATTGTTTTTGGCAACATCACCCGCATTTCCCTGCTGCGCTTTTCGTTTGCGTTCTTCTTCTTCCTTGCGCTTACGTTCTTCCTCCTGTTGCTTGCGTATTTCTTCCTGTAATGCTTTTTGAATCTGCCGGGCAAGAAGTCGTTTTTTCTCTTCCTGCTCGTCGAGAATTTGCTTTAACTGCTTTTCTTCCTTTTGCAATTGAGCAAGCATTTGTTGCTGACTTTCCTTATCCTTCGAATAGTTTTCTTTTTCTTTTACCTGTTCGTTGGCGAGCACTTCTTTTTCTTTTCGCTTTTCACCGAGATCGTGATTGCGGCGTTCGAGTTCTGTTTGTGTTCCGTTAATGAGTTCGACCTGACGTTTACGGCTGTCGCCAAATTGCTTCAGGTATTTCACTCTCAAAAATCCGGTATTGAAATCTTTTGCAGCAAAAACAAACAGTAGTTTGTGATAGGTGTTTCGGTGTTTGTAAGCGTAAAACAACATCCGCGAATACTGCGATTTTAACCGGATAAGGTCTTCACTCAGCGATTCGATCACGCTGCGGTTGTCTTCAATTTGCTGATTGAGTCGGCGTACCTGCGATGAGATATTGTGAATGAGCTCTTCGCGGTAATTGATCTGCTGATTGATGATGGCTAATTCGGCAATGGTCAGCCGCTGAATGTTCTTCTTGGTGCCGATCAGTTCCTTCGTGTTTTTGATTTTTTCCTCGAGTTCCCGCTTTTGTTGCGTCAGCTTTTCAGATGTTTTCTGAGCAGAAACACCATTTACGCCAATCGCTAAAAGCAATAGCAAAACCATATAATTATTCCATGTTCTTGTAGCCATCGGGGATCTTAAACGGGAATTCTGTGAATTCGTTCACTTTTGTGCGGGAATATTTGAGTTCAATTACCGCTTTTTTTCTGGGTGAGCTGGCAGAGATCTTCACTTCTGCAGGAACCAAAAGCGAATCGACATATTCGTAACTGAGGTATTCAATATCGAGTTCGGTAGAATCGGTGAGGTCGTTAATGATCATTCGCGCCGGACGATAAGTGCCGGGATGTATGTAATAGCGGTAGATAAAGGGTTCTTTTTTGGCTACACGTTCATGCTCGAATGCACGTTTCAGTTTTCGTTTTCCAACCGTGCTGATGATGTAGTAGGCAGTATCTTCTTTGGTTTTGTATTTGGCGTCGGCATCGAAATACACCAGATTGCCAATTAATACTTCCTGCAGTGTGTGATAATCGATCTCGGTACCAAACGTTTCGTTGATGTAACTGAATGCTTCGGTAAAATATTCTTTTTTGATTTTGTCGGTGAACTTTACTGAATCAACAGTTACCAATGCGCTTGCACCTACTATGTTGGCTACGGATAGGGTGAGCCAGATACAACTGTCGCTGCGGATCTTGAGGTGGGTTTTGAATGATTTACTGCCCTCGCCCTCGATGAATACTTCAGTCGAAATGCGTGAATTGAAATACTCAAATGAAAAACAATGCTTGCCGATGCTGTCGATCAGTGCTTTTGTGCTGAGGTTCTCTACTTTTCCTTTACCGCGAATCAAACCTTTTTGCGTTCGGCATGCGGTTACAGACAACACAATAACTGAAAGAATTAATATGACGCTATTAAATGCTTTATTCATAATATTTTTTATCCCGGATCTTGCGATCAAGATTGTTGCCGGCTCCTGTTTTTTCTTTAGCTTTTTTCCATTGAATAAGAGCCTCCTCCGTTTTGCCTGTGTGGAAGAGAATATCACCGTAATGCTCAAGAATAGTGCCGCTTTCCTGTCCACCACTGCTTAATGCTTTTTTTATCCAGACCTCGGCATCGGCAAATTTCGATTGCCTGAAGAGAATCCATGCATAGGTGTCCTGAAAATTGCTCTGATTAGGCTCCAGCTCATTGCTTTTTTTCGACATCGCTGCTGCCTTCTCAAGTTTAACCCGGCGTTCGCATAAGTAATAGGCGTAATTGTTCAGCAAATAAGTATTGTTCGGATCGATGCCTAATGCCTGCTCGTACGCATTATCGCTTTCGGTGTGATTGCCCAGTTTATGGTAGGTATCGCCCAGTAATTGCAAAAACTCAAACTGCAGCGCTGTATTGTCTACCACCAGGTCTTTTCCAGCCAGGAGTGCATCAAGTGCTTCGTTGTATTTGCCCTTACGGTAAGCACCCAATGCGTGATAAAAATAGAATCCGGGTTGCTGCGGAAATAATGCCTCTGCTTCTTTACTGTCTGTGTATAGCGATTCGGTGTCGTTCAATACAGCGTCAAGGTTCACTACCTGATTCCAAATGGCATAATAGTTTCGCTCAAATTCAATGGCCTTTCTGAATTTTTCCCGTGCTTCGTTGTGTTTTTTATCGCGATTCAGAAAATCACCGTAAATGCTCCAGGCTTTTCCCTCGTTGGGATGAACTTTAATTACAATCTCCAGTAATTCATAAGCCTGTGCAGTGAGCTCTTTGTCGTTGGGACGATCATAATAATCCAGCAGAATTTTCATCTTGGTGTCGATCTCCAGATCGCTGCTTTCAAATGCTTTTTTTAATTCCAAAAATGCACCTTCGGGATTGTTGTTTCGCCATTGGTAATCGGCGAGCGCAAGATGTACAAGTCCGTTATCCGGATCAATGCCCAGAATTTTATTGTAATAGTCGAGTGCTTTTTGGGTTTGACCAATTTCCATATAGAGCTCGGCAATAATTCCGTAGTTGCGGACTTCCGACGGATTGGCGACGATCATTTTTTCAATTTCCGCAATGGCTTTGTCGTATTTTTTTGCAGAAGAATAAATCTGAAATTTTTGAAAAATTATTGCTTCGTCGTAACCACGAAGTTTCTCCAGCTTCTCCAACGCAAGAATAGCTTTGTCCGCTTGTCCCGACTGCAACAAAACATCGGAGTAAGGGAGGTAATAATCGGGCTTTTCAGGATTGAGTTTTATGAGTTTTTCATAGGTGGAAATGCTTTTTTTCAGATCGCCGTTTTTCTGACTGATATTGGCTGCCTGCAGCAAATACCATTCGTTTTTCGGATCAAGTTCAGCGGCGCGATCCGCACTTGCAATGGCCATTTCGGATCTTCCCTGCATCATGTACAATCCCGACAAATGGTAATAAGCTGCATCGCAGGTAGGTAAATAGTGAATGCATGCCTCAAAATCGCGCAAGGCACCGGCAGCATCACCGGCAGATTTTTTGATCATTCCATCAATAAGCATGGCTTGTGCCGCAATACGGGCAAGCGTATCTTTGTCGCCACCCTTGTTGCGGGAGGTTGCGTTCTTTTGAACTTTACAGGCGAATAGCTGAAGAGCGACAAAAACGAAAAGAAGTATCCTCATGCTGTTATCTGGGTGTAATCGCCGATGCTTAGATCACTTGCTTTGCCTTTGTACTCGGTGAAGTTTCCTATCATTGAACGGGATATGCTGGCGTTTTGAATCCTGACTTTTTGTTGAAGAATGCTGTCGCTGATCACACTGCTTTCAATGATGCTTCCTTCTCCAATGGACACGTGTGGACCAATAACACTATTGCGCAGGATCACATTTTCGCCAACGTAACAGGGAGGAATAACGATACTGTTTTCATTTTTGAGTGAAGCAGGCAATTTCATTTTTTCTTTATTGTTTTCGAGAACTCGCTGATTGGTGTAAACAGTTACGTTTTTGTTTCCGCAATCGAGCCATTCCTCAACGGTACCGGTAGCAAAACGGGCGCCTTTCTTTTTCATGTTTTCAAGAGCATCTGTTAACTGAAACTCATTATTGCCACGAATGTTGTTGTCAATTAGGAATTGCAGTTCTTTTTTCAAATTATCACCATCGCGGAAATAATAAATTCCGATAATGGCCAGATCGGAAACAAATTCCTTGGGTTTTTCCACGAAATCAGTAATTGTGCCGGCAGCATCAGTTTTAACCACTCCAAACGCAGAGGGATCATCCACTTTCTTTACCCAAATTATGCCGTCCTTACTTCCATCGAGCGTAAAATCAGCCCTGAAGAGTGTATCTGCAAAGGCAACCACTACTGGTCCGTTAAGCGCTTCTGCAGCGCACAAAATGGCATGAGCTGTTCCAAGTGGTTCGTCCTGATAATGTAAACTTCCCTTAGCGCCGAGGTCAGCTGCTATCTTCAGCAAACGATCTTCATTTTCTTTGCCGAAACGACCTACAACATACGCGATCTCATCTACCTTCTGACCACAAACCCGGATGATATCTTCCACCAGCCATTGAACTACAGGCTTTCCGGCAACCGGAATTAGCGGTTTGGCAACGGTAAGCGTATGTGGACGCATTCTTTTTCCGAGTCCGGCCATTGGTACAATGATCTTCATAGCATAGGTTTGATCGGTAAATTTCCGATTAAAAGCAACAAGTGCTAATGATCCCGCTCAGAATTTTGAACTACTGAGGTTTGAAAAACTATTTAGGCAGGAATGTAATAACAAGAAAGGCATTGAATAGGTTCAAAAAAAGCGGCGATGGTTTACATCGCCGCTTCGTATGAGGTTAACCGGTTTTATTTGTAAATGACTTCGGAATTGGTGTTGAAGAAGAAAAAGGCCCATTTGTCGGCAGTTTCTTCAATGACTTTAGAGGTTGGTTTGCCTGCGCCATGACCGGCATCGGTTTCAATACGAATCAGCACGGGATTATCGCCTTTGTGTTTTGCCTGAAGCATTGCCGCAAACTTAAACGAGTGTGCAGGAACAACCCTGTCGTCGTGATCGCCGGTAAGTACCATGGTAGCCGGATAGTTTGTTCCTTCTTTAATGTTATGAAAGGGTGAATAGGCAAAAAGATTTTTAAAGCTGGCCTCGCTTTCTTCGCTTGAACCGTATTCGGGAATCCAACCAAATCCAACAGTGAATTTATGGTAACGCAACATATCAAGCACACCAACAGCAGGAAAGGCAACTTTATAAAGATCGGGACGCTGAGTCATACATGCGCCTACCAGTAATCCTCCGTTCGATCCACCGGAAATCCCAAGCTTCGAAGAGTTGGTATATCCTTCTTTAATGAGGTATTCTGCTGCAGCGATGAAATCGTCGAACACATTCTGTTTTTTACCCAGCATACCGGCCTGGTGCCATTCTTCACCGTATTCTCCACCTCCTCGCAGATTGGCTAAAGCATAAATTCCATCGTTTTCAAGAATAGGGATAAGTGATACGTTGAATGAAGGTGTAAGGCTGACATTGAATCCGCCATATGCATACAACAATGTTGGACGTTTACCATCAGGCGTCATTCCTTTTTTGTGTACGATGAACATTGGGATTTTGGTTCCGTCTTTGCTGGTGTAGAAAACCTGTTTCGACTCGAAATCGTCGGGATTGAATTTGAGATTAGGTTTAAAGAAAACTTCAGATTTTCCGCTTTCAATGTCGTAACGGTAAACTGTTGTGGGATAGGTAAACGAAGTAAACGTGTAGAACATTTCTTTTTCGTCTTTTCTGCATCCAAACCCTCCTGCTGTACCGGGTGCAGGGAATTCAATTTCTTTTTCCATTTTACCGCTGTAGTCGTATTGGTATACGTGTGTGCTGACATCCTTCAGGAATTGAGCGTACAGTTTTCCTCCGCCGGTGCTTACTCCTTCAAGCAGATCTTTTCCTGCGGGAATAATATCCTTCCAGTTTTCCTTCGCAGGATTTTTCGGATCTATTTTCACCAAACGGTATGTAGGAGCATCAATATCGGTAGTCACATAAAAGAAACCGTCTTTATGATCTATAATGCTGCTCTTGTTTTCAAATCCGGTAAATAAGGCCGTGAATCCACCTTTTTTCAGATCAGTTGCTTTGTAATGACACTCATATCCGTTTGTTCCCGATGCGGCATACAATACAAGGTATTGATCATCTTCGGTGAGTGAAACATAATGATAGCGCAAGGGATTGGCACGATCTTCAAAAATGAGAACATCTTTTTCCTGAGGATCACCAAGTTTGTGGTAATACACACTGTGGAATGTGTTTGTGGCTGATAACTCCATTCCCTTTTTAGGAGCAGGATAACGGCTGTAAAAGAATCCGTCGTTGTACCAGGTGGCGTCAGAAAATTTTACCCATTTCATCACATCGGGTAATTCTTTTCCAGTTTCAATTTCGGTAATGTGAATTTCCTGCCAGTCAGAACCCGCATCCGATCGCGACCAGGCAATGTATTTGTTGTCCTTCGAATGTCCCATCAGTCCGATAGAAACGGTTCCAGAGGACGACATAGCATTGGGGTCCATAAACACATTCTCTTTGCCATCGAGACCTTTGCGAACATAAATAACCGACTGATTTTGCAATCCGTCGTTTTTATAATAGAAATAATATTCACCAACCTTGGCAGGTGCACCGCTACGTTCGTAATTGTAAATTTCTTCAAGACGTTTTTTAAACCCATTGCGAAATGGAATTTGTTCGAGATAGCTGTTGGTTGTTTTGTTCTGTTCCACTACCCAGGTTTTGGTTTCTGCAGAAGTGTCGTTTTCCAGCCAGCGGTAAGGATCTTCAACCAAGGTGCCGAAATAGGTGTCGGTAACATTTTCGGTACGGGTTACCGGATAACTCACTGCAGGTTTGGCATACAGGGTGTCCCCTAAAATGGGCGGTGCAGCAGTTGGTTCTGTATTTTCGCCTCCACAAGCAATTAGTGTGAAAGAAAAGAGCGATAAATAATAAACGCGTTTCATGGAGTTGATTTAGCAGCACTAAAAAAAAGAAAATAGAACAATTGATGCAAATAATTGTGCTGAGCGGGTTTGATGCACGGTAATCGGTTATTTTTAATTTCCAATGAATCAATAACCCAATTTCCAATTAACCCCTTTAACCTCCCCGGATCTGTCATCCCTATTGTGATTTGAAAACTGTGGTATTACGGAACTAATTGGACATTGGTAATTTGTTAATTGGAAATCAAAGTCGGACTCCTATAACGCACACATCATCGATCTGCTCGAGGTTTCCTTTCCAGGTTTCGAAGCGATTGTTTAGTTCTTTTCTGATGGCTTCCATGGGTAGGTTGCGGATTTCAAGGAGCGTTTCCATGAGTTGTGCTGCTCGGAATTTTTTACCGCGACTTCCACCGAATTGATCAGAGAATCCGTCGGTGAAGAAAAAGATACAATCGCCTTTTGCAAGCTGAAATTCGTGATTGCTGAATGGTTTTCCGTAATCGAATTTGCCTATTGGTTGTTTGTCGCCTCGGATCTCTTCGATTTGTTCAGCGTCTTTTCGGAGAATCCAAAGTGGATTGTGAGCACCGGAGTAATGAACGGTTTGTTTGTCTGTGTTTATCCTGCAAAGTGCAATGTCCATACCGTCTTTCACTTCGCTTTCTGAGGTCGAAAAGGTTTCTTCAACCAAACTTCTTAGATTATCCAGAATCTCGGAAGGTTTGCGCAATCCAAACTCCTTTACGCTTCGGTTTAATCCGTTCGAGCCAACCACGCTTACCATTGCGCCGGGTACGCCATGACCGGTACAGTCTACTGCTGCAATTAAAATATCATCGAGTTTTCCGCCATCATTCGAAGAAAGTGCTTCCATCCAATAGAAATCGCCTGAAACAATGTCTTTTGGTTTGAAGAGAATAAAGCTATCGGGTAATACCTCCTTCACTTTTTCAATTGGAGGGAGTATGGCATTCTGTAATCGTTTGGCATAAAGAATGGAATCGAGAATTTCCTTGTTCTTTTCTTCCACCATTTCTTTCTGAAGTTGAATTTCGCGTGTTCGGTCTTTCACCTTTTCTTCAAGTCCCGCATTAATTTCTTTTAGCTCGGTAAACAGTTTGTGGATGGCCAACTGCATTTTTTTAAAGCTCAACGCCAGAATACCTATTTCATCTTTACTCGTTACTTCAATGGGAGTTTCCATGTCGCCTTTGGCAAGTTGGCGCGCACTCTGTGTAAGTTTTTTCAAGGGTAATGTAATGTGACGGGAAATCAGATAACTGATTATTCCAATTGCAAAAAGCAGACAGATGAATTCGATAATCAATAATTTCCTTAACTTATAGAGATCGTTGAATGCTTCATCCTCATCTATCTCACTCAGTAATACCCAATGAAGATCTTTTATTTTTAATGGTTGATATGCACTCAGAACATTTACGCCACGGTAATCTGGAAAAATTGCTGTGCCTTTTTCTCCTCTTAATGCGTTTTCAGTACCAATTGTTTTGCAGGTTTGTAGTCCGATACTGGTTCCAAGATTACGGATCTTGGTTACAATGGAGTCCGGTGTTCCCGTACTGGCAATTGTCTTTAAATAGTTTTCTCTGTCTTCAATCAGAAATCGGGATTGATTACGCAGTGTGAAATCTTCGCCCACGATATAGGTTTCTCCTGTTTTTCCCAAACCCACATCCTGCCAGGAATGACGGTTGGTCATTATGTCGTTAATACGGTCGATCGGTAATTGAAAAACGAGTACCCCGATTTCATGTCCGTGTTCCCGAATGGGAGCTGCAACAAATGCAGCATGTGCATTGTACGACGGATCATAAGGTGCGTAATCGTCGAGTACTACATGCTCCGGCTCGAATGAACCTTTGGCTTTGTGGTAGACATGCGCAAGCTGACTTTTTTTGTAAGGGCCATTTTCCAGTGAGGTGCCAAAATCAACTTCTTTAAAAACGGTATACACAATATTGCCGGTGGAGTCGATCAGGAAAATATCATAGAATCCGAATTTCTTAAGGTACTTTCTGATGTATGGATGATACTCGGAGTGGTGTTTGGAATAAAAACTTTCATGGCGCGCATCGTCGAGCATGTGTTTTTTCTTTACCCCAAAAGGGTTGGAAGAAATATATATATCTTGTAATCGGATGGCCGCTTCTTCCTGTGGTAGGTAGTTCGCAATATTTACTTTCGAATAGATATTACTGTCGAGTCGCGGAATGAATTCTTCCCGGTAATATTTTTCAAGTTCTGCCTTTCGCTGCTCAAGAGGAATAGTTTCATTTTTGATTTCCTGAAAGCCCTTCGTAAATCCTTTTAAGGCTTCAATGATGGTATGGTCTTCGGCAAAAGTGAGCGCCTGATCAGCGATGTGATGGAAATACTCTTCAATCTGATCAGCCTTGATTTCTCTAACCAGTGTGAGTCGGCTAAAACTGGCTTCCTGCAGTGATTCCTTACCTCTGATGTAGGATAAAAATCCAACTACCGAAACTGCCGTAAAACTGATAATGAAAAAGGCGGCAGTTACCCTGATTGATATGGGGATTGATCGAAACACGGTGCAATATAGGAAATCCTCATAAGCCTTTAGGAGAAAACCGGACTAAGCGATTAAATATCAGGACGGAAGAGGCTTCAATCAGGCAACAGCCAGTGTGGCAATACTTACTTTGCCCTGATCTTTTTCGGATTGGGCAAGGGAATTACAACATGCTTCAAGGGTTGAACCGGTTGTAATCACATCATCCACAAGCAGGATGTGTTTACCGTAGTAAAGTTCAGGTTCTTTCACCTGGAATACGGTTTCCACATTTCGGTACCGTTCAAAGCGATTTCTGCGTGTTTGAGTGGCATTGTTATGGACTCTTGTGATAAGCTGCGGCTCCACTCTTGTTTCCAACACCGATGCAATACCGTTAGCGATAAACAAACTTTGATTGTATCCTCTTACCCTCTCTTTTTTGGGATGAAGGGGAACCGGTGCAATTGCATCAATTCTTCCAAAATGGGGTGAATCGCGTATTTGTCTTCCTAACTCTATACCCAATACTTCTCCAACCGGGGTATTGCCTTTGTATTTAAGTTGGTGTAATAGTCGTTGCATCCGTGTTGCCTTTCTGAAATGGCACAAGGAGGTTGCGAAATGTACCGGCGACCGCCCCCAAAATAATCGTTCAACCGGATTGTCTTTTTCCTTGTGAAATCCTGTAAAAGGCAGCTCCATCCAGCAGCTGATGCAGATCGTTTTTTCATTGCGTAATAGAGGCTCACCGCAGGCTGCGCAAAGCGATGGATAAAAGAGCGAAACGATTTCCCTGATCATGACGCAAACCTAAAAAGGGAATCAGACTCTTGCAGACCAACTTTATGCTCTTGATTAAGTTTCGGCGGTATGCCTAATTTGTGCCTGATTTTAACATTCTGTAACCTTATGAACAACCCTTTCTGTAACATTTTCACCCCCACTTCGTTTTTGATGCCAATACGCTTGTATTTTTGTCGTGAAACCAGTGTCTTATGGAGAATACCAAACCAAAGAAATCCCGTGATGCCATTTACATCACTTTAATTCTGCTGTTGTTGGGCGGGGGAGGATTGCTTTTTGTGCAGATGAGTCAGTACAAAACCAATTACGAACAATACAAGCAAAACTTCGATGCTTGTGCTCAGGAGAAGGCGGAAATGGAGAAGTTGTTCAATGAGAACGGTATGGCGGATATGCTTGGCTCGGACCTGAAAGAAGGCCTTGCAAATCTGATGGAGGATTATCAGAGTTTGGAGACTTCCAATACCGGCATGCGTGATAGTATACAACGACAAATCCGTAAGATTGATTCCCTGCAAAAGGAGGCTGAAAAAGCAAAGGGAAATGCCTATGCCATATATCGATTGAAAAAGGAAACAGACACGCTTCGTTCCATCATGCAGGGTTATGTTAGAACCATAGACTCGTTAAATACCATCAATCAGGAATTGCGTGCCGATCTGAGCACTACCAAAAAGAACCTGAATAATGTGGAGAAGGAAAGGGATGATTTCAAGGAGAAAACAAAAGACCTGGAGGGCAAAGTTGCCAAAGGATCTATTCTGCAAACTGCTAATTTCACTGCGGGTGCAATTCATTTACGCAACTCCGGTAAACAGGTAGAAACAACGAGGGCAGGACGTGCAGATATGGTAAAGGCCTGTTGCACCATTCTTGAAAATTCCATCGCCAAGCCGGGTACAAAAAATGTTTACATGGTGGTAACACAACCGGATGCAACCATTCTCACACAGAATCCTGAACAAACCTTTAAATGGGAGGGTGGCGAAAGTCAGTATTCCTTATTGCGTGAAGTGGATTATCAGAACCAGGCGATCGATATCTGTTTTTATGCAGATGTAAAAACCGATCTGCCCAAAGGTGTTTACATGGTTGAATTGTTCTGTGAGAAAGCGAAAATCGGAAAAACAACATTTACCCTGAAGTAATCTTTTCAGGCAAAATAGTCCGCATTTTATTTTCTGTTATCGCGAAGAAAGGCGCGTTTACTGTCGAGTTCTATCTCGTGTTTTTCTCCGCTTAATCGTTCGAGGATTTGCTGAATTGTTTCGGCATTTTCTACATCGAAGTCTCCGCTTTTGGTCCTTCTAAGATCGAAAAGATAGGCCCCTGAATTCAGTCGTTTGCCAAAATCATGTGCCAGCGAACGGATGTAGGTGCCTTTGCTGCATGTAACTTTAAAACGAATGAGCGGAAGTTCAATCGATGTGATCTCAAATCCGTAGATCTCCACTTCATGCTTTTTCATTTCTATTTCTGTTCCCTTGCGGGCATGATCGTAGGCTCGTTTGCCATCGATCATTTTGGCAGAAAATACAGGCGCTTGTTGCTCCTGTTTTCCTAAAAAGATTTGAGCAGTTTCACGTATTTCTTTTTCTCCTATTCCCGAAACAGGAAATTGTGCATTCACCTCCGTTTCTCTGTCGTAAGAAGGTGTTGTTGCACCCAAAAAAATACTGCCGGTGTATTCCTTGATACCTGATTGCAATGTGTCGATCTTTTTGGTCGCTTTTCCAACGCAAATAATCAACAGTCCCGTTGCGAGCGGGTCGAGTGTTCCTGCGTGACCAATTTTTGCTTTTTTATCGCCGGTATTTCGGATTAGCGCAGGCTTGAGTTTGCGCAATACATCAAAGGAAGTCCATTCGTAGGGTTTGTCAACGAGCCAGATCTCTCCTTGCTGCAAATCAATTTTCATCCGGTAATATTCAATTCATACCCCATTGCCAATAATGCAAGTATGGTTGCTCCTACAATGATGCGGTAATAACCAAATACACGGAATCCGTATTTGCTGAGATAGTCGATAAAAAATTTAATTGCAATCAACGCAACAACAAACGCAACCAGATTACCGATGAGCAGGGTGTTGATGTTATCCGTAAGGATGGATGGGTCTTTGTCCCATACGTCTTTCAGCTTTTTCGCAGAAGCAGCCAGCATGGTGGGTACCGCAAGAAAAAAAGAAAATTCCGCCGCTGTTTTGCGATTGAGTTTTTGGGTCATGCCTCCAATAATGGTAGCAGCCGACCGTGATACTCCGGGAATCATGGCAATGCACTGAAACAATCCGATTTTAAATGCTTTGGGGTAATCTACTTCTGCATTGTTCTCTGCTTTATCCAGCCATTTATCAATGAACAATAGAATCATTCCACCCAAGACCAATGAACAGGCAACCGTTACCACGCTTTCAAGCATGGAGTCGATATAATCGCTAAGCAACAGGCCAAGAACTGCTGCAGGAATAAATGCTGTGATAAGTTTGAAATAGAAATCGAGCGACTGAAAAAAACGCTTCCAGTAGAGTACCACTACCGAGAGAATGGCGCCTAACTGAATATTAATCATAAAGGCTTTTGAAAAATCGGTGCTTTCCAGTCCGAGTACTTTTTCCGTGATAATCATGTGTCCTGTAGAAGAAACAGGAAGGTATTCGGTTATTCCTTCAACTACGGCAATGATAATCGCGTCAAGCAATTCCATTTAGGCTTTGTTCTCGTTTTTCGGACGACGGAGGATGCCTACCAATACAACCACATATCCTAAAATAACCAGAAACGGAGCAAGGGTAATGCGACGGAAGGAAAACAGTTCGGCTTCATTAAATTCATTGGCTTCGGTTGATCCACCGCCAATCATAGCCATAAAGCCAAGAATTACCAGCACAACTCCGGCAATAATGAAATAATAATTTTCCCGCGTAAAGGGGATTTGGGTAGGTTGTTCGTGACGACTCATGCTCAGTACAATAATTCGGATTTGAGGCGGAGGTACTTCCGCAGTGCAAAATAAGTAGAAATCCATGAAATAAGGATACCCAGAACGGTAATGCCTCCAAATAGCATCAGCATCATGGGAGTATCATGAACTTCTGTAAGATCGGGGAACCAGGTAATAAGGTAATTCATGCCCAACAGGAGGAGTCCCAGAGAGATAAGTGACGAAAGAATGCCCTGAACAAAGGCCCTGAATAAAAAGGGACGACGGATAAAGCTCTCTGTGGCCCCAACCAGCTGCATCGACCGAATGAGCAGTCGTTTGGCATAGATAGCAAGTCGAATCGTGTTATTAATCAAAGCAATGGCCACAACAAGTAACAATCCTGCCAGTGCCAAAATGATCCAGGCGGCGTATTTGGTGCTGTTGTTAATGGTGAGAAACATGGAACGATCGTACCAAACTTCTTCAATTAATGTGGTTTTGTATTTGGCAAGCAGGGCGTCTTCAATCTTTATCACGCTGTCGCTATGGGCCCATTCTTCATTGATGTAAACTTCAATGGAAGGTAAAATCGCATTGTAATTATCTACCGGAGCAGTAAGCGAATCATCGTGCAGAATGCTTTCGGTAATGGATAGTGCTTCTTCTTTACTTACAAAACGCGCCGATTTCACCCAGTCTTCAGAGGCAAGTGTTTTTTCGAGCTGACGCATATCAGCATCACGCACATTTTCCTTGAAGAACACGTCCATACGAATACTTTCCTTGGCCAGACGTGTTACTTTGCGGGAGATCATGACTCCCCAGCCAACAAGTCCGAGCATAAAAAGCACCAAAGAAATTCCGATCACCGTTGAGATATACGATGCGCGTGTGCTACGACGGGCGAGGCGATTGCTTTCCTGACTCATGCAGCGAAAATAAAGATAACCGGGCTTAATGAGCTGTTAAAATTCCTGAAAGACCAATAGCGTGATGTTAATAACGTAAAAAAGCCACCCCAATTGGAGTGGCTTTGGTACATTAAAAGAATAATGATCAGTGTTGAATGACCAGACGAATGGTTTGCTGTTTACCATTAGCTGTTAGGCGAACCAGATAAACACCGTTGGCACAATCAGACGTTTCGAATGAATCACCATTGCGAAGCTGTTGCGTGCGTATAGTCCTTCCGGAAATATCAATCAGCTCTGCCTGAACAGGCTTGTTGTCCTTATTCCGGATGCTAAAACGATCGCCAGCCGGATTCGGATAGAGGAGAATGGTTTCTGCTCCATGTTCCGTTACGGATGAGAAATCTGCATACGTGTTAAGCGTGGTATTGGTAATTACAGGTTCGTTAAAGTCGAAATAGATGTTAGCGGTGTTTTCGATGAATTGTCCGATTTGTGGTATGTTCAGTGTGTTAATGGTAAACTGCACATGACCATGACTGTTGGGTTCATCGCTGGTGCTATCGGGTAGCATGATGTTGGCAAAATGCCAGCGTATGATGTTCCCGGGAAGAATGTCGATTGAATAATCATGACTTGCATTGAGCATTACAATGGAGGTTGGATCAAGCAAGGAAGAGAGCGTGTCGGTTATGAAAATATTCACTGCAGGACCATTGCCCGTATTCTGAAAACGGATGAGATACGTTAACTTGTCTTCGCTCATCTCAATGTCGCCATTGCTTCCAATTCCTGAAGGCGATACCGATTTATCGTTTGGATCATAAGAACCTGTTACAACGCGTGTGTAGCAAAATGTATTGCAACCCGGATTGATGTCAGTTCCATTGGTAACAGTAGCATTGACGCAAGTGATAGTTACACTGCCAAGTGTTGTGCCAATAGGAGTGAAAAAGTTCACGTAAACAACAAAATTAGCTCCGGGATTCAGATTGGAATAAGAGAAGCATATCGTATCTCCATTGGTACTATTGGGAGTAATTGAGCTGTTGAGGTAATTTATTGCGGCAGGTAAAGGCAGGCAAACATCTCCGCTCGAAGCGAGTGATCCGTAGTTGGTAACGGTTACTGCATAATAACCGTTAAATCCGGGCACCATTGCGGAGGACCATACATTAACACAAACATCGTGTACCGGAGGAATCTGGTAATAAAAATTATTGTTTCCTGCTGTAGCGCCATTGGGAACAGCAACGTTTAATGAACTACCGCAAGATGCAGAGAGATTAGTTGTATTTGATGGTTGTAAAGTGTAGTTCCCGGTTGGCGCCCAAATCGAATACTGACCGGAAGAATTTGTGTATCCAAAATACGATTGTGTTCCGTTTGTAAGTGTTACAAGATAATTTGCCAAGGGAAATTCTCCGGAATCAAAAACACAATTTCCGTTAGCATCATTAATGAGTGTGCCGGTGATCCATCCATATCCGGTTAATGTTGTAACCTGAAATGTATAAGTCGCACAAAATCCGTTCACATCTGTAATTGTAACCGAATAAACACCTCCGGTGAGAGAATAAATGTCTTCGCCAGTTGCCCCGTTCGACCATAAAAAAGTGAAAGGACCATTGCCACCTGTTAGAGTAAGATCAAGAATTCCGTTTTGCATGCCAACACCGGATTCGGGCGACATTACTTCGCTCACAGAAAGTCCGGGAACTCCATTGTTGGGAACGATCACGGTATAAACGGCCATACATCCGGCATCGTCAAAAGCGGTAACAATATGAGGACCTGGACAAACATTGGTGAACGAAGTTCCGCTTTGTTGCGGACCGCCGTCAAGACTGAATTCGTAGGGCGCAGTTCCATTTGCAGCGATGGAAAAAACCTGACCGGTACAAGGGTTGCAGCTGCTTCCTGTTGCGTTGGCGGTAACTACTAATGATCCGGATCCGCTAACTGTTACGTTTTGCGTTGCGTTGCAGCCGTTGGCATCAGTTGCAGTAACAATATAGGTGCCGGCAGCAAGGCCTGTTGCAGTTTGTGTGGTTTGAGCCGGTGCAGAATTCCAGGAATACGTAAATGCGCCGGTTCCTCCGGTAGCAACAACGGTTGCAGTACCATCGGGTGATGTGCAGGACGAAGGTGTTGAGCTGGTAGTGAGCGTGATTTGTGCAGGTTGGTTAACAGGAACCGTAAATGGCATTGCCTGACATCCGTTGGCATCAACAACCTGAAGAATATATGTTCCTGCCTGAACTCCCGAATTAATTTGAGTTGTTACACCATTCGACCACATAATCACGTAGGGCGGTGTTCCTCCTGTAGCTGCGGATTGTATAACACCTGTGCTTGCACCAAAACAGGATATGCCTTGGGTGATAAAGGCAGTACTAACCAACATTGGAGGTTGCGAAATGGAAAAGCTCGTTGTATCAAAACACCCTGCAGTGACATCCTGAATAACGACTTGATAATTACCGGCGCATAATGCTGTTACTTGATTCCCATTTGGATTCCCAACAGGATTATTGCTTAAATCGATATAAAAGTAATTGTAGTTACCACTTCCGCCTGCCACTGAAACCTGAGCGGCTCCGGTGCATTGACCGAAACAGGATGTTGGAAAAGTATTGACTGTGGTGGTCATGCCGGGACAAACGGCAAAGGAAGACAGGGCAGCAAATAGCATTGCCGCCAATAGAATAAGGCGTTTCATGGTTTGGAGGGATTTGCTGGTTAGACGCCGTTCTTAAAAAAGGGTTGCCTGAGCCTTTTTTCCTAATTTCGTCGTTTCAATTGAAAACTATGGAATACAACCCAAGAGAGATCGAACAAAAATGGCAGCAGTATTGGGCTACGAATAAAACATTTACCGCATCCAACAGTTCAGGACTTCCTAAATATTATGTTTTGGATATGTTTCCATATCCTTCAGGAGCAGGTTTGCATGTTGGTCACCCGCTTGGTTACATTGCTTCCGATATCATTGCTCGTTACAAACGACTTCAAGGCTTCAACGTACTTCATCCGATGGGATATGATTCGTTCGGACTTCCTGCAGAACAATATGCTATTCAAACAGGTCAACATCCTGCACTTACTACCGAACAGAATATTGCACGTTACCGTCAGCAATTGGATAGAATAGGATTTTCTTTCGATTGGGACCGTGAAGTGCGCACTTCTGATCCTGCATATTACAAATGGACACAATGGATCTTTATCCGGCTGTTTGATTCATGGTACAACCGACAGAACGATAAGGCCGAACCGATTTCACAATTGGTTTCAATTTTTGAGCAACACGGTTTTCAGGGTGCAGAAGCCCAAGTACTCACTGGTGGTATCGAACGCGATGTTCAGGCCTTTTCTGCAGATGAGTGGAAAACGTTCGACGAGAAAAAAAGGATGGAAATCCTTATGAATTTTCGCCTTGCTTACCTCGACGACAGTTGGGTGAACTGGTGTCCCGCTTTGGGGACAGTGCTTGCTAACGATGAAGTAAAAGACGGTGTTTCCGAAAGGGGAGGACATCCCGTAGAGAGAAAGCTGATGAAGCAATGGAGTTTACGCATTACTGCCTATTCGGAGCGATTGTTGCGCGATCTTGATACCATCGACTGGAGCGATTCGATTAAAGAAGCACAACGCAACTGGATTGGAAAATCAGAGGGCGCAAGCATTCGTTTTGATCTTGTAGGTCATGCTGAAACGATAGAAGTATTTACAACGCGTCCGGATACTATATTTGGTGTTTCGTTTGTGGTACTTGCCCCTGAACACGAACTGGTTTCAAAAATCACAACTTCACAACATAAGGCAGTTGTAGAGAATTATATTACCTATGCAAAAAACAGAAGTGAGCGTGAGCGTCAGGCAGAGGTAAAGAATGTAAGTGGTGCTTTTACCGGAGCTTATGTGAAACATCCATTTACAGGCAAACTTGTTCCGGTTTGGATTGCTGACTATGTACTTGCAGGTTACGGAACAGGTGCTGTAATGGCAGTTCCATGTGGCGATCAGCGTGATTATGTGTTTGCAAAACATTTTGATCTTCCTATTCCTGCAATTATGGAAGGAGTAGATGTTTCAGAAAAGGCACATCCTACCAAAGAGGCTAAACTCATCAATTCTGATTTTTTGAATGGACTAACCGGATATGAAGCTATTCGCGTATCCATTGCAAAAATTGAAGAGTCCGGATTTGGAAAAGGAAAAGTAAATTTCCGTTTGCGCGATGCGATTTTCGGAAGACAACGGTATTGGGGAGAACCCATTCCTGTTTATTACAAAGATGGAATTCCGTATTGCGTTGAAGAAAAAGATTTGCCGGTAACATTGCCGGAGGTCGATAAATTTTTACCTACTGAAACCGGTGAGCCACCGTTAGCGCGTGCTGCAAACTGGAAACATTTGGGTAAATACGAATACGAAACCACTACCATGCCGGGCTGGGCGGGTAGTTCATGGTATTTTCTCCGCTATATGGATCCCAAAAATCAATCTGCATTTGCGTCGCGTGAGGCAATGGCGTATTGGAATCAGGTTGATCTATATATTGGCGGAGCAGAACACGCGACCGGACACCTGCTATATTTTCGTTTTTGGACAAAATTCCTAATGGATCTCGGTTTTATTGACTTTGCGGAACCGGCAAAAAAACTGATCAATCAGGGAATGATTCAGGGGGTTTCTAAAATTATTTACCGGATCAATGGCTCCAATAAAATTGTTTCCAGAAATCTCCGCGATAAATATGAAACAACTCCAATACACGTCGATCTGAAGCTTGCGGACGGAGACGTGATCAATGTGGAAGAATTAAAAAAATGGAGAGATGATTTTGCATCAGCAGAATTTATTCTTGAAGAAGGTCAGCTGCTTTGCACCAGTGAAGTTGGAAAAATGTCGAAGCGTTGGCACAATGTTGTAAATCCCGATGATCTCTGCCATTCGGTAGGTGCAGATACCTTGCGATTGTATGAGATGTTTCTTGGTCCGCTTGAGCAACACAAGCCCTGGGATACTAAAGGAATCGAAGGGACTTCCCGCTTTTTGAAAAAGTTATGGCGTTTATTCCATAGTGAAAATGGATTTGCTGTGAGCGATGAAACTGCAAGTCCGGAGGAATTAAAAGCACTGCACAAAGCCATTAAAAAAGTGGTGGAGGATATCGACAGGTATTCTTTCAATACTGTAGTTTCTACATTGATGATTTGTGTAAATGAACTAAGCGATTTGAAATGCAATAAACGGTCTGTATTAAGTGAGCTGGTTGTTTTGGTTTCGCCGTATGCACCCCATATTGCGGAAGAGCTATGGAGCAAACTGGGTAATAAAAACAGCGTAAGTTTTGCAAAATTGCCAGAGTTTAATCCTGCA
>JBKBUQ010000288.1:0-2357 GCA_046289975.1 Flavobacteriales bacterium | reverse complement strand
CCTTGAAGAACATAGAAAGAAGATTTAGCATCCTGTGCTTTTTCCCATTTCATTCTCTTCGCTTCCTTAGCAATAGCTTCAGCAGCAGTACGTGCGCGGTCATCGGCAAGTGTGCCGTTAATTGCGATTTCACCTTCGGGTGATGCGTATGCAGGAATAGTGATGTTTTTAATGTCGATACGTTCGTTCTTGAGAGCAGCTTCAATCCACTTCATAAAATCTACATAGTCTTTGTCTTTCAACTCAGAACCACGTACTTCATGACGACCTTTTTCATAGTTGATCACCATTTCTGCGGTGTGCGAAGTAACACGAACGAACTTGTCTTTACCGAAAATCACTTTATCGTCGCTCATCATGAGGTATGGAGTGATAATGGTTCCGTCAGCGATCTTATCTGTAGTGATAAGCGCCTTTTCTTTTGTTCCTTTTTTAGGAAGGATCTTAACCTTAATCTCAGCCACTTCCATGTTTGGAGTGTAAGGAACTTTTGCAGTGTAAGAGAATGAACCACCTTCTTTAGGGATCACTTTACCATTACCGGCAGCTTTTGGTCCTTGGAACGTTTCGGTTTTGAAAGCTCTCTCCTGACCATCAGATCCGATGATTACTGGAGTAACTTCCACAACAGCCTTCTTGTGAAGACCTTTTTCTACGAACTTACCGTTAATGTTCAATGTAACAGTGTCACCGTGCATTTCCACGGGATTAGGGTTTACCTTGTATTCGATGTCTTTAACAAGGTTACAACCCTGAATGAAAAACGCACCTGCGAGAGCAGCAAGCGACATTTTGATCAGTTGGTTCTTTTTCATACGATGCTTTTGAATTCGGGTGCAATAATAACAGTAAATTGATTAAAAAAAAAACCGCGAGGTAATAAATAGGTATAAACTTGTTGATTTCGCAACCCTTAGATTTAAAGGGATTTACGTGTAATACCAACCGGAAAATCTATGTTTAGTTCCTTTTCTATCAGCAAAAAATCATCCTGAGAGCCTGCAAAATCAAGGCTTCCGTAATCCAAAACAAGAATTCGAAAATCCTTCAGTGTAGCCAGATGCTCCATATAGATTTGCTGGATATTACTGAGGTATTCGGCTGTAATGGATTGTTCATAACTCCTGCCTCTTTTTTTGATATTCCGAAGCAATTGTTCCACCGGAAGATGCAGAAAAACAATCAGATCAGGCTTGGCCAGAGAGCGAAACATGATATCATATAAGCGTTGAAACAACTGGAATTCAATATCATCCAAATTATTCCGGGCAAAAACGAGGGATTTTTCGAGGTAGTAATCACTAACGGTCATTCGGCTGAACAAGTCGGACTGTAAATTCTCTCCTGAAAGTTGCCTGAACCGTTCGGCCAGAAAATACATTTCCAATGGAAAAGCATGGCGACGGGGATCCTCATAAAAGCGGGGTAAAAAAGGATTGTCCTCAAATTCCTCCAGAAGAAGACGCGCGTTACAATAGGCACTGAGTTTATTGGCCAAAGTCGTTTTGCCTGAACCAATATTTCCTTCGATAGCAACAAAACGATTATTCACCCGGATTCGGATTTAAAGGAAACACGTGTGCGGTATCGGTACAATCTGCAATGAGCTGCTCCACCGATCGTCCATCGGGAAAAACATATCCGGGCATCACCTCAAGAAGCGGCAACAAAGCAAAGCGACGCAAATGCATCCGAGGGTGAGGAATCTGCAAACGATCCTTCACTATCACTTCAGAGCCAAATACAAGGATGTCAATATCGATCGGACGCGAATTGTAGGCTCCGTTTTCATTGCGTACACGTCCAAATTTTTGTTCAATGTTCAGCAATTGTTCGAGCAATGAAGAAGGGTCAAGTGAAGTGCTAATCAGGATAGCCTGGTTATGAAAATCATCCCCCTCAAATCCCCAGGCGGGACTGCAATACACGGCAGAAAGGGAAAGGATACAAATATCGGTCCTGTCCAATTCCCGGGCAACCTGCCTGAATACGGAAGGCGGATCGCCGAGATTGGCACCCAATAAAAGTACAGCCTCTGTCATTCCCACAAAAATAGCTTTTCCCTTTAACACGGACTTTGACCACTGGTGTAATTCCAAAAGCTTCAGGATAATCTGCTATCTATTTTTGAACATCAAATAAGCCCTATTACCATGAAACAATTCTTTAAAATAATGGCCGCGTCGGCTCTGGGACAACTTATTACCGGATTGATCCTGGCCTTTATGTTTGCCGTTTTTCTAGTTGGACGACTCACCGCAGCTTTTGGAGATCAGGAAGAAAGCAATAAGAAAGTGATCGAAGACAATTCCATTCTTCACCTGAAACTGGACCAAGCCATCACCGATCAGCAGTCG
>JBKBUQ010000287.1:0-2393 GCA_046289975.1 Flavobacteriales bacterium | reverse complement strand
ATTAGGACGGCTTTCAGTATCAGAAGAGGTTGAGGATTAAGCCTTAACCGCAAGTTTCTTTTCTTTAATACGAGCAGCTTTACCGGTAAGGTCACGCAGGTAAAACACACGTGCACGACGCACAACACCTGATTTGTTTACTTCCACTTTATCAATGAAAGGTGAATTTACAGGGAAGATACGCTCAACGCCGATGTTGTTCGACATTTTGCGAACAGTAAAGGTTTCAGTGATTCCTGCACCACGACGCTGAATAACAACGCCTTGGTACTGCTGGATACGCTCCTTGTTACCTTCTTTAATTTTATAGTGAACAGTGACAGTGTCACCAGCCTTGAATTTTGAGTGATTCTTGCTTTCGTTCAGTTCATTAGCGATTATTGCCAGACGATCCATGACTTATCATTTTTTAGGGCTGCAATAGTACGAAGATTTTTTCATTTGTCCCCCATAGGGTCGGAAAAAAAACCTTTTCTCTTGAATTGCTGCGACAAAAATACCGTTTTTTCAGGTAAATTTGGTGGCTATGTTGAGAACATTACTAATCTGTTTTTCCTTTTTACTGCTTGTAAATCAGTTGTTTGCTCAGTCACAGTCGCTGTACCGCGAAGATTTTGCCACTAATTCAGGAGCCTGGCCATTGTATAAGGAAGCTACTTATACCGCTGAGGTTACAGGCGGTGCATATGCGATCAACCTCAAAAAGGAGGGGATGTACTGGTGGATATGGAAGCCTGTTACCATCAATCCCTCCAAACCCTTCGCAATCTATGCCTCATTTACATTGAAAGGTGTTTCGAAGACAGGCCATTTTGGTATTGCCTGGAATGTGAAAAACGACAAGAACAATTACACATTTGCTGTTTCGAGAGAAGGCAAACATGGTTTATTTGAAACGAAAGAAGGTTCGTACGATTACAAAGTAAAATGGACGCCCTCAGCGAAAAAAGTACAGATGGAAACCAATCATGTACTTAAACTAATAAGTGATGGAAACAATTACACGTTTTTCCTGGATGATGTGCAACTGTGTCAGGTTCCTTTTTTCAAGTTTGCTTTTGATAAAAGTGTAGGGTTCTTTGTGGAGAATACCGTTAATGTTCAGGTAGATTATCTGGAGGTATTTCAGGATAGAGGGACAATCAATGCTGTAACAGGTGCGGATCTTGGTGTCGTAAAAAAGGAAAACCTGGGTGCAAACATCAATACAGCTTATCCTGAAAAAAAGCCTACTATATCTCATGATGGTAAACACCTCTATTTTACCCGCAGCGATGATCCGCAAAATATTGGGACCGATAAAAGCGATGATATCTGGTATGCGGAATTAGGCGATGAAGGTTTGTTTGGGAAAGCAATAAACCTCGGTAAACCGGTGAACAATAAAAACAACAATTCCTGTATTGGAGTTGCAAGAGATAATTCGTGGATCATGCTCAAAGGGCAATACGATGCCAATGGAGAATATTCCAAACAAGGATTTTCAATTGCACATCGCAATGGGAGCGGTTGGAATAATCCTTTAAATATTGAGGTGAAGAATTTCTACAACAACAATCAATACCAGGAAGCCTGCATCAATCCGGATGGCGATGTTTTGCTTTTTGCCATTGAACGGGAAGATTCCTATGGCGATAAAGATTTATATGTTTCGAAAAAAATGTCGGATGGCTCATGGTCCGAGCCGGTGAATTGTGGTGGTGTAATCAATTCGTTTGCGGCTGAAATCGGACCCTTCATTGCCGGTGATGGCAAAACCGTTTATTTCGCTTCAGAAGGACATCCAGGTTATGGAGATGCTGATGTGTTTATGTCGGTTCGCTTAGATGATACCTGGACCAACTGGAGCACGCCGGTTAATCTTGGTCCTACCATTAACACCGCAAAATGGGATGCGTATTTCTCTACGGATGCCAAAGGGGAATGGGGTTATATGGTTTCAACTGAAAATTCAATTGGCCGTACTGATATATTTCGTTTCAAACTTCCGCAGCAAGCCAAGCCAAAACCTACATGTGTGGTAAAAGGAACCATCATCAATGCCAAGACCAACGAACCTATGATCGGGGAATTAACTTTTCATATTCTGGAAACCGATTCCTTGCTCGGGAAAATTTATGCTACTCCTCTCGATGGCCGCTTTTCCATGATTCTTAAGGAAGGATATCGTTATTCCATTGATGTAAGCTACCCGGGTTACCTGGGGGAGCGCGTGAGTGTGGATATGTCGGGAGTAACAGAATCCATCGAAAAAGAATTGGTTGTTTACCTCAAACCCATCGAACGGAATACCACCATCGAATTGAACAATGTGTATTTCGAACCCGATAAATCGGAATTGTTGTATCTATCGAAAGCACAATTGCATTGGGTGGTCTTGTTTATGGAGGCCA
>JBKBUQ010000286.1:0-2404 GCA_046289975.1 Flavobacteriales bacterium | reverse complement strand
CGGCGCGAGAAAAAGGTTGGTGAATACAATGAAACGAAAGTACGCCGAATGGGTCATAATGAACAATACAGTGATCTCAAGGAAATACTCAATGAAGCATTGCAAAAACTACCAGAGATTCAACGCAGTGTAGTGATGTTGCGCGATTACGAAGGTTACAATTACGAAGAGATTGGGGAGATTACCAATTTGAACGAATCGCAAGTGAAAGTGTATATTTTTCGTGCACGCAAATTTTTAAAAGAATACATCGGCAGCATGGAGGCCGTTATCTGAATAAAAAATGAATATTAACCGCCATAACTACGAAGCCTGGTTCCTCGATTATTCAGAGGGAAATCTGTCTGCAGAACAGGTGGCGGAGCTTTTTCTTTTTCTTGATCAACATCCCAAATTAAAAGCTGAACTCGAAGAATTTGAAAACATTTCCCTCAACGATGAAACACATTCGTTCGACGGAAAACAAAAGTTGCAGAAGATTGAAATGAGCGATGAACAGTTTGAAGAAAACTGCATTGCCGACGTGGAAGGAATAATTTCTGCGGATGAAAAAGAAAAGCTACTGCAATTCACCCGTCAACAAAAACTAAAAGCTGCCGAATACGCGCTCTTTCAGAAAACCCGCCTGCCTGAAGAAGAATTCCAGTTCGATGAAAAAGGGTTTATACTGAAGGATCAAAGTTTTGTTCAACCCAATGTCTCACACCGCGACCTGATGCTGGTGGCCTATACTGAAGGATGGTTATCGCCTGATGAAATGAAACAGGTAGAAGCGCTTGCAGAAAAAGATGCTGATTTGAAACGCGATTTTCAACTCTACCAAAAAACAAATCTGCGTCCCGAGCAAATCTCTTTCAAGGACAAATCATCACTTCATAAAGGTGAACGCGAAATTCTTCCATTATACATCAAAAGAGCAATTCCATATTTCGCAGCTGCTGCAATGGTCATCTTAGTATTTACCTTCCTTCTTCCGGGAGAAAAACCAAGTGGATTAGCTGTGAAGTCAACAATTCCTTCGATTCAAAAAGATGCATTCAATTCCAATTCCAAAAATGATGTATTGATTGCCAATGAGAATGAAGCCATATCTATTTCTGAGTACTCAACTGAAAATAATAACAATCACTCTTATCAAACCGCTTCACCAAAAAAGAAGTTCAGGAAAGAAATTATTTCGATTCCGAAGGAAATTGCCGAACAACCACTTCCCAATATCCAGGATTCGGCATCTTTCGATCCTGGTATTCAAATTCAGTATGCAAACATTTCGGGCGACAGCCTGAATAAAAAGGCTCCTGATCAGGAGGAGGAAAGTGTTGCATATGCAGCACCCGCAGATCGACTCACTGTTCGCGAGTTCATTCAACGCAGAGCCAATCGAAAACTTTTTGGCAAGGAAACGGTTACCCGCGAAGAAGTAAATGCTTCCATTGCACAGCAGGCATCGCGACTAACCGGAATGGATATCTCGTACCGCAGTGCGCAGGAGCAAGATCTTAAGGAAGTCCAGTTTAGCGTTGGAAATTTCGGATTCAGTCGTAAGGCAGTAAAATAAGCTCCTCAGCATTTCGCACTTCTCTATCATTGTATTGGTATTTATCCGCCGGGAAGCATGCATTTCTTTAGCGCTAAATTCAACCTTCAATACCGAAAAAATTTTAGAGCTCTGTAACTAATCCTTTTCTTGAGCGTCCTACTTATAAACGCCAGAAAAAACGATAAAAACAAAAACAAACTGTAACTAATCCAATCATTGAACGTCCCACATTAAAACAAAGCGATATGAACACCCGATTAATTATCACCGGCCTTTTTGCACTCAGTGCATTCACTTCAGTCCTTGCCCAGGAGCCCCCTGTTCCACCAACACCTCCTGCGCCACCTGTACCTGCAGGTAATGAGGAAAAACCAGACACCACCCAATTCGACCTTGGCAACATACGAGTGATTATGTATGAGAAATCAAAATCGGAAAAAGTCGAAATCAACAATAAAAAAGAAGATAGCAATCATGATTTCGGAGTATGGTCCGGATTTGGCTTAGGCGTAAATGCCTTTATGACCTACGACAATAAAATTGGTATTCCCGAAAATGCCAACTTCATCGAGCTGGATTACGCACGAAGCATGACCGTAAACTTCAATTTCGCTGAAAAAAGAATGCGGATCATCAAAGATTACCTCAGCATCAATACCGGAATGGGTATTCAGTGGAACAGGTACGGCATAAAAAACAATTACGAGATCCGTTACAACAGCGATTCGATTTACGGAATACAAAATTCACAAATCAATTATACCAAGAATGTCCTGAAGGCAACCTACATTCAAATCCCTCTATTACTTGAAATAAATACATCAAAGAACGCTGACAAATCATTTCACATTGCAGCAGGTGTGG
>JBKBUQ010000285.1:0-2443 GCA_046289975.1 Flavobacteriales bacterium | reverse complement strand
ATGACTGTCGGGTAACCCATACCGTTGCCGGGTCTGCCGTATCATAAGTGGTAATCCACCACCCGTAAATCAGGTTCATGATCAGGTAAAGTCCGACAAAGACCCCAAGAAATCGCAACGCGGGTTTAAATTCCTTAATCATTTTTCTTAATGGGTCTGGCAGGAACTCCGGCTACGGTTCTACCCTCTTCTACTGACCGGTTAACAACTGCACCAGCGCCAACAACGGCCCGGTCAGCAATGGATGCATGTTGCAGTACCGAGGCACCTGTGCCAATTAGCACCTCTTTGCCTAATTGTACATAACCCGAAAGGTGTACTCCTGGCATAACGGATGAATAAGAACCGATGGACACATCGTGTCCTATGGTTGTATTAAGATTTAACAACACAAAATCGTTAAGGGTAATATGAATTGTTAATCGGCAACCGGCAGTGATGATGCAGCCTTCACCAACTTTAATACCTTCACCGATGGTAGCAGTCGGATGTATCAGACTTGGATATTTTACGTTGGGATTTTTGATCCTATCCACAATCAGCCGTTTTACACGGGGATCTCCCACTGCAATCACTACCGATAATTCCCTCTCATAGCTATTTAATTCATCAATACCCCCCAACAGAGGTAAGCCTGCCACCGTTGTACCTTTTTGTACACCATCGTCAAAAAATCCAATGATATTCCAGTGCTTTTGCCGGGTATTGATTTGATTGATCAGCACCAGGGTTTCCTTTCCAAGGCCACCGGCACCGAAAATTGCAATTGTCGCGAGCTCCTTCATCCGGTAAATTGCCTTTCGTCCAAAGAAACGTCTTTCTTCATCGATAATACCAAAGCTACAGTTTTAAACAGGATCTGAATATCCAGCAAAAATGAAACCTTACGAACATACTTCAAATCATACTCAAACTTTTTCTCCCACGGCAAACTGTTCTTTCCATTTACCTGAGCAAGCCCCGTGATACCGGGCAACACCTCATGTCGTTGTTTCTGTTTATCCGACAATAGTGATGCATACTCTACCGGCAAAGGTCGGGGCCCGACTAAGGACATATCCCCTTTCAACACATTAAAAAGCTGCGGGAGTTCATCCAGGTTAGTTGTCCGAAGTAAATTACCAAGCCAGAACTGTCGGGCTTTTAATTCAAGTTGTACGTTTGTTTTCAGTGTGCGGAATTTGAACATAGTAAAAGGGACACCTGATTTCCCACTTCTTAAAGACTTATACAATACAGGCATTTCAAAAGAAATGAGATATAATAGCGAAATCAGCAACATCAACCAACCGGTTAACACGATAAGTATAATGCTGCTTACTTTATCAAAAAAAAATTTACCTAACCGTCTGTATATCACCTTCAATCTGTAAAAATTGAAACGATGGTTTGAAAAATAATTTTTATGTCCTGCCAAAACGACTGTTGCTCAATGTACTTCATGTTTAGCTGAAGTTTCACCGGCATAATCTCACGGACATAAAAATCTATCGGATCATCTTTTCCTTCCAGAAGTTTGTTCTCGTTACGGAACTGAATGGAAGCGTAATCGGTTATACCCGGCTTTACGGAAAGCACCCTACGTTGTGCTGCAGAATATAAATCCACAAACTTTTTCAATTCCGGTCGCGGACCTACCAGGCTCATTTCTCCTTTCCATGCATTTATAAGTTGCGGAAGCTCATCCAGTTTAAATTTCCGCAGCCAATAACCGATCCTGGTTATACGTGAATCCCGCTCGCCAATGGTTATTGCTGCTGCCTTATCCGAGTCGATACGCATTGTTCTAAACTTGAAAAGGGTGAACAATGCCCCATTTTTTCCAACCCGTTCTTGCAAATAAAAAACCGGACCTGGGGAATCAAGTTTTATTATCAGACCAATCAATAAAAAGAATGGGGCAAGGATAATAAGCCCAAGAGTGGACACAAGCAGATCAAACAATCGCTTAAGCATAATCAGATTTTCATGCGATCATAGGCCTGCACCACTGCTTGAACAATGTAATCAATTTTCTTTTGATCAAGTTCCGGGTAGATTGGAAGCGAAATCTCTCTGGAATAATTATCATACGCAACAGGATAATCTTTTATCGCAAAAACCCGCTCCTTAAAAACAGTAAGCAAAGGCAATGGTTGAAAATGCACATTGACTGACACGCCTGTTTCGGAAATTTTTTCAATCATCCGATCGCGTTGCAACTCAGAAATACCTCGAATACGTAAAGCAAACAAGTGATAAGAGGATTCGCGAAAATTATCTTTTAATGGCGGTATTACTGCCCAGTTGAATTGTGTAAAAGCATCACGGTACGTTTCTGCCACACGCTTGCGCTCCGGCAACATAACCGTATGATATTTCCGCAACTGCGCCAGACCAATCGCTGCGCATACATCCGGCATGTTCATTTTAAAACCGGGATAGATAATATCATACTTCCACC
>JBKBUQ010000284.1:0-2485 GCA_046289975.1 Flavobacteriales bacterium | reverse complement strand
GACGGATTGGTATTCGTTGAATCAACAAGGGAAAATGAAGTGATGATGGAAGTGGTGGATGTATCCGGACGTGTTGTGTATACAGCATCCCTGTTCGACAGCAGAAAAAGCATCGATATGAGTCACTTTCAAAACGGGGTTTATTTTATCCGACTTACACAGGCAAACCAAGCGTATATAGTGAAAGTGGTATTACAGAAATAAGAAAGTTAATCCTGCGTTGGAGAATTGTTAGGATGCGCTCAGGAGATTATAGCTTCTGTAATAAAGTACATGCTTTTCATCATCATGACTTATCCGCTGATTGACTTCGATGAGAAAAGGAATATTTAAAAACTTTCTGTGAGCTGCGAGCTATCAGACGAAGAATCCTGAGTCTTGTTACCATTGGTAAAAAACCAAGCCCAGCGGGTATTGATGTAATCCCCTATTTTGTCCAGCACGTCGAGCACTACGTTCAACATCATTTTAGTCTTTATGAATAGAACGCGGCTCATAGGCTTTTGTTTTACGAGTTTAGGGAATGGTCGCTATACGGAGGTTTTAGGAATTCCGTGTAGGGAGAAAGGTTGGCTTTGGCCTGCATCTCGATATAGCGGCGTGAAAATTCTTCCTCGTTTTCAGAAGAATTTAAATAGCTGATGCGGTAATGATCGTAATTGGACAGCGCCTGCTTTTCATCCGCGCTCAAGCGAACTCCTGCGAACTCATTGTCGCGCAGGTCGTTGATGGAGATGACCATTTTACCGGTTGATGTTTGCTGACGGGTATTCTGACTCACGATGTAGGTTTTGCACAAAATTACGCGGAAGGCTCGCTTTGGTTGCAAAATATAAGGCTTATCTATCCACACGGGTTTGTTAACAATTGTTGATAACCCTTGAGGGCTTTATCACAGAGGGATGAACGGAGGGATACTTCGGCAGGCTCAGTGAAAGTGGAAGGAGGGGCGTGTGGTTTTGGAACAGAAGGATAGAAGGAGGGATGGGCACTTCGCAGGCTCAGTACCAAAGTATGGATAGAAGCGCCTTCGGCACTGCACAAAGAGGTTCCCATCGGAAATTTGTTTCCGGATGATGAATCTGTTGGCTGAGTGGAGTCGAAGTCAACACTAAAGAATGCGACGCAAGGAGCTTTCTGCTTCAGGGTTTTCCCGCAGTCTGATGCGATTTGTTGTAATCCATAACGATGTATTGCGGTCCGGTAAACCAGTGTTTGTAGCGCGGATCTTTTAGGTTGCAGCCAGACCAGGTTCCGATGATGGACCAGAGTTGCCGCACGCGAAAAAAGTAACTTTCTTTTTTGTGAGGCAAATCCCTTAAAACAAAAATGAGATCGTTGTTGGAAGGTGCGTCGTAGTCTTCAAAAAACCACAGCTGAAAAGGGAATCCTTTAACTAATCGGCGAAGGAAAACAGGACGCTTGATGTGCCGTTTCTGAAACCAAGCGTTGTATCCGATTTCAACGGAATCGGAATAATACCATTCCGTTTGTTCGCGGTCTTTAATGGTGACTTTCTTGCTATAGCCTATGATGGTACCCGGGTTGAAATACCGCACACTATCACCGGGAAAACGTGCAACTACATAGTCGAAACCATACGCAGCTTTACGTGCTTCGCGAAATACCTGGTTGGGGTGATTGGGAATGTAACAGTAAATCGTATCGTTTTTGAGGGTGATGATACGATCGTTCATTTCACTCTCTGCAGCAGAAGGTAGAACGAGGAACAAAAAGCAAAGCGAAAGAAGTTTGTTAACCGATCGCATGAACATGAGTATCCTGTTTTGGTGGGTAAAGGTAAGAAGGAAAAGAACGAGTAAGAAGACGATTATCAATGGATCAATTTCAAATGTG
This sequence comes from Flavobacteriales bacterium, assembly GCA_046289975.1. Taxonomy (GTDB): domain Bacteria; phylum Bacteroidota; class Bacteroidia; order Flavobacteriales_D; family UBA2798; genus UBA2798. The sequence goes on along the minus strand of JBKBUQ010000284.1, from coordinate 628 downwards.
CCAATGTGCCGATCCTGCCCAGACAGATAGCTTCCGGGAACGTCGGGATCGCTATTCACTGTTTACCTTTCACCGTTCACCACTAACTTCCCTTCACTATACGCTTTAAAATTATTCAGAATCGCCTGCCATCCTGATTTCTGGAGTTCAGGAGAATTTTCACTTTCGGCATCGAAGACAATGGTGATGCTTGAGGTGTTTCCGGTCGAGTGAAAAAATATATCTGCTTTTCTTCCGTCGGACATAGTGTAGGCGATTTTTTTATGCAGATCTACTTCATCGAAAGTGGCTTCAAAGTCAAAACCCATGCTACCATCGCGGGCTTCCATTCGGCTTATGTATTTTCCTCCAACACGAAGATCAGATTGTGCAGAAGGGCAATGCCAATCCGGACTTGCAAAATTCCATTGGGTGATGTGTTGGGGTTCGTTGTAGAATTGCCATGTCTTTTCTACAGGTTGCGCTATGTTAGCTTCTACGATGATTTTTACAATGGACATATTCAGAAAATTAAATGTTGTTTTGGGTGGATGGTTATTAAATGTTAGTTATTAGTTATTAGTTATTAGTTATTAGTTATTAGTTATTAGTTATTAGTTATTAGTTATTAGTTATTAGTTATTAGTTA
>JBKBUQ010000283.1:0-2510 GCA_046289975.1 Flavobacteriales bacterium | reverse complement strand
CATGGTTCCGCTGTCGACGTAAGCACCGATATTTACGTACGATGGCATCATAATAACACCCGGAGCAACAAATGCACCGTAACGCGCAACAGCATGAGGAACAACACGCACACCAAGTTCCTTGTAACCGGTTTTCAGTTTCATTTTATCGTGGAACTCAAATGGACCAACTTCAATCACTTCCATCTGCTGAATGGGGAAATACATCACCACTGCTTTTTTCACCCACTCGTTCACCACCCATTCCTTGCCGGAAGGTTCTGCAACGCGTAGCTGTCCTTTGTCTATCTCTTCTATCACCGCGCGGATGGTATCTTGTGTTTCTTTTTCTTTGAGCAGTTCCCTGTTCTCCCAGGCTTTTTCAATGATGGTTCTCATGGTGTTGATTTTGCGCAAATATACAATGACGATCTACTGCACATAAAGAGCGTTGGAGTCTTCACGTAATGCAGTTGTGGTGTTGAATTATTTTTTTGAATCGATGGCTTTTCTCACGTTGCCGTGTTCTTTTAAGAGCGCATTGGCTTCGTCGTACGAAATGTTCAAGGCCTCCATCACCATACGTGTTCCCCGGTCGATGAGTTTTACATTGCTCAGTTGCATATCCACCATACGGTTTCCTTTTACGCGTCCCAACCGAATCATCACCGATGTGGAGATCATATTCAGCATCAGTTTCTGCGCTGTTCCTGATTTCATGCGGGTGCTTCCCGTTACAAATTCGGGTCCCACTTCTGCAACCAATGGATGATCGCAGACTTCGGTAACCGGGCTACCCGGATTACAAGTGATGCATGCGGTGAGGATTCCTTTTTCCCGGCACTTTTTGAGAGTGCCAATAACGAACGGTGTTGTTCCAGATGCAGCAATGCCAATCACGGTATCTTCTTTGCCTATTCCGTGTTCCAGCAAATCTTTCCAACCTTGTTCGGTATCGTCTTCTGCAAACTCCACCGCCTTGCGAATGGCAGCATCTCCACCGGCAATTAATCCGATCACCCATCCGTGTGGTACACCGAACGTAGGCGGACATTCAGATGCGTCAACAACGCCCAATCGTCCGCTGGTTCCTGCGCCCATGTAAAACAAGCGTCCTCCTTTTTGCATACGAGCAACAATTTCATCCACCAGCGCTGCAATTTCGGGAATGGTTTTTTCAACGGCCGGCGCAACTTTTTTGTCTTCGTTGTTGATGCCGGAAAGCAGATCTGCTGTCGACATCTTTTCGAGATCATGGTAATGCGATTCGCTTTCGGTGGTTTTGCGGAACATGAACAAGGATTTACAAGCCGAATATAGAGAATAAAAAAAGAGCGCCGTTTGACGCTCTTCTATTCTTTGCAGATCGGATTAATTCTTGGTGAAGTATTCGATCTGGTTGGAGTCTTTATCGAACTTGATGGTGTATCGTCCGGATGCGAGATCGGAGACATCGATTTCTTTTCCGCTTCCTTTTTTCACCAGTTTTCCTTTGCTGTCGAAGATCTCATAATTCTTGCTGATGCGCAGCTTGAGGGTTTTATCGGCGTTGGATGTTAGCAAAATATTGGTGCTTTCCAATTGCTGACGTAAACCGGCGATAACTTGTTCGCAGATCACCTGCACCGGGGGAGGTGGATCGGCTTTCAGGATGCTGACCTGAAAAACCAAAGCGAGAAGCAGAACCCGTTTTATCATTTCTTTAAGCGATCATGTTGTTCTTGCAATATTCATGCCTGAAATTCCTGCTAAAAAAAATCAGCGGTATAGGGCAGGAAAGCCTGCAGGATCAGCATCATGCATGATGTGGTAGGCTGTTTCGAAAATATCTTCCACGCTTGGCTTGGAAAAATAATCGCCATCAGAACCGTAGGCAGGACGATGTTCTTTTGCAGTTAGTGTTACAGGTGCGGAATCGAGATGGAAATAGCCGTTTTGCTCTACCATTATCTTGTCGAGAATATAGGCAGAGGCACCACCGGGTACATCTTCGTCGACAACCAGTAAGCGATTTGTTTTTGCAAGACTATCGGCAATGATATGGTTCAAATCGAAGGGAAGCAATGTGCGCACATCGATGAGTTCTGCACTGATTCCTTTTTCTGCGAGTTGTTGTGCAGCTTCTATGCAAAGATTAAAGGTTGATCCGTAGGATACAATGGTGATATCGTTACCTTCCTGCACAACTTCGGGAATACCCAGTGGTGTGCGGAATTCTCCGAGGTTATCGGGCATCACTTCTTTTTTTCGGTAACCGTTAAGAGGTTCAATGATCAATCCGCAATCGTCGGATGCAAGGAGTGTGTTGTAAAATCCTGCTGCCTGTGTCATGTTACGCGGTACGCATACATACACTCCGCGTACAGCATTGATGATGGCTCCCATTGGGGAACCTGAATGCCAGATACCTTCCAGACGATGACCACGTGTGCGAATGATGACAGGTGCTTTTTGTCCGCCTTTGGTGCGGTATTGTACAGTGGCCAGATCATCACTCATGATCTGCAATGCGTAGAGGAGATAATCGAGGT
>JBKBUQ010000282.1:0-2513 GCA_046289975.1 Flavobacteriales bacterium | reverse complement strand
AGAAGGGAGACCCAGCAAAGGCATTTCCTTTTTACAAAATGCATATTACCATGCGCGATTCATTACAGAATCAGAAAAATCGCGATAATGCTCTCCGACAGGAAATGCTGATGAATTTTGGAAAACGTGAAACGGAATTTAAAAAAGAGCAGGAAGCCCAGCAGCTGCTGCACGCGGAAGAAAGTAAACGACAGCGCTTAATATTGTCAGGCGTTATTGTCCTTCTTGTGATCATTGCTCTTTCTGCATGGATGTTTTATAACCGTTTTAAAGTATCGCAGCTGCAGAAAAAGGAAATAGAACGACAAAAACTGCTGGTTGATGAAAAAAATCGTGAGATTCTTGATTCCATAACTTATGCAAAACGTTTACAGCAAGCTATTCTTCCTCCGGTAAATGATTTTTCCCGACTGTTGGGTGATGCATTTGTTTTGTATTTGCCCAAAGATATTGTGGCAGGTGATTTCTATTTTCTGGAGACCAAAGAAGAGGAGGTATTGTTTGCAGCGGCAGATTGTACCGGACATGGTGTGCCTGGTGCAATGGTTTCTGTTGTATGTGCGAATGCGCTCAATCGAGTTGTAAAAGAACTTGGAGAAACCGATCCGGGAATTGTACTGGATGAAACGGCCCGCTTGGTTGAAGATACTTTTTCCAAAAATCAAGGCGATGTGTGGGATGGTATGGATATTTCGTTGTGCTCATGGCGTAAGGGAGATTCAGTTTTAAAATGGGCAGGTGCCAATAACGGAATTTGGATTTTCAGGGAGAAGGAGATCATTGAACTAAAACCGGATAAGCAACCTATAGGGAAATTTCAGGGAAGAAAATCGTTTTTATCGCATCAGATAGAAATCAGAAAGAACGATACGATCATTCTGTATACCGACGGATTTGCAGATCAGTTTGGTGGTCCGGGTGGAAAAAAACTGAAATACAAAAACGTTCAAAAATCAATTTCTGCAAATCTGCATTTATCCATGAACGAACTCGGCGAAAAATTAAACCAGGAGTTTTTACAATGGAAAGGAGACCTCGAACAGATCGATGACGTAACGATGATCGGAATCAGAATTTAAAAAGGAGAAAGAATTGGAAATCGGATAATTGAAAATCGGATAATTGAAAATCGGATAATTGGAAATCGGATAATTGAAAATCGGATAATTGGAAATTGGATAATTGAAAATTCTATCTCTCCAGTTTATTTGCCATTTCAAGTACTTTGCTTTTCAGTCCTTCTTTGTAAGCCTCAATTTTTTTCAAAACAGTAGCATCACCCGAACCAACAATTTGCGCCGCAAGAATTCCAGCATTTTTTGCTCCATTCAAGGCAACAGTTGCAACGGGAACCCCGCCCGGCATTTGCAGGATGGATAGCACCGAATCCCAACCGTCGATGGAATTGGAGGATTTAATAGGGACACCAATTACAGGCAATGCGGTTAATGAGGCTGTCATTCCGGGTAAATGTGCTGCACCACCTGCTCCTGCAATAATTACTTTTAATCCACGCTGCGCTGCAGTTTTGGCGTAATCAAACATGCGCTCAGGTGTGCGATGTGCAGATACGATGGTCATCTCGAACGGAATTCCGAATTCTTTCAACATTTCAGCGGCCTCCTGCATTACCGGAAGATCACTCTGACTTCCCATGATGATTCCTACTTGTACACTCATAATTCAGGCTATTATTTTTAATGTGGATTGGACTTTACGCGCCAGCGATCGTGCAGTGCTGATATTTTCGGCAAGTATGGTTACATGTCCCATCTTCCGGAAGGGTTTAGTGGTCTTTTTCCCGTACAGGTGCACAAACACACCAGGAATGCGAAGAATGTCTTCCAGTCCCTTGTAAACAGCATCTCCGGTGTATCCATCCTCGCCAAGAAGGTTGACCATAATGGCGGGACGAAGGATATCTGTTGATCCGGGAGGAAGATTAAGGATGGCCCGCAAATGTTGTTCGTATTGCGAACTGATATTGGCTTCGATGGTGTGGTGACCACTATTATGCGGACGTGGTGCTATTTCATTTACGAGAACGGTGTCATCATCCAATACAAACATTTCCACGGCAAGTAAACCAACAATGCCTGAACATTCTGCAATTTCACGAGCTATGCGAATCGCGTCGTGTTCAGTTTTGGAAGAAATATCTGCAGGAGAAAAAAGGAATTCTACCAGATTGGCAATCGGGTTAAATTCGCATTCCACTACCGGAAAGTGTGCTATTTCTCCATTTTCGTTCCGTGAAACAATTACCGAAATCTCTTTTTTAAATGGAACCAGTTTTTCAAGGACACTGGGCTCATCGAATGCGTTGGAAAGTTCATTCACATCATCCAGTCGGGTTACACCTTTTCCATCATAACCACCTTTGCGCAGTTTCTGAAAGAATGGGAATTCTGTACCATGCAAGGCAATTCCTGCACGGTTCTCTACCAGGTAAAATGGGGCAGTGGGTATGTTGTTTTGCTGATAGAATTTTTTCTGTTCACCCTTGTCCTGAA
>JBKBUQ010000281.1:0-2519 GCA_046289975.1 Flavobacteriales bacterium | reverse complement strand
AGCCGAGCGAATTACCCGTAAAATAAACCACATCATTGCCCTGGTGTTGAGGAAAATGGAATTGCTGACGGTAACTGCGTAACGGATCTTGCTGATCGGTCTCACGCGCAAATTCGAGAGTATTACGGTATTCCATGCTTGTTGTTTATCGACAAACATAATGAAAAGGCAGAAAACTGCGTATTGAACTGATCCATATCAGATTTTCAATTGTTCTATCCAATCAACGCTTATTTTTGTAGCCCAATGTATTCCAATTATGAAACGCGAACGCTCTGAACACCTGTTTGAAAAAGCTAAAAATTTCTTTCCCGGTGGGGTCAACTCTCCTGTACGGGCCTTTCGCAGTGTGGGTGGCACTCCTCTTTTTATCCAGAGGGGAAAGGGTTCGCGGATCTGGGATGCAGATGGAAATGTCTTCATCGATTATTGCTGCAGCTGGGGTCCGCTGATTCTCGGACATGCGCCGGATGAAGTAGTGGAGGCTGTAAAAACTTCGGTTGAATTGGGAAGTTCCTTCGGAGCGCCAACGTCATTGGAAAATGATCTCGCCGATCTGATCTTGTCGAATAATCCTTTCATCGAAAAAATTAGATTTGTATCCTCCGGTACCGAAGCTGTAATGAGTGCAATTCGCCTTGCGCGTGGAGTAACCGGTCGCTCTAAAATTCTGAAGTTTGAAGGCTGCTACCATGGCCATGTCGACTCCCTCCTGGTTAAAGCAGGTTCCGGATTGGTTACTTTCGGAAATACTTCTTCTGCAGGTGTTCCGGAGTCGTGGGTGTATGTAAACAAAGTGGTTACCAGCGATAATTAAAAAGCAGTTTTAGAGGCGGTTGAAAATTCAGCAACGAAATTGCATGCGTTATCATTGAGCCTATTCCTGCCAATAATGGATTATTGCTTCAACGTAAAGAGTTTTTGCAATTTCTTCGAGAGATTTGCGACAAAAACAATTCCCTGCTCCTTTTTGATGAGGTAATATCAGGATTCAGAGTTGGATTTACAGGCGCTGCAGGATTGTTCGGTATGCGTCCCGATATTATTACCTACGGTAAAATTATTGGAGGAGGATTGCCTGTTGGGGCTTATGGAGCATCTGCTGCGATTATGGGAAACATTTCGCCGGAAGGTGGCGTTTATCAGGCCGGAACCTTGTCGGGTAATCCTGTCGCTATGAGTGCAGGTATTGCTCAACTTACCGAGTGTTTAAAACCGGGATTTTATGTCGACCTCGAACGTAAGACGAAGTATTTGATCGACGAAATTTTCCGACTGACACCGTCAGAATTGCATGACCGTTTTAAATTTTTTTCTGTGGGCTCAATTTTCTGGATTGCCTTCACCTCAGAAAATGCAATTCGCAGCGCGGAAGCAATTGATGCCGATAGCATGAGCTATTTCCGTTTGCTCCATAAAGAATTGCTTGAACGCGGAATCTATCTTGGTCCGAGTGGATACGAAGTGGGTTTTGTTAGCGATGCTCATTCTGTTGAAGATCTGCGAATCACCGCAAAAGCTTTCGCCGAAGCTCTTCCAATAGCTCTTGCTCAGGAGTAATTTACAGTTTTTAAAAATCGGTAAAGGCAAACAATACCAATGGATGAATGATCAATAATCCATCAACACCTGCAGTGTATAGTAGTTCTTTTTCGAATAGTTTACGAAAAGCGAAAAGGAGCAATCCTGAAACCAAAACTGCAATAGATGCCATTGCAAGGGGATAGTGTTGAAACACAACTCCCAAAACAACTGCCGCGAAAATTGAAAAGTAAGCGAGAATCAAACTGTTTTTAGGCCCAAAAATTCCCGGAATGCTCCTGTTTAGTTCGGTGTCTTGTTCCATATCCCTTATGTCAAAAATCAAGGCTGTTGCATTTATCAACAGGAAAATATGGATCAACGGTAGCGCAATAAATTCGCCGGTTCCGGTTTTTGCCGGGATAAATACACAGAGATAAACCCAACATGCAGCAATGATAATGGTCTTGTTCAAATGAATTTGATCCGGTTTAATGAGTATTCCGGAACGGAAGAGTGTATAAATCGCTGAGACTAGCGTAATGGGAAGGAAACAAAGAAGGAGTTCGGGAAATTTGAAAATTAAAAGAATGAAACTTGTGATTCCTGCAATGGTCATACAGGTAATCAATTCGATTGGATGCTTTCGTATCCATTGTTGCCGTTCGCTTTCAAAGGGTAATTGTTTGCGGTGTTTTACAAAACGGTGAAAATTGTAAATGAAAAGTGTGCCGCAAAAAATCAAAACTCCGTAGAGCAGGGGACTACTCATTGAAAAATACAAAGCCCAATACCACGATTGTAAACCGGCTGCTAATGCAATCCAGCCATTAAGATAAAGAAAAACACGAAAAAGTATCACTGTATAGCCCTACCAAGAAAATAGAGTCCCAATCCTGTGGCGCTGCCCAAGAGACTGAATTTTAGTCCGCCAAATTTCCGCTTGTTTTTTACCACACGGATATAACCATCCCGATATGTCTCTTCCAGTAAATAGG
>JBKBUQ010000280.1:0-2595 GCA_046289975.1 Flavobacteriales bacterium | reverse complement strand
TCCAGGTGAAATCGTAAGTCATGGTGTGATTTAAAATTTATGCATATAGCCAACAAAGGGAAACCCAAACCCGGAAATGCCTTTTTCCAGATAGGTTTGCCCTGTTGGTGAATAGGCGACATATTCTTCTTCGTACAACACAAAATGAACACCAAGATCCCAGCTGTTGTCTTTTTTAGTGCGAATCCTCAATGCCCAACCGCCTTGTCCGGCGCTGTATTTTGGTGCCATCATTCCTTCAACAGTCATTGCAATCTTTTGATTCAGTTGTACAAGTCCACCGGTATGAAACACAATCGCATTTACATTGCCGGAGAATGTACTGCCGTAACCGAGTCCGAATGAAAAATTCTTTTCTTTTGTTCCAATAGAATAACATCCTTTAAACAACATGCCGGAAAGATCGTTGTAACTCGAATTTCTGCCAAACCGTGCAAGCATTCCTCCTGCTCCAAGCGAAAAACTAAGGTGATGATCATTCCCCAATGCCTTGCGGTAGGTTCCTGTTAATCCGTATGCAGAAAACCAAATCGATCCAAAGGACACCGAGAATTCCTCTGTTATGCCAATATCAACAATGAATGCAGCAAAAAGGGGCATACGTAATGTGACTTCATTTTCGTTGTAGGGAACTGCATTGCTGAAGAATTGATAATTATTACCGTATTCATTTTGCCTAATGTAATCCTCGTCTTTTTTTCTCTGACCATTGATCAGTCGCATGGATTTAACCTGGTATTTTGGAATGATCATCTTCCCTCTGTCGGTGGTCATGATGGTGATCTCTCTTCCATCATCTGCCATTAATGTTCCTTTCTGTTCTCCGCCTGAGTACAATTCCACCACAATCATTTTGCCAATCATGCTAGTGTCCTGCTGTGCAAAGAGGCCTGAACAGGGCAATAGTAAAAGCGCAAGGAGCAATAGCTTTTTCATGGTGAACAATTAGTTGTTTAAATACCCGTTTTCTTTGAACCATTCAAGGGCTTCCCTGATTCCGTTTTCAATGGGTGTTTGGGGTAATTCCAATTCTTTCACAGCTTTTGCTGAACTATAATAAAATTCATCACAGGAAATGCGGGCAATGGTATAACTGACTTTCGGCGCTTTACCGGTAATTCGGGCAATGGTGCTACCCATCCCTCCGTAAAGCAATAAGATCCATTTGGGAATTGCAAATCCGGGTGCCTTCACTCCGGCAACACTTGCCATTTTTGCAAAAGCATCTTTGAAATTTAAATTTTCATTCCCGAGAATATAGCACTCTCCGGTTCTTCCCTTCTCTATGGCGTTCACTACTCCCTTTGCTGCATCTTTAACGCAGATATAATTCTTCCCACCGGTTGAATAACCGGGCACCTGCTTGTTGACTACTGCAAGAATCATCGCTCCTGAACTTGGCGCACTATCGTACGCTCCAAGCATGAAGGTGGGGTTCACAATTACTGCATTCAGTCCTTTTTTTATATTGTCCAATACCAATTGATGGGCTTCGTATTTGGATGCCATGTAATCGTTTTTGTATTTGGCTGCGGTATAAGGTTTGCTTTCATTACCGGGCTGATCGATGCTTCCCGGACCAAAACTGTTGGCAGTACCAATATACACCAATCGCTCAATATTATTTGTTTTGCAGGCATTCAATAGGCATCGGGTACCTTCAATATTCACTTTTCGAACAATAGGATTGTTGTCGGGCCACATGGTAGTGCTGGCTGCACCGTGTATAACGTACCGACAACCCTTCATGGCATTGCTGAGCTTTGATTCGTCGAGCAGATCTCCTTCCACTTTTTCGATGGGGAGTCCTTCCAGCGTTTTTACTTTTCTTCCAGGCTGAATGAGTGCTCGTACGCTATATCCCTGTGCAAGTAATTCACGAACGATATTGCTGCCCAACAAGCCATCTGCCCCTGTAATGAAAAGTGATTTATCCATGGGGTAAAAATACTATTAAAGTGGATAAACTAATCTTCCGGTAGCTAATTCCACTTAATAAACTCATTTCGTCTCATTTACAGTTCGTCAGAAAAACTGAGTAATAACTGCCTCAATTGATTATGTGTTCGGGAGGAGTGGGTGAGAGGGCGAGTTTGACGATCTTCTCCTTTCGGATCTGCCAAGTGGTTTCAAAACCAATATTTAAAAACATTTGGAAATAATTATTGGATTTATATTATGCATTTTACATTTTTAACTTTGCTTTTCCATTTGTTGTTTATCCGGATCATTTACTTTTTAACTGTAAGTATTTTCATATCTTTTAAACGTTAGCAAAAGTCGAGCGAAAAAAAAACTAAAAATGAAAACGAGCAATTCAATGGCACGCATATGGATTGAAATAGGTGTTTTTTTTTGTGGCATGAAATTATTGCGGGATCGAAAATTTCATGAAATTTTTTGCATGGAAAATGCTGAATGAACAAAGAAATATCAGCATGCTGTTTCGTACTCACTGTTGCAGTCAATGGACGATAACCGCAGTGCTGTCGAAGATGCTTTCCATACTCCGGCTATTTTGCTTTTTATCCTGATCATTCTTACTTTCTTCATGGTTGTTGTTCCCATGTATCTTTTCGATCTTATTGCTGAACA
>JBKBUQ010000279.1:0-2620 GCA_046289975.1 Flavobacteriales bacterium | reverse complement strand
GCGGAATTGTTGCGGGGTGAGTTGTTGTGAGGCATCGCTAAGTGCTTTGGCAGGATCGGGATGTACCTCAATGAGCAATCCATCAACTCCCATAGCCGTACATGCCCGGGTAAGGTCGGGAACACCATAGGCATAACCCATGGCGTGACTGGGATCGAGTATTACCGGAAGATTACATTTCTCTTTCAGCCAGGCAACACCGCATAGATCGAGTGTAAATCGGGTTTTGGTTTCAAAAGTTCGGATTCCTCTCTCGCAAAGCAGTACCCGCAGGTTCCCGGCCGACATCACAAATTCGGCTGCCTGAACCAATTCCTGTAGCGTGGATCCGAATCCGCGTTTGATCATCACGGCCTTATCCGATTTTCCGCAGCGGCGCAGAATTCCCTGATCATACATGGCTTTTGCTCCGATTTGAACAATATCTGCAGCTTCAATGACTTCCTCAATATGGGTGGAATCGCGCACTTCTGTGATGATGTTTAGTCCGAATTCCTGTTTCATTTTCAGAAGCAGTTCCAATCCCTTTTTGCCCAATCCCTGAAAAGTGTATGGCGATGTTCGCGGTTTGAAAGCCCCGGCACGTAAGGTTCCCAGACCCTGCGCCACCAGTAACCCGGATATCTCGCGAATCTGGTGCTCCGATTCTACGGAACATGGTCCGGCCATAACAACAGTGGTTTTACCATTGCCAAAATGACTGTTACCAACGATAACTTCACGCGTTTGCTTTTTCCAGCTTCGGGAGGAGAGTTGCATATCATCCGTAAAGGCCTGAATCCGCTCAACGTAGGGTTCTGTTTCCGGATCGGCCTGGTGTTGTGAAGAAGAAGTAACAAGGAGAAAATGCCCGCCATCGAAGACACAAATGGCCGAGATTCTTTCGGCCAGTTCTTGTGCTAATTGTTCGGAAGTACCGGGTTTAAGCTGTAGGATCAAAAGCTTGAAAGTTTAAACGCTGCATTTGTAAATAAACGCCGGCGGAATATTCATAGGCGTGAAATCGAGCTTCACGGTTTTGAAGTAGGATTTAAGCAATTTGTGTGCGTTCAGCGAATACTGAAACTGAATAAAAATACCACCCGGCTTAAGACATTTAACAGCCTGCGAAAGAATCGTGTTTTTTATTTGCGATGGTACAACGGTAAATGGAATGGAGGAAATGGTGTAGTCGGCATTCTCAAGACCGTTTTTCTGAAGGTATTCCTGAATTTTTTCGGCAGAATCATTGATCAGAATCATGCGTGAATCCTTAATGTCGCGCTCGATCATCTCGCAGAAATTCTTTTGTGTTTCAAAAACGAGAAGCTTTGCGTCCGGATGAAGCTTCTTAAGAACCTCCTTGGTAAAGATGCCGGTGCCCGGACCTAATTCCACAATAACTCGTGCCTTTTCAAAATCAATCGGAGCCAGCATTTTTCTGGCCAGAAATATTGAACTAGGAGAAAGCGCACCTACCGTCTTTCTCTCTTTCAGAAATTCTTTGAAAAATCGTAATCCTTTACTCATCGGAACATCCTTGCAGGTAGAAACACAAATGTAATAAAACCACAACGTGAACAGAAGGACTAAACGGATTTTGTTGATTAAATGGTTTTGTTGAAAAAAAACGCAGGATGCTTTAACAAATGGTTTAAGGATCATGCACTTCCCTTGGAATATTGCTTTTGAGATTTGGTTAATAAATCAAACCTGAATCGGTTTTTGGTTTTTTTACATTCTCAGCCTCTTTCGTGAATAGCGGTCCGGAGTTTGCTATGCAACTTACAGTTGTTTAGATTTGTTCTATGTTCAAAAATCTGATGTTCCTCTTTCTTGCATTGGGATCCATGGCTGTCTCGAATGCGCAGGACCGCAAAAAGGCGGCTCGGTTTTTTGAAGCCGGAAACTTTGAAGCGGCTCTCGACGAGTATATTCTGCTCTATGAAAAAACGCCCACAGACGCTCAGGTCAATTACCGTATCGGCGTTTGCTACCTGAATACAAACATCGACAAAACCAAAGCCATCTCTTACCTGGAGTTTGTTACTTCACTCGCACAGTACGATCCCAATGCGCTGTATTTATTAGGACGTGCCTATCATTTCAACGGGGAATTCGATAAAGCCATTAAAGCATTTGCCCGATTCATTGAGCTGGGCAGCGGTGCTCCGGATAACCGTAAAGAAGCAGGACATTACATCGATTATTGTCAGAATGCAAAAGAACTGGTCAAATTCCCGCTAAAAGTTTCCTTCGAAAATCTGGGTAGAAATGTCAATTCCTCCAATCCCGATTATCTGCCATTCCTTCCCGTCGATGAAAGTTTTATTCTGTTCACTACGCGAAGAAACGATGGCTCGTATGAACGGACCAATGGTGGTTATTTTTCAAATATCTACATCAGCACCAAACAAGACGGTAAATACGGAAAAGCAGTAATGCTCGAAGGGGTTAACCAGTTCGGTACAGAAGAAAATATTGTGGGGCTCTCCAATTCCGGTAATGTGGCCATTATTTTCAGGGAGAACCCGAACGGTAGTTCAGAGTTGCGGATGGTTTTCAGGAAAGATGGAAAATTCGGACAGGAAGTACCGCTAGATGAAAAAATCAATTCTCCCCGCTACACTGAAATTGCGGC
>JBKBUQ010000027.1:0-23693 GCA_046289975.1 Flavobacteriales bacterium | reverse complement strand
ATGGTGGTATCGTGCAGAATTTTATGATGATGGTGAACGGAAAAGAAATTCCCGGTCAACTTCTCAAACAGGAAGAAGCACGCGGTATCTACGAATCTATTGTGCGACGCAAACGCGATCCTGCTTTAATGGAGTACGTGGGATACGGTTTATTCAAGACTTCCGTATTCCCGATTCAGGTTGGTGAGGAACGGAACATTACCGTGCGCTACACACAAGTTTGCGACCGTAATCTGAATGCAGTCAACTTCAGCTACCCTTTCGGTACCCAAAAATTTTCTGCCAAAGCTCTGCGCTCTCTTTCGTTTAATGCACGCATTGAATCAAGCGACGGAATTAAAACGGTGTTCAGTCCAACCGACGACATTATTATTAAGCGTACCGGCGATAAGACGGCTCATATTAAAATGGAGAAGTTCTATGTTTTGCCTACATCCGATTTTAAAATGGTCTTCACCACAGATAAAGGTGAAGTGGGTGCATCCTTATTAAGTTATAAAGAAGCGTCTGATAAAGACGGCTACTTCATGTTGCTGGCAAGTCCTTCTGTTGATGAAATCGTAAAGCAATCGGAAAAGACCGTGCTGTTTGTACTCGATAGAAGCGGATCAATGTCGGGACAAAAAATAGAACAGGCTAAAAAGGCGGTTGATTTTGTAATGCGCAATCTTAACGACAACGACCTTTTTAATATAGTGTCGTACGACGACCGCATCGAAACCTATAAACCGGATCTGGTTCGCTACAACAAAAAAGCCTACGAAGAATGTTATACCTACATTAATGGTATACGTCCGGGTGGTGGTACTAATATTAATGGAGCATTGGTAGCAGGAATGGAAATGCTGCACGATGATAAACGTCCGACCTATGTGATCTTCCTTACCGATGGATTACCTACAGCAGGAACTACGGATGAACTTTCGATCGCAAATAATTGCAAGAACGCGAATAAAGTAAAAGCACGACTCTTTGCTTTTGGGGTAGGTAATGATGTGAATGCACGTTTGCTTGATCGTTTAAGCAGTGCGAATGGTGGATTGAGTGAATACGTAAAACCGGCTGAAGACATTGAAGCAAGTGTGGCGCGTTTGTATTCCAATATCAGTAGTCCGGTACTTACCGATATCAAAATCAGTTTTGAAGCAGTGGAAGTATTTATGCCGGTATCGGGATTGGATATTCGTTCTACTTATCCGGAAATTATGCCCGACCTGTTCCGCGGCGGACAAATTGTTTGGGTAGGTAAATACAACAAACCCTGTAAAGCCAATGTGGTGATTCGAGGAAAAAGTAACGGTGTAAATAAGGAGTACCGATTCCCGGTAGAATTTGTTTCACATACCGGAACCAAAACACACGATTACGTTGAAAAGATCTGGGCATCGCGAAGAATTGGTCATCTGATCAATCAGATCGATTTGAACGGAAGAAATGCAGAACTGGTAGATGAACTGGTACGCTTAAGTAAGGAGTACGGAATTCTTACACCATATACAGCCTTCCTTGCACGCGAAGATGTTGATCTGAATGCGATGAGTCAGAACCAGCGTATCGCCGACGAAGAGTTGAAAGAACTGGAAATTGTTCGCGGAGAATCGGCCAACGATCAGCGCGCTTACAAATCGACGATGCAGAACAACACCAAAGTGCAAAACTCTGCGCCTGTTCAGGGTGGTGCATATAAAAAGGATGAGCAGGCCGAAAAGAATATGGCGAATGTTCGCAATGTTGGCTCAAAGACTTTTTATAATAAGAACAATCAATGGGTCGATGGAAGTCTGGATGCCAAAACCGCGAAGAATGTGGTGAAGGTGAGAATCTACAGCGATGAATATTTCAAACTCGCAAAAGGACAGTCGGCCGAATTCAATCAGTACCTGAGTATAGGCGAAAATGTAGTGGTTGTCATTAATAACGTTGCTTACGAATTCCACAAATAAGCGATAACCAAACAACAGACGGGCTGTTTCTGAAAAGGAGCAGCCCGTTTTTTTTTGATGAAAACAAATTGTTTTAGGTCGGTGAGCCGGAAATGCGGATGTCGCCGCACTTGAAATGACCTTTCGGACATTCCCTGTATCCGTGCAAACCGCAGGGACGACAATCGAGTGATAATTCGGATTGTTTGATGATAGATTGATCGGACAAAGGTCCAAATCCGAATTCCGGAATGGTTGAGCAGAAGAAAGCGGTGACCGGTGCATTCGTCGAAGAAGCGAGATGCAGCGGAGCAGAATCATTTACGAAATTCATTTCTGCATCGCGCATCAATAAAGCCGATTCGATAAGATTCAGTTTACCGCAAAGACTGATCGCATCGGGGTGACCTGCTTCGTGAAGAATTTCTTCGCAAGCCTTTTGATCGGAGGGAGCGCCGAGGAGGTAAATGGTTTTATCGTTGGGGTAGGAGCGAATCAGTTCAACCCATTTTTTTGCAGGCAATTGTTTGGTGAACCAGACCGACGTTGGAGCGAGACAGATGTACGGACGGTTTTTGTATGAACGCACATGCTCTTCGTGTTGTGGTAAAAAATGCAATTCGGGTCGACGACGTTTCTCCGCTCCGTGGTGGGCGATGAGGGAAAGGTTGCGTTCCACTTCGTGTTGACTATTACCCACCTGGTGATTGATTTTTTTGTGGTAACTGAATGCAAAAGGATTTTTATCGAAGCCGATCCGTTCCCTCCCGCGCGAAAACCAGGTCAGAAAACCGGATGCCGCAAAACGTTGCAGGTTAATGACGATGTCGTACTTCTCTTTTCGCAATTGAAAGGCAATCCGGAAAAGGTTGAGGTATTTTCCTTTTTGTTTGTTCCATACGATCACCTTATTAATATATGGAGTATGCTCCACCAGGTTCTCGTTTCCCTTGCGCACCATTACGTCAATTTTGCTGTCCGGAAACAACCGATACAATTCCGCCCAAACCGGAGAGGC
This sequence comes from Flavobacteriales bacterium, assembly GCA_046289975.1. Classification (GTDB taxonomy): domain Bacteria; phylum Bacteroidota; class Bacteroidia; order Flavobacteriales_D; family UBA2798; genus UBA2798. Next base: position 20,753 of record JBKBUQ010000027.1, on the reverse strand, counting down.
AAGGATCACATCACCAAGAAAGGCGGTTTGTATAACAAGGATACGCACTTTGGATATGGACGGTTTTGAAAGTGAAAATAGAAAATAAATTGGAAATACCGATTCGCATTTTCCTAATCAGTTGATGTTCAAACAATTTTTATTTGATTGAAGACTGAAGTTTCTTTCGTCTCAATATTTAGATAGAATCTATCCCACTTAAGGAAATAAGGTGTTAAACTTTAAAAAAAATCAATTTTACGGCTATTAATTATAAAATGCAGTAAATAAAATTAGTGGAAGGTCTGAAAGCTTCCCTCAACACGTAACGTTCAAAATTAATGATTTCCATTTATTATTATCCTGTTGGAATGTGGGAGACTATGCGTTGGAATTTTGCGGGCGAAGTTATCCATATTTCACAAGGAACTCATTTTTGGGGTGATAATTTAGTGAACCATGTGGTCGTGAAAGCTTTCACTTACATATTTGAAACACTGGAACAGGTAAGAATCATTTCGGTGGATTGGATGAACGACTACAATCACTCACGGCCCCATAAGGCGTATGGAGGAAAATCACCTGTACAATACCGAATAACAAATTCAATTTTTCCCTCCTTGGCCCCCCCACCCTCAAAGAGGGAAAGAGGAAACATTTGCTTTTAATGAAGAAAACAAGTTAAATTTAACCTTGTACTAATTAAGGGAGGGTTATACCATCATGAATCCAATACATTTTCAAATCTTTACTCAATTTGAGGAATATGAAAATTTTTATTTAAAACTCAATTCTCAAATGAAGTTCATGCAAAAAATCAAATATGTTTTGTTTTTTTTGTTAACTATTGGTTCCCTTTATTTTATAATAGAAGCATCATCTGGTGGTTATATTTCTTTCTATTTAGAAGAAAATCTGAATATAAAAATTGACGATAATTTTGCCATAATTCTTCTAGTTATGCTTACTTTATTTCCCGCAATACTCCTCTTTTTTGGAGCCTCTTATTACCTCAAGATTAAATATTTTGCCATCATGCTTGATGAATTTGCCGATGCTATAAGTGCAGATAAATGGTATGTGCATTTCAAACCTCTCAGTTTTGAAAGTATCATGTCTGGTTGTTTGGGCTATGTGGCGGCCCTTGATGGCAAAAACTTTATTATTTCCAGAATCATATCTGGAAGTTATTCCGAAAAACTTCATGGACAAAGAACAAATAAAACTATTTATATCCATCAAGCCATTGAAAATTCAAGTTACAAAACCGGCTTTGAATATATTGACCTTAAAACCATAGATGGACTTTTTCCTTCAGAAGTTACAAACTTTGATAAAGGAATCATATTCCCAAAATTTGGGCATTTACCTTTGTCAGAGGAAATCAAAGAGTGTAAAGCTGTAATTTTCAAAAATCTCTATGCTTGTTTTAAAAAGTAATTCTTTCATGGAGGGCTTTAAAAATCTCCAGTCGCTTTTTGAGCGAAATGCCTTTTACTTTTAAGTGTGCATCAGGGGTTTTCAACCATTTATTTTTATTTTTATAAATCATGATTCCCATATAATTTCCGGGACGTGCATTCATTTGAATTTCTGAAATTTCATTAAATGGAAATCAAGCTTATTTAAAAATTTTCCAGAGAGGATGGTTAAACTATTTTCAAGGAACAAGTATTCATGGTAAAGTCCGCGAAGTTGACGGTTGGTTGCGCAATCGTTTGCGCTATTGTATCTGGCACCATTGGAAGAAACCTGAACGGAAAAGGAAGAACCTTATTCGGTTAGGCGTAAACCCTAATGATGCTTTTGCATGGAGTAGAACACGGAAAGGGGGATGGGCTATTGCACAGAGTCCGATTCTAAACACAACAATTACTACATCACGGCTAAGGAAAAGAGGCTATCAATCACTATTGGATCTTTACACTTTATTAAACCCATCTTTTTACGAACCGCCGTGTACGTGATCCGTACGCACGGTGGTGTGAGAGGCGTACTCCGCTCAATTTCGGGCGGAGCCGTCTACTCGATTACCGGTTCGTGCTTCTTTTTCTGTCGTGCTGTTTCTGTTCATATTTACCTGTCTTGGTGCGTTGGCTTGGTGGCTCTTTTGCTATTTTTGTTTGGCATTGTGCGGTTGCAAAAAAGCAAATGTGCCACCAAAAGCGTTGGCTGTCATAGTCGTGGGTCAACGGATTCACTTTCTAAAGCTAAAACTCCAAACACACATTCGTGAATTCGTCTTAATGGTTCTTTGTTTACAAATCTGTCAAGCGATTCAAGTCCTAAAGTAAATTCTTTAACTGCTAAGTCCCGTTTAACTTTTACATTTCTTTCTTTCAGCACTTCTATGTTTTCTGCCGTGTCGTATTCAGGTCCATAAATGATTCTTAGATATTCGCTGCCTCTACATTTCATTGCTGGTTGAACTGTCCTGCCTTTGAATGATGTTATGTAGTCAAGCGGTTTCACTACCATTCCTTCACCACCTTTTAAAGTTAATGCTGTCCACCAATCAATAGCTGTTTGTATGTTGTCTGTGTTTTGCAAGTCAACTAAAATGTTTGCAGTAACCATTAAATGTTTTGTGTTGAAGTCGCAAAACTGTTTGATGTTTTCTAAATGCCAAGGGTGTTGTTTGTCAAAATAAGTTTTACCTTCTGTTCCTAAAATATGAAACGGTGCATACACTAAACCTTCTATGCCATTTGTCTCACGGCAATAGTTGCGATAAGAGGTAATGTATTTTTCTATTCTCTCTTTTCTTGTCGTGTAGTCAGTAACTAAATGCTCAACTGCAATTCCTCTTGCTTTGGCTTTTGTCAATACTGCAATAGAATCTGTCAAACCTGATGTGGCTGCACTGCCAACGGCTGCATATTGTTTTATTAAAAGTTCTTTTGCTTTCGCACTCCACGGCATAAGTTCTCCGTCAAGGCAAACCCAATCTGTATTGAAGCGTTCCCAAAAATTTGATTCTGTCAATGCTTTGTTTAGCATTTCTAAAAAATCTATTTCGGTTTTCTTCTGCTCAAAAAATTGTCTGCCTGTCCGTGTGTAAACAGTTCCTAAAGAAGATTTCAATAAACTGAAACGGTTCTTTGCAACATCAGGTTCTTTACAAACAATTGCAATTGCTCTTGAACCCATGTGTTTCTCTTCGCAAATCACTTCCTTAATTCCGTTCTTGATGTAGTAATTAAAAACTTCGTTTGGATGTTCTAAATAATTCGGCAACTTACTTGTTTCAGGTGGCGACATTGTTGGCGGTAAATGAATCAACCATTTTGGATTAATTGCGAAACGGCTCATTACTTCCAATGCGGCAACTGCGTTTTCTTCTCTTACAATTACTTTGCTGTGAAACTTTGTTTCAATCAAATTTTTTCCATTGATGATTTCAATGTCTAACAAATCATCAAACTCTTGCTGTGCTGAAAGTTGTTCTTGTGTTGGTTGAATTGGTCTTATCGGTTCGCTGTAAATTTCTTTCGCTGCTACTTGAACAATTTCTTTTTCAGGATAACGCAATGCAGAAAGTTTTCCGCCAAACACACAACCTGTATCAATATTCAAAGTGTTGTTCAACCATTCTGTTTCGGGAATAGGAGTGTGTCCGTAAACAACCATTGCTTTGCCTTTGTAACTCTTTGCCCAATTGTAACGAACTGGCAAACCAAATTCATCAATCTCTCCTGTTGTTTCTCCAAACAAACAAAATGCTCTTACGGCTGCTGCTGCTCTGCCGTGCATTTCTTCTGGAAGTCCACCGTGTGCAACAACTAATTTTCCATCATCCAAAACATAATGAGCAATCAAACCATTTAAAAATGATTTCACTTCGGTTCTGAATTCTTTTGATGTGCTTTCTAATTGCTGAACTGTTTTGTCTAAACCGTGATTGAGATTTACATTTTTGCCGTTCAAAAATTTATTCAACTTCTCATCGTGGTTTCCGCAAATGCAAAATGCTTTTTGTGCTTTCACCATGTCCATTACCAAACGCAAAACATCAGGTGATTTATTTCCTCTGTCGGTTAAGTCGCCAAGAAAAATTGCTCTGCGGTTTTCAGGATTTTGAATTTCAAAATGTCCGTCTGCTTTTCTTTCAATCTTATAATCAAGTTTTAAAAACAACTCCATCAATTCATCAAAGCATCCGTGTATATCTCCAATAATGTCAAATGCTCCTCGTTCTTCTTTCTTGTTGTTCCAAAGTTTTTGACGGTGGATTTTTATTTCTTCTTCGGGATTTAGAAAGTAAGTGTAGCTGAAACCTTCTTTCTCAATCGTTCTCATTGAACGCTTGAAATCGTCATACTGTCTTTCTAAAACATGCTTGCTGAAATTTCTGTCGGTGCGTTCTTCATGTCTGTCAAATAATTTTCTGATTGGAGTTTCCAAAACAATTGCTGCTGCTAAAGCATAATTGTCTTTTGCTAACTGAACTAATTTTGCTCTGTCTTCTTTGCGAAGATTCAACGCATCAATGACTGTCAACTTTCCAAGCTTCAATCTTCTTGCTGCGATGTAGTGCAGCACTTCAAAAGCTGCATCGGTTGCTGACAAATTATTTTCATCATCAGAAACCAATGCTCTGCAATAATCCGATGAAAGAATTTCAGTCGGTAAAAAATACTTTTTTGCAAAAGTTGATTTGCCTGAACTGCTTGCACCTACTAAAAGCACCAATGATATTTCGGGTAGTTTTACTTCTTTCATTTCTTTTTAAACACTGCTAATTGTGAAGGTGCACCAATATTTTCTTCTTCTTTTCCTACTGGATAAATTTCAACTTGATAATTAAACTCACTGCAAATTTTATTGCACCAATCGGCAAACTCTTTTCTTATCCACTCAAAACGGTGGTCGTCATGTCTGAAAGTTTCTGCTTGCAACTTTTCAAACACAACATTGTATTCGGCATTGGGAGTAGAGAGAATTACAGTAGTTGGTTTGGCGAAGCCAAACACAACTTTTTCCATTGCTGGCAATCTTTCTTCGTCCAAATGTTCAATCACTTCAACCAATGCTGCTGCATCAAAATTTTTCAATCGTTCATCTTTGTAAGTAACTGAACCTTGAAAGATTTTTATTCTGTCTCTCATTGCAGGCGATGCTTGGTCTAAATACAAATTCTCTTTTGCTTTTTGCAGTTCGCCAAATGAAACATCCATGCCTGCAATCTTTTTGAACTGTCCTTCTTTCAAAAGCAATTTCAAAAGTTTGCCTTCGCCACAACCTAAATCTAAAACGCTTTCTGCTCCACTTGCTTTCAAAAGTTCAGCGGCTTTATTCAATCGTTGTTGATGCAGATTTAATTTCCTTTCGGGCAATGGTTGTTCTTCAACCAATTCATCTTCGTTTGCTAATCTTAAAAGTGCTTGGTTGGTGAGTGTCCGCAAGTTTTTCAAATAGCGTTTTGTTATCCAATCTTTTTCAGGATGATTCTCTAACCAATTTTCTCCCCGTCTTATCAGCACATCAATATCGTTTCTTGAAACCCAATAATGGCGGTCATTGTCAAGCACCATCATAAAAACATAGAGTTGCGAAAGGCACTCTTTTAATGTTGTCGTTTTCTCAATTGTAAGATTTACAACCTTGCTTTCTCCCCAACTCGGAAAAGTTGAATCAAGTTGAATTGTGTCGTAAGAAATTTTATAGCCAAGTGGTTCAAATAATTTGTTGATGTAAACTTTATCGCAATCAACTTTCAAGGAATGAATTTTTGCTTTTAATGGAATTGCTGTCAAAGCCAATTCAGGTTTTGTATGACAAGTTCCGTTTACTGCCGAACCAAATGCTTTTACTAAAGCTGTGCTTAAAAAAGAATTGCTTGTATAAGGTCTGTCGTTTACATAATGCTCTTGCAAAAATGCTCCTCGTCCTCTGTCGCCTCTAACCAAGTCAACTGGATTTATGTCAAGCAACAAACAAGCGGTGCAAGAATCTTCGGTTGCTTCGGGATAAAACACATGAGCATTGCCAACAGAAAGTTCCACCGTCTGCAACTTGTCAGGGTGTTTATGAAGCAAAAAACCTAAGTCGGTTGCAGGTTTATGTGTCGTATTTATTTCTAATAGCATTTTTCTGTTGTCAATTTGTATGATGTCCTAAAGCGTTGGTGCAAAAGCAAATGTGCTGCAACTGTGTCAGCTTGTGGGTGGCGTTGCAGCTCTTTTGATTTTGCTGAAGCGTTTGCTTTTGTATGTTCATTTTTTGTCTGTCTGTTTAAGGTTGCACTGTCGCCATAGCATGACCGGTAACTCATTTATATGCGCCACTCCGTAGCGCATAGCTCGGGAATTTCCCAGAGATATGCGCTACGGTGTAGCGCTTATTCAAAAATAAAAAAAAATCACAACTTATCAAAAGGTGATATGATCTTTTTAATGGATTGAGTACTGACAGTAGTATAAATTTCTGCGGTTCTACTGCTATTGTGATCAAAGCGTTTCTGAATATACATAAGACAGTCATCCTAACGCTTCCCTTCGGTACGGTCGGGCCAGGCCGGTAAATGTTGAACAGTGAACAGCGATCAGTAAATGGTAATCCCGACGCTCTTCGACGCTATCGGTCGAGAAAGGTTAATAAATGGTGATTAGTAAATAACTCTTAATTATTAACCAATTTCTTCTTCCCTTCAACCCTTTGCGGTCCATTACAAGACGAGGAATGAAGACACTCTCAATTACCAATTCCCAATTACCAGTTAACCAATTACCCAATCCCCCTCACATTAACACATTACCCCATTCGCACATTACCCCATTAACACATTAGCACATTCCGTTAACTGTAACTTTTCAACCCTTCCCTCGTCTTACTGCAAATTTTACATCCAATCACAATTTCTCTGTTAACTTGCCGTTCCTGATGCGACCTAATCTTATGACACCTCTCTTTCGATCCACCCTGCTGACTTTAATGCTCTTTGCAGGCGGGCTCCGCGCCCAGTCATCCTTCACCATTTCCGGCTACGTAGAAGACGCTGCTTCCGGTGAACGCCTCATTGGAGCCTCAGTATTCGATCTGCGCAGTAAAAAAGGAACAGCCACCAACGCCTATGGCTTTTTCAGTTTAACCCTTCCGGCCGATTCCGTGCAGTTGCGGATTTCTTTTGTAGGGTATCAGTCGCAGGTAAAAGCTTTTATGTTAACCAACGACGAAAAATTTGTGATTCAGCTCGGCAATGATGTGCAGTTGGAAGAAGTAACTGTGATCGGTGATCGTCCTGCAGAAAACACGCAGATGAGCACCATTTCCCTGCAAATGGACAAGGTAAAATCGCTGCCGGTATTATTGGGAGAGCGCGATGTGCTCAAAACGATTCAGCTGTTGCCCGGAATAAAAAGCGGTACCGAAGGAAGCAGTGGAATTTATGTACGCGGTGGTGGTCCGGATCAAAACCTCATTCTACTCGATGGAGTACCTGTTTACAATGCTTCGCATCTTTTTGGTTTTTTCTCCGTGTTCAATTCCGAAGCCATCAGCTCAGTGGATATTGTGAAAGGGGGCTTTCCTGCGCGTTATGGTGGACGATTGAGTTCTGTATTGGATATTCGCATGAAGGAAGGAAACATGAAAGAATTTCACGGCGAAGGATCGGTGGGTATTATTGCATCGCGACTCACGCTGGAGGGACCTATAAAAAAAGACAAAACTTCCTTTATGGTATCCGCACGCCGCACCTATCTTGATCTGCTTGCACGTCCACTGATCAAAGCGCAGAACAACGGCGAAGCAGGTGGTTATTATTTTTATGATCTGAACGGAAAGATCAATCACAAGATCAACGACAAAAACCGTTTGTATTTTTCAACTTATTATGGAAAAGATCGTTTTTATACTGCCTTTTCAGACGAGTACGTCAGCAATGGCGATCGCTATAAAAACAGAACCGAGTTTGGATTGGATTGGGGAAATCTTATTTCTGCTTTACGATGGAACTGGGAGATCAATAAAAAATTGTTTGCGAATACAACTGTAACTTATTCACGTTATCAGTTTAATATTGGTTTTTCTGATGAAACAAAACGATTGGGCAGTAATCCGATGACATCCATCAACAGTTTCAATTATTACAGCGGCATTAACGACTGGGCAGGAAAGATCGATTTCTATTATGTTCCCTCCGCCAAGCACACCGTGCGTTTTGGTGCAGGAGAGATTTACCACACGTTTACGCCGGGAGTTAATTCGGTGCGCAATTCGGACGGTTCCAATAATGTAGACACCACTTTCGGTTCGCAGAAAAAGTTTGCGCATGAATTTTTTGCCTATGCAGAAGACGATTGGGAGATCAATTCCCGACTGAAAATAAATGCCGGAGCGCATTTGTCGGGATTTGTTGTTGGTGAAAAGAATTACTGGAATTTTCAACCGCGTATTTCCGGGCGATACATGCTCGATGAAGTTTCTTCATTAAAACTTTCCTATTCGCGAATGGCTCAATACATCCATTTGCTGACGAATGCTGGGATAGGACTTCCGACCGATCTATGGGTTCCTGCAACCGAAAACGTGAAACCACAAATTGCCGATCAGCTAGCGATAGGTTATTCGCGCAGTATGAAAAAGGATATGCAGCTAACGGTAGAAGCGTATTATAAACAAATGCAGGGCTTGATTGAGTACAAAGACGGCGCAAGCTTTTTTGGTTCCGACCGCGACTGGCAGGATAAAGTAGAAGTAGGCGAGGGCAGAGCTTATGGAGCAGAAGTATTACTCGAGCGCAAAACCGGCAAAACAACAGGATGGATCGGTTATACATTGTCCTGGAGCGATCGTCAGTTTGCCAATCTGAATTTCGGCGATCGTTTTCCGTACCGGTACGATAGTCGTCACAACATAAGTGTTGCGGTAACTCATCACATCACTGATAAAATTGATATTGGTGTGGTATGGGTTTACGCAACAGGTAATGCTGTAACCCTTGGTTATGAACGTTACAATGCTTTGAAGTTTGATCCTTACGGAAATTTTTATTCGGAAGTGGTGCACATCAACAAACGCAACAATTACCGCATGCCGGATTATCATCGTCTGGATGTGGGATTGAATTTCCATAAGAAACATGCAAAATGGGAGCGTACTTTCTCGCTGAGCGTTTACAATATGTACAGTCGTCAGAATGCGTTCTTCCTCTTTTTTGATTACAACAATAATGGAGAACAAGTCCTGAAACAAGTGAGTCTGTTTCCGATCATTCCATCCATTTCGTATTCTTTTAAATTCTGATGCACATGAAAAAGTTAGTTCTGTTATTTGTTTCCGCTCTGGTAATTTTTTCATCGTGTATAAAAGAAATTGAATTCGACGGAGAATTGATCAAGCCCCGTTTGGTGGTAAATGCATTCATCACGCAGGATTCGGTGGTAAAGGTAAATGTGAGTCACAGTTTAAACGTACTCGATATCGCCAGCATTCAACCCATCACTACTGCAAGCGTAAAACTTTACGATGGCAACGGTAATTTCCTCGAGAACCTGCAACACCAGTCGAACGGCGATTACATTTCTCCTTCATCCATTACTCCCGTTGTCGGTTCGTCTTTTCGTGTTGAAGTATCTGCTGTAGGTTACGAAGATGTGAGTGCGAGTACATCTGTTCCTTCTGTTGTTTCTGCTGTTGTAACCGATACTGCCACCATCGAGATGGGACAGAGTACATTTTTCCGTCTGCGATTCCGTATTCAGGATCCTGCGGGAGCGGGCGATAATTACGTGTTGCGTGTGTACCGTATTCAGGAGGTTATCAATTACGATGGCTGGGGAAATCCAATCGATACGACCTATTATCTCAATCAGGAATACATCAGTTCATCTTCCATTTACGTAGAAGAATCTGGCGATGTGTTCGATACGCGTGAAATGCTGTTTAGTCGCGATGGATTGTACGATGGTCAGAATGTAGAAATGGATGCCTACGTTTATGCGGATACTTATTATCCCAATTCGTCGATGATCTTTATGGTGATGCATGCGACAGAAGAATTTTTTCTGTTTGAGCGTTCCATGATGAAATACGGATTCAGCACAGGCGATCCCTTTGCACAACCGGTGCAGATTTATTCGAACATTACAAATGGGATTGGGATTTTTGCAGGGTACAATGCGACGATTGTGCCGGTGTATTGAGGGTGGTTTCACCACTAAGGCACTAAGGTCACTGAGAGGAACTTAAGGTTTTTTTCACAGATGTAGGGAAGGAGGGAAGGTTGATTGGAGTGATTTTTTTCACCGCTAAGGCGCTAAGATTACTAAGAGGCACTAAGGGGTTTTCTATTCTTTACCAGTATCTAAAACTGTTCACTTGTTACTTTTCACCGTTCACCATTCACTGATCACCTCTTCAAAAAATTGATGGCTTTTCTCCCTCTTTGTAGATCGGACCGCGGTATTTTTCTTCCTGTGAGAGTGCGAGGTTGAAGAGGTACATACCGTTGAGTAAAACGATCAGAATAAAACTGGAAGTTTCTTTTTTGCCGAAGCATTTTGCGATTTCTATAAATACTTTGATCATGTACCATGCCCAGGGAAGAAGTGAAACTACAGCAATGATGCAACCCACAAGTATATTGGGAATAAACAGCAAACACAGCAATGCGACAACAGGTGGCAGCATGACGATCCATCCTTGTTCTTTGGGACGACCAACGATTTTTAAAAAGAGCTGAACATTCCAAACCGGAACCAATGCTCCATAACCGGGAAGATCACATTTAGAATACAATGCCCATTGACCAACCACGCCCATAAAAATTACGATGCACAATAGAACAATTACCCAAGTGGGTAAGCCCATGATAAAGGCTTTGATCATTTCTGCGGATAGAATATAGAACATAGCTTTCGGGTTTTTGGTATCAGAAATTTAATGAAAATGCGGTCGAAATGCAAACCTTCGGTCGAAATTTAGGCCGACTTCGAAATTACCTTCACAGGAACTTTGTAATAATGGCATAAATCCCTGATCAATTGCGCAGTAGAAGAGAGCTCTGATTTATCACTGATCTCATGCAGCAGCGTTTTGATCTTATCCACATACTGATCGCGTCCGGTTTGGCGGAACTGACTAACGTAGTAGAAGGTTTTGATGGTGACATCGTTCTCTTCAGTCTTCGAGCGGTGTGCAGTCAGCTTTTCGTACCTGCGGTAGCATTCGCTTACACCGTTCTGATCGTCGAGTGAGAAATAGCCGATGATAAGATTGGCAAAAATGGCATCGTACAATTTCTGAAAAGGAATCTGCTGGTAATTGATCATCAATGCCTCGAGTGTATCCACCGATTCTTTGATTTTGTCTTTACCGCAAAGCAACAGGAGCATGCAATAAATATTGTTCAGGTTGATGTACCGTACATGCGCGTCTTTCTCCTCTTTCATTTGCTCGATCAGGTTTTTGCAAATGCCAACCGTTTCATCAATGTTGTCGCGGATGTGTGCGGGAATCAGTTCGCGGTAATTTTCCTTGTAGCAGATGCAATAATGGGTAATGAAATAACTGGTCTGAATACTGAGCGAGACTATTTGCGCAGTGTTGATGTGATTTTGCCAGAAGCGGAGTGTATTCCATTTGCGGGTGATACGAGTGGCTTCACGTACCACTTCTTCTTCGTTCATATCGCGAATGGTGTGCTTAAGATGCAGGTAATCTACATTGAGCAGAATATTATCGGAAAAAGGAAAGATCACATAATTGTGTTTTTCAATTTCATCGATAAGTTCTTCCAGGTCTTTACGCACTTCGGGTAAATAGAATTTGGAGTCGTCGAGAAAACTCAGCGTGTACACACTGCCGTATTTGGAAATCATCCGTGCAGAAAAACAGGGGTGATCGTGAAACTGCGCAAAAAACTGCAGGTGTGTATCCGAATAGGAAGCGGTGAGGTTTTTTTTGTCTTTGAAGTTGAGATGCTCGCGGATGTACAACTGAATTTCATTCACCACCGCTTCGTTGCGTAATGCTTCGTTGAGCAGTTGTTGCTGACGAATGGCTTCTTTTCTTTTTTCGCGGATGTGCGAGAAGTTGATAAGAAATTTCAGTACCCAGGTCTGCGTGGCAAAATCTTCGGTTTTTAAAGCAATATCGAGCAGGTTTTCGGCGTACAGCAAGGATTCTTCCTGTTTTCCTGAATTGAATTTGCGTTCAATCAGTGCGATGTTGTGCGTGAGGTAAAAGGGATATCGTCGTGCCAGAAAGGAGCTGAGCCGAAAAGTGTAGTGTGCGAGCTGAAAGAATTTTTTGCGTGTCTTTTCTTCGATATCGCCATACACCGCCTTGCAGAGATCGTCGGATTCCACCGTAAGCGGATTTACTTTTTCGAGGGTATCTACCAAACGTAAGGGGAGTGTATTGCCTGTGCTCTCAAGGTTTGCTTTGAATTCCCGGAGATGTTCAGGTTCAAGGAGACTGATCAGTTTTTGAATGGTGAGCATGTGCAGGCAGTTGTGGCTTAAAATTAAGGAAAAGCACCAAACGGGGAGGGCGCCTTTCTTAATTTCTGATTTTTGAAACAAACCGGAATTTTTTTAGCCCCCGAATCGCCTTAGTTTCGCTAAGGAAAAAGGGCTTTTCACCTTTTTTGGAAAGGATGTGTAATTTTTAGCATTCTTTCGGCAAAGCCTGAGATTGCGTCTGTTGAGCAGGAGATGCGGTGGTAGCGAAAGCGGTCGGGCATGATTTTCGGATGTACGTTCTTTTCATGCAGTAGTAGTGCGATCGGGGACCTTAGGGTCCCCGGTCCGTTTTACGCAGTTCGTTTCCTTTTGGTATTTTTGCATTTACCAGTTTACAAAAAGCCATGAAAGCAATCCGTATCCTTTTTCTATCAGTTTGTTCCCTCTTCTTTTCCTGTTCCGGTAATGAAGAACCAGAAAGGCATCCGGTCATTGGAAAATGGCATTTGTCGTATGTCGATGATTCTTCGGTGATCGATAATCCGCACATTATTGGTATGGATTTCCGTGAGGATGGAACCATTCGTCAGTTCGATGGCGGTGCCAGCTACGAAGCGAAATATATCATTAGCGACGATACCACTTCCATTTCTGTAATTGAGGGGGGAAAGCCGGTTTCAGAATTCAAATTGCGTTTGCTTACCAAAGAGCGAATGGAATTGGAAGAAGGTTTCCATGTGATCACTTTTCTCAAAGTGAAGTGACCGAATTCGCTGCAAGAAATTTTTCCAGTTGTTCAATGACGGTTTCCGGATATTCCTCCTGCGGAAAATGTCCGGCATCTTCAATGCTGCAGGTTGTTGCCTGAGGAAACCCTTGCTGAAATCGTTCCAGATGATGCGGACGAACAACTTTATCTCTCATTCCCCAGATAAGCAATATTGGTTTGGATTGAAGTGTTTCACGTTTTTCCCATAGTGTTCCGAACCATTGCTGATCGTTGAGTAGCGAACGTGCAAAGGCAAGCGGACCGTATCGCTGATTTTTTTCGGGGAAGGGTAATGTGTACTGTTTGCTTATGTGCTTGCTCAATTTTCTTTTTCCAAACGATCCGGGAAGAATAAACCGTGCAGATAAATTAAGACGGAGATAGAGAAAGGGTAACAGGGGACTCTTCAGTATTTTTTTCAGTTTGATAAAATCCGGATCTGCGCTGCTGTCCCATAACCAGCTGTTAAGAATGGTGACACTGCCAGTGTTTTCAGGATGATCGAGTGCATAATTGAGCGCAATGGGACCGCCAAAATCGTGCACCACAAAATGAATGTTACTTAAATTCAGTTTTGTTATCAGCAATTTCAGATTTTCAGAATGCTGCCGTGTGGAGTAGGGGTAATCCGGAGCTTTGTCTGATTTGCCAAAACCAAGATGATCAATCGCAATGCAGCGATGGGTGCGGGAGAAATGTGTAATGATTTTTCTGAAATCAAACGACCATGATGGTGTTCCGTGAACAAACAACAGAACCGGTCCTTTGCCTTCGTCGATATAATGCAATTTATGTGTTCCGATTTGCAGATAATGCGGTTCGAAGGGATATTCCATTTTATCGATCAGATGGTAAAGGTTTTTCATGGCTTTGATTTTTTACAAAACAATGAATTCCCCTGCGGATCTTTCTTGGTACAGACCAAGATTACCAGGTAACCGAATTAAAAAGCTTACTGAAGTTGGTGGGGTCGATATGCAGGTAGGAGGCCAGGTATTTGTGCGGAACCAGTTGCAGAAGATGCGGACTCCGTTGTGCAAATTGTTTGAATCGGTCTTCGATACTTCTGGTGCGTAATTCGATCTGGCGCTCGATCATTCCTGCAAGTACAAATTCGGTCATTTTCCGAAAGCAGGTTTCCAGTAGGTGGTATTTCTGAAGCAGACGTTCCATTTCATCGTGTGCAATGCGGTGAAAGTGTGCATCACTTAAGCAGCGAATGGAATACCTGGATGGACGCTGAAAATAATACGAATCCGGAACCGCACAAATTCCCGGTGCGTAAGTAAATGCCACCACATGCAGTTTGTCTTCGTTTTCGTAAAACGACATCTGTACACCTTTTGCAACGAAATAAATGTGTTGTTGAATTTCTCCTTCATATAGCAGGTAGTCGTTTTTTTTCAATTGAACAGCCCCAAGCGAGGCAATGAGTTCGTTGATGCCGGATTCCTCCACAGGATGTACTGCATTCAGCAAGTCCCGGATGTAAACACATTCTTCCGTATTTGTATTATCCATGTCTTGGTACGGCGTAGGCTTTTACATCGGCTTCGCATATGCTTTTTCCGCCAAGAATAAGCAAGCGCTCCACCACATTGCGTAATTCGCGGATGTTGCCTGTCCAGTTCAATTCCTGAAGCGCTTTTAAAGCCCCTTTATCAAACGAACGCACAGGCATGCCTTGTTCTTCGCAGATCAGCTTGCTGAAGTGTTCTACGAGTATCGGAATATCGTCCTTCCGGTCGTTGAGTGCGGGAACGTGGATGAGAATAACGCTGAGACGATGGTAAAGGTCTTCGCGGAAATTATTGTTTTCGATTTCTTTGCGAAGATCTTTATTGGTGGCAGCGAGAATACGTACGTTTACCTTGATGTCTTTTTCTCCGCCTACACGGGTTATCCTGTTTTCCTGCAAGGCGCGCAACACTTTGGCCTGTGCCGATAAACTCATATCCCCAATTTCGTCGAGAAACAAGGTTCCGCCTTCGGCACTTTCAAATTTTCCGAGTCGTTGTTTTATCGCTGATGTAAACGCTCCTTTTTCGTGACCGAACAATTCACTCTCGATTAATTCACCGGGAATCGCTGCGCAGTTTACTTCCACAAATGGACCTTTATTGCGTGCAGATTTTTCATGAAGCTGGCGTGCTACCAATTCTTTACCACTCCCGTTCGGACCGGTAATGAGCACACGCGCATCTGTGGGTGCAACGCGATCGATCATGTCTTTGATCTCGGCAATAGCTTTTGATTCTCCAATGATCTCACTCGATTTTCCCTTGCTGATTTTTTGTTTGAGCGATTTGGTTTCCTGTACCAGCTCAACACGATCCATGGCATTGCGAATGGTTACCAGAATGCGATTCAGGTCGAGTGGTTTCTGAATAAAATCGAAGGCGCCTTTTTTGATGGCTTCAACGGCAGTTTCAATATTGCCATGACCCGAGATCATCACCACGGGCGAATCAACACTTTCTTTTTGCAAGGTTTCCAAAACTTCCAGTCCATCCATCTTCGGCATTTTGATATCGCACAATACCACATCAAAATTTCCTCCCCTTGCTTTTTCCAATCCCGATGGACCATCTTCTGCTTCATCCACTTCAAACTTCTCGTATTCCAGGATTTCACGAAGCGCTCTTCGAATGGGTTTTTCATCATCGATTATGAGAATTCTGGACATAGTAAAAGGTTTGAGTTCCCTCAAATATACTACGAGAATGGCAATTGTGCGAACCGCCCTGAATTTTGCCCGGGCAGCAGTTTTTTTCCCCTATGTTGAAACAGGAATTTATTCGTTCAGCCAGTGAAAGAAGGGGAAGAGAATACCCATCTGGAAATACCCGTGCTTAAACTCATGCGATTCGCTGCCATCGTATGCTTTGAAGGGGTAATCCTTAAAGCGAAGGTTATTGGTGTAATAACCGATGGTCAGGCCTCCCGTGCGTCTTTTATCGAAGTGAATGTTCCACACAAAGCCTGCAGTATTGCCGGTGGCGTTTAATTTTAATTCGTTGTTGTCGATTTTATTAAAGAGCAGTGTAAAACGAAATTGCCCTTTGATGAAAGGGAAAATCAACATGCCGCCAAGACCTCGGTTCACGCCTCCGTATTGCGAAATTTTATAATCGCTCGTGGGATAACCGGAGACAAAGGTGTTGTTGTAACCGTAATGACCACCAAGAAATACACCAAATTTTCCTGTGATCAATCCGCCCAAATACAAACCGAAATCAAAACGTGCAGAGCGAAAATTAAGTTCATAATTTTGTTCGCTAAAATGACTGCTTTGTGCATCGAAATAATTGTAATTCTCCAATTCTCCTTCGCCTTTTCCGCTTACAGCCATATCCATTTCCCAATAGATAAAACGCTCCATGCGTTCCATGTTGAAATAAAAGCAAGTGTTTTTTCCGGAAAAATCTGCACCAATAGTGTCTTGCCGGCTAAGTGAATTATTGAATGCTGGGTAGTAAATGGACCGTTCGGCCTGGTACTTGTTCCAGCGAAAACCGACATTGATGTATCCTTTTTGGGTAAAAGGCTCATCATTGCCTGCCAGTAGCAGATGACTTTGCACAACAAACAAAAGTGAAAAGAAAAAGCGCATGAGGTTCCGTTTAACCCAACGAAACTAGATTGAATCCTTTAGAAAATAACTACGGGAATTGTCGTATTTATCCGGTCCCGATGATTTCGGCCATGATGCCTTCTTTCAGTGAATACACCGAGAAATAAACCTCTTCGAAGGGATGCGATCGGAAAATGGTATCGATGAGTAAACTGGCCATAACAATCAGGTCGCGACGGAATTCGATCAATCCTTCGAGCCGGCTGCGTTGGGCATGATCGCTTTTAAGCACTTCCTGCAGCAGCGATTTAAACTCTTCACCGGGTATAAGATGTGCGGGTACGCTTAAATCGATTCCCTTGCCAAACATTCTTCGGTGAATGATCTCCGCATAACTTTCAAAACTTCCTGCTGAACCAACCAGTGTTTGTACGTTGTACTTTTTCATCTGCTCAAATAATTCTGTCAATACTTCGAACAAATGTTTTTCAGTTGTTTCCTTTTCCGCACTCTTCATCGGATCCGAATGCGGGAATTGCTCGTACAAGCGTGTTACACCAAGCTGATAGCTTTTTTTCCAGAGTAATTCCTTGTTTTGTGCGATGATAAATTCAGTGCTGCCACCGCCAATGTCCATGATCAAAAATGGTTGTTCAGAACGAAATGCCTGACAAACGCCTTTAAAAATCAACTCGGCTTCCCGCTCTCCGTTTACAACATTAATCGTAATTCCGGTTTCAAGTAATACTTGTTTTACAAATTCAGATCCATTACCGGCATCACGGATCATGGATGTTGCAAAGGCATGAAATTTTACTTCTCCGTATTGCAGTGCAGTCGACTGATGTTCTTTTATCGCTTGTATTCCCCTTTCGAATGCTTCGGGTGTGATCATTTTCTCTTTCATTCCGCCCTTACCGAGTCGTGAAGGAATGCGTCCAACATGCAATTTGCGGATTCCTTTTTCGGTTAATTCAACCACCAACAGATTGAACGTGTTTGTACCGAGGTCGAGAAAAGCGTATTTCATCGTCAAAAGATAATAAAGCTTTTGATATGCGGCAAAACAGCGCAAAAAAAAGTGATCCCTTTCAGAACCACCATTTTTTCAGGGTATAGGACTTATCGTTTAAAGTAGTAGGTGGTTTTCATTTTGGGATCCATATAAATGAATTCTTTATCGGTAATACTGATGATCTTAAAACGCTCTGTAGCTGATCCGTTGGTCATGTAGGTGATGATCTGCAGATCGCGTTCTTCGTTGGGGTTGTAGGTCCAATACCCGTGTGTTATTTTTAATTCTGTTTCGGATTGAACAGGATAAATGATTTTTCCACCGTGAAGGTATTTTATGGTGATGGCCTGGTCGTGAATATAGAACTGACGGAATTCTTTGGAAACGTCCTTACCGTTCATGATGGCTTTTACGAATGTCCATTCTCCCAATAGTGCGCTGAATTTTTCGGGCAAATCGTAACGGGCAGGTGCTTCTACAATTTCTTCTTTGGCTTGTTCGGCAACAGGTTCTTCTACGGTGGAGAATATATCCGGTTTGTGCAGTACAATCTCAGAAATTTTCCAGCCGGTGTTAAGACGGAACATTTTTTTGATACTGATCTGATAAGGTGTGTTATTGGCAGTAAAATGCAATTCGCCCTGACCTTGTTCTATGTTTGAGCTATTACTCCGGGTTTCGTTTTTAGTAAAAACAAATTTTACAAATTGCATTTGAGAACGATCTTCGGTGGCAAATGCATTGAGCAACGCAAAAAAGGATTCCTTGTTTTTTTCCATTACAATTTTGTTCATAGCAGGCTTCAGTTCTTTTTCGGCCTGTTTCAATTGTTCAGGATCTGTAGTTTTGCTTTTGGCTGTTGCTAAAAAATCATTCATGTTGGGTGTGAGTCCTACAACGATATCATAGTTCTTATCCTTAATGGAAGTAAAAAACAACCCGCCCAATTCATCGGTCGACGAAACGGGAATACTGTAGGAATACGGCATCACA
This sequence comes from Flavobacteriales bacterium, assembly GCA_046289975.1. Lineage (GTDB taxonomy): Bacteria > Bacteroidota > Bacteroidia > Flavobacteriales_D > UBA2798 > UBA2798. The sequence continues at coordinate 2,016 of JBKBUQ010000027.1, read as the reverse complement.
TAATTTACCTGTCCGGGATAATTGAGGTTGTACCAGGTGTTGTATTCTTTGAGTACCGAATTCAGGTTTAGCAAGCGGTAACCGGATTCTTTCTTCTTGATTTTTTCGGAAAGCACAGTATGTTCATTGGTCATTGAACTCATGGTGTTCTTAAAACTTAGTGTTAGTCCTGCAACTCCCACCGGTTCCTGATCAAGTTTCTGGATCATTTCCGAAACAGCATATCCCGTTACACCGTTGTTGACTACTTTGGTGATAGAGATGATTTCACGAATTGCACCCTCCGACATCAGGATGTACCATTTGTTTTTATTTCCTTTTACGAAGAGCTGATCGCCAACAAAAAATGCACTGAGCTGATCTTTTTTTACCCAGCTCGCAAAATTGGGTTCGCTTTGAGGATTGAGCACATCCACTTTTTTTCCGTTTGCTTCTCGACAAATGGCAAGATCGAATTCGTGCGCCAGTAATTTTTCAGGTTCCTGATAAGCAATTACATGTTCTGTTACGTTACCATCGTTGCCCACAACGTATCCTTTTAACGGCATACCAATGTTGTTGTGCTGTATAAATTGTGAAGAAGCATCTGATCCCTGCATCGAAAAACGTTTGCCGGTGTAGCCTCGGGAAGGAATTGTTGTTGCTGCAAAAATGGTTTGGGTGCAAAGCAGCAGTACAAAAATTGGTGGAATGGGAATCATCTTAAAAAAGCGTTTCATACTAATTTGGGTTGGTTGGTACTACCAAATTAGTTTGAAAATCCAGCTAATTGATCCGGTTTTTGCAGGTCGACAGGTATTTTTTACGAATGAGAAAGCTAAAACGATTCAAATAGGAAAATACTGATAGATATCAGTTCAATCGGCGATTCAACCTTTATAGAACATCCACTTAAAGAGTTCTTTGTAGCTCACTTTTTTGCCGTACATCAGAATCCCTGTGCGGTAAATTTTTCCTGCAATCCAGGTACAGATAATGAATCCTGCAACCAATAAGGCCATGCTCAGGTACAATTGCCATATCGTTCCCGGTTCAAAGCCCATGGCAACACGAACCATCATTACAACGGGGGAGGTAAAGGGAATCATGCTCGACCAGAATACAGCATTGCTTTCGGGATTTTCGATGGCCATTTGGGCTACGATAAATCCGAATACAAGCGGTATGGTAATCGGCATCATAAATTGCTGCGTATCCGATTCACTATCGACTGCTGCTCCGATGGCTGCAAATAGTGCGCTGTACATGAGGTATCCGCCAATGAAGTAGAAGAGGAACATGAACAACATCAGCGCCCAGTTGATGCGGATGAAAATAAGATCGTAGATCTCGTTGCTTTCAAAATTGATGGCCGCTTGTTCCGGACTGATACCATTGGCAACCTGTGTAAAGTTGGCTTGATTGGCTGCATCGTAAAAATCGGGGAAGAAGAGTGATTGCGCGAGAATGAGAATAAGGCCGGTTAACAAGACCCACAAAATAAACTGGGTGAGTCCAACCATTGCAATACCGATAATTTTACCCAACATCAGTTCAAACGGTTTTACCGATGAAATGATGATCTCTACAATTCGGTTTGTTTTTTCTTCGATCACACCGCGCATCACCTGCACACCGTACAGGAAGATGAACATGTAAATGAGGAGAGCAAAAACATATCCTACTACTGCGGCGTAATGTTTGGTTTTTGCTTTTTCTCCGCTCTCTGCATTTTTTGTTTCGAGCTCGATGTGACGTTTTATTTTCGGGTATTCTTCGTTAATGAATTTTTGAACTTCCGGTCCGGTGTTCGCTTTCATTAAGCGATAACTTTCCATTACCGCATCCAATTCTGAATTGATGTAGGATTGAATGGAGAGTGAAGGGATCTTTTTGTAAAGCAACAATGCTTTATCGCCGTTGATGGTGTTTTTGTTGATGTATAAGGCAAGGTCGTACTGATCGCCTTTAAGAAATTCTTTTGCTTCGAGGTGGGTGGTGCGGTAGTCGAATTCAACTACGTTGGGTTTGTCTTTA
>JBKBUQ010000278.1:0-2633 GCA_046289975.1 Flavobacteriales bacterium | reverse complement strand
GCTCAGTCATCACTGAACAAGAAAGCCATCACGCTTGATCTTGCAAAGCAGATGATCGACAAATTCGTGAAGAATACTGCACGCGAAGTTTCCATCGACTATATTCAAAAAGTCGTTTGCGATTATTTCGATCTTCCTATCGAACTGCTTAAATCCAAAACACGTAAACGTGAAGTGGTGCAGGCTCGTCAGATCGCAATGTTCTTTGCAAAGAAGATGACCAAATCTTCATTGGCAAACATCGGTATGCACTGTGGTGGCAAAGATCACGCTACTGTACTTCATGCCTGCAGAACCGTAAACAACCTTGTTGAAACCGACAAGCAGTTCCGTGGTTATATTGAAGAACTCGAGAAAAAACTCAGCATTCAATAATTTGAACAAATAAATCAGAAAAGACCCCAATCGGGGTCTTTTTTGTTTCCTATTTTTGAAAAAACACATGTTATGTCCATTCATCGCGAAGGTTATGTTATTCTGTTAATCTCCTTTTTCATCATTGGAGGAACTGCTTCCGGGGTTTCTTTTCTGCCGGAATCCTGGTGGATTCTTAAATTTTTACTTTGGTTCGGACTCGCCGTTTTGTTTTTTCTCATCCTGCAATTCTTCCGCGTTCCCAAACGTGTCATTACACAAAATGAAAACAGTGTTATTTGTCCGGCCGACGGTAAAGTAGTAGTGATCGAAGAAGTGATGGAAACGGAATTCTTCAATGAAAAACGTATCCAGGTAAGCATATTTATGTCGCCCCTGAATGTTCACGTCAACTTTTACCCCATAGGCGGAAAGGTAATTTATTCAAAATACCATCCCGGTAAATACCTCGTGGCATGGCATCCGAAATCCTCAACAGAAAACGAACGCACCACTGTAGTAGTTGAAGATGAAAAAGGAAGAAAAGTGCTCTTTCGCCAGATAGCAGGCGCTGTTGCACGAAGGATTGTCAACTATGCCAAAGAAGGAAATACAGCGACACAATCAAAAGAATTCGGTTTCATAAAATTTGGATCAAGATTAGATATTCTCCTGCCCATGGATGCTAATGTAAACGTTGAGATCAACCAAATGGTGCAAGGTTCTGTTACAACATTAGCACGTTTCGTGTAGGAAAAAAATTCTCCCTTATTACTTACCTTCCAGATAAGCGCGCAGGTACTCGTATTTGGGTAACAAATCTCCTTTGGAACACATTGTTGCACGCTCAATAATCTTATCAGGATCAGGACCGGTTAGCAGAGGAAGAATTTTTTCCAACAACACCTCACCGAAATCGCGACTCGCATCACGCGGCAATTCACAGGGAAGATTGTCTACAGCCATCACTCCTATTGTATTAGGAGCATAAAAATCTGCCTCTTCACCGGTTTGAGGATCGTATCCGTAAAACGGATCAGCAATAGTCGAAGATCGTATTGTAGAGGCAATTGGAACACTGATATCACAGGAAACATCTGCGATTACCCGAATACGGAATTGTGGATCGGTGTAATCATCCTTTCGCAAAATCATCGGCGCTTTTGAATCCCAGAAATGACAGGGAATATACATATCCGAACATCTCGCCCATTTTAAAAAATCCGGTTCAAATGCAGAAGGATTCCCATAAAACGATTTTTTATCGAACACAGATCCATCTTTGGCTTTGTTATAATCGCCAACATGTAAAACGGTAAATACAGGTTGTGAAAACAATTTCGAGAGATAATCTTCGGATGTAACCTGCTGAAGATTCATTCCTTTTAAAATTTCCAGACATCCGCCACCAACTCGTCCGGAACCGGTAATTACTATTTTAAAATCTGCAGGAAGTATCACCTTTTTCAATTCTGATTCCATTTCCTTTCGATCAAAACATTCGTGCGCAGGTTTCAAATGGTAAACACCAAATTTTTCACCGTAAGCTCTGAAAGCATTATAAGCACCAACAATACCTGCATATCTTCCGAATGCAATAAGTCGCTCACCACTGGTATTCGTTAAAGTCTCATAATCGACCATGGTAATACCCAAGGCGATCATCTTTTGAAGCAACTTACGATTATGCGGTTGCTTCTTGATGGTGTGCGAAAAATAGAAATAGGTTTTACCCGGTATAAGCTCCTTAACCGGTACTTCTTTTATTCCCATCAACACATCACAGTCCGATAAATCTTCGCTAAGCTGAATTCCCATTTGTTCGTATTCAGCATCCGGAAAACATCGTTTTACACTGGGCTGTACAACAATTTCCATCCCGCTCAATTGCTCATTCAGTCTGGAACATTGATCAGGTGTAAGCGGAACCCGTTTATCCGGTGGTACTTTCCCTTCGCGTATTATTCCTATTTTAATTTTCTTGTCCATTCGGGTACAAAGAAAGGAGAAAGATCGCAAGGAAAGAATTAACAGGAACAGATAATTTCTGTTTAAATTCTAACTTTCAAATCTACTGTCATTTAGGCGTGGAATTCTCTCTATTCTGCCTGATTTTTCGAAAAACAAGGGCTTGCATAGCTTTTGCTATCTTTGCAATAAGTTCTTTGGGGCCGACTGGCTTTGACAGCGGGATGAAGTTTCAAGCAAGCATGCCGAGCTATGGATAAATGCTCGTAAATCTGTTATCCAATCTATAAATGGCGAAAATAACTACGCCC
>JBKBUQ010000277.1:0-2635 GCA_046289975.1 Flavobacteriales bacterium | reverse complement strand
ACCAAACCAAAGAAAAAGATTCCGGAATAATACAAGGGATTGAATCCAACCAGGTTTTTTCCAATTGCGCTGGTCAGGTAATGGATGGAAGCATTGAACTCGAATTTTTGCAGAAACAATCCAAATGAACCAAAGAGATAATTCATGTCGTTTCCTCGTAAAAAGGGCACAAATAGAATTGCTAGTGTACTACTGGCAATGAGTACGGACCAAATTGTTTTTCTCCATCCTGTCACAATCAGCAACAATGGAAAATAAAGCAGGGTTAACCATTTTATTCCAACAGAAAAGCTAAGCAGAATCGCTACCGGTATCCATTTTTTTTCGAGCAGAAAACCAATGGAAGCCACCAAAAAAAGTATCATTAATCCATCGAAATGCAGGTTTCCTGTAAACTCAACAATGACCAAGGGATTGAACACCCAGACAGCAATATGTGAGGGTTCGATGTTAAATTTTCTGAATAGACGAAGCAGTATAAGTACCAATATCAATTCTGAAAGAATCAGGAGAACCCGAAAACTTAACAATGTTCCGAAATACGATTTTCCGATTATTGTTGCGCTCACAAAAAACACCTGCGCAAGCGGAGGGTAAATGGTTGGATAATCGGGAGAATTCAAGACACGGTACAATTCCCGGTTTTCTATTGCCACTTTGCTGCCATCCGACATCAATTCGGCAGGAGTAGAACCATAAACGCCATTTGCAGATTCCGACAAACTAACTTTTGCATCCCAAAAAAAACGATAATGGTCTTCGGTCAAACGAGGTTCTGCAGGCAAAAAAACCAGGCGCAGAACTAATCCGGTTAATAGAATTGCACCCGGACTTCGCAGTCGGTATTGACCATTTATGGCAATTATGTAATAGGCCAATCCACCAATTAAAAACGGAATTCCGATCGACCAAAAAGTGTTTCTATTCGCAAAATAGCCCAATAATACAAGGGAAAACAGCAACATCCCCAGCAAGCAAAGCTGAACGATTACCCTATTCCTATTTGCAAACCTGTTTTGATTCATCCTGTAAAAATGAAGGTTTTTACCATAAAATCAGTGTTTTATCGATAAAAAGGCATTATTTTTGCCCCCGTTTTATTACTTGTGCCAACAGCGATTACAATTCTTTCAATTATTCCACGGCTATTGTCAATTCCGACAATATTGCTTTGCCTTGGTGTGAACGCGCAAAACATCCGTCAGGAGGTGAAGACATTGACTGAATACTGGAATCAGTATCTGCCCAACGTACAGAGTCCCGTAGCGAAGCCCAATTTATCAAAAGCAGAGGGTCTTTTTCATAGCGGTTTAAATCCAGGTACAGGAATTTCTGCCGATGATGAAGTGGACAGGATCAGAGCGAGAATGTACAAATCAGATCCAGGATTATCTGCAAGTGCCTCTTACCTTGAAAATTTCACACCTTCTTTCAATGAAGATGATGACAATCTCATTTACCAGCGAAGACTGCAGGCAGGGATTAACTGGGATATCCTTGAAGGTGGTTTTTACCAGAACAGAATACGCAGCGAGCAACTCAACAATTCCATCGCAATACGTCGCTTTTTGGAGGCTAATAACTGGAAAGAAGATGATTACAGTTTACGGTGGAACCAGATCATTTATGTATTTAACAAAAGTAAAATTTCCACACTTGAAAAGCGTCGCGATCTTATTGAAGCATTAAGTACGGAAGCAGAAAAACTACATCTATCGAGATACCTTACACGCGAAGATTACCTGCGCATTCTTTCTAGAAAAGCTGAAATCGATGCATTGCTCAATATTTACTACGACTATAATCAGCAATTCAGTGCATCGGCAGATTCACTTAAAATAAATGCAGACGAGCTTCCGGTACCCGATATTCGTTACATTGAAGTACTTTCAGGTCTCGACTCAAATTCGCGGGATAGTATTGGCCGACTTGTTGCCCGTAATATACAATTGGAGAACAAACTGATCAGCGATGTTCGCTTATCCACACAACTGCGTTACAACTACTATGATCTGGTAATACCCGGAAACCGAAGTTTTTTTTCACTTGGGGTAAACCTCAGTATTCCTATTCCCTTCCAAATGAATCTGCGGGGAGAATTAAACGAGGCCAGAACCAAACAATCGATGTACCACATCGAACAACAATTACGCGGTAAGGAAAAAGAGCTGCTGAATGAATGTTATGAATACCGTTTTAAGCTCAAACAATTTGTAGGTTTCCATCAAAAATTTCTGCTGTATGAAGAACTGATTCGTCGTTTAAATGCAACCCGCAACATTGAACCGGAGCGATTCAATCCGATCGAAGGATTGCTATTGATCGACGACATGCTCGCTGTGCAAATGGAAATGACTGATATCCGTCAGAGTCTTTACCTTAAACTCCTTCGAATGTATGTAAGAACCGGAACATCCGATATTACAGGAATTGCAGAAGTATTTTCGCTTCCAAATTATTTTGACTTCGATGCATTTACCAACCGCAGCGGCTATTTGTGGTCGGCCGGATTAGCAAAAAGGTCTACTCAGTTCATCTCAGAATACCTTGTTTACAACAAATTCGACAAACTCATTGTATCGCTCAATACAGACAAGGAGCACAAAAACCGACTTGTTCAACTCATTCCACTGGT
>JBKBUQ010000276.1:0-2645 GCA_046289975.1 Flavobacteriales bacterium | reverse complement strand
ACAATGATGATTTCCTTCAAAACAAGAAGGAATACGAGAGGTACCAATACATCCGGATCAAGGCAAAGTAATCAACATTGATTTGTGAATTCACATCGTGTTAATTAACATAGATGTGTGCAATAATGTACTGAACCTCAAATTTTAGCGGGCATTGCTTTCATTAGTTTTGAAAGCATATGAACCTAAGGAGTGTATTCATCTTCGCGGTATTAACAATGCTCCCTTTTGCGGGGCTTTCGCAGTCGGGTGGCAATTCCAAAAAATTGCTGAAAAAGGCCCGAAAGGAACTTTCAGAAGAGAATTATCCGGGTGCTAAAACTGCTTATGCTGAGCTTCTTAAGGTAGACCCGGACAAATCCCAGCATCAATTCGAGACTGGCCTTGCATGGTTCAGATCGGATGTCCAAAAAGAGAAAGCACTCATCTATTTCGAACGGTCATTGCAGTTATCCGGTCAGGATACAATTCCCGAATTGTTGTTGTATTTGGGAAAAACATACCACTACACGCATCAATTCGACAAGGCTATTTATTATTACAATTCTTTTAGAAGGTTTGTGCAGAATGATGAAGAAGGCAGGATTGTTTCGAAAGAAATATCCCGTTTCATTGAAATGTGTAATTCAGGAATTGACCTGCAGGAAAAAGGAGGAACCACATTCGATATCCGGAATATCGGTGATCGCGTCAACAGCGCTTATCCTGACTATGCTCCCGTATTTAAACAAGATGAATCACTGTTAATCTTCACATCACGCAGAGAAGGTAGTACAGGTGGTCAGTTATTTTACGATTCCAAATACTTCGAAGATATTTACGCCAGTCCGAAAGCCGATTCCCTGCAATTTGCATTTCCGACCAAGTTTGATTCAGCCGGTGTTTATATCAGCAGCAAGATCAATACCAAAACCCACGATGCAGCAATTGGATTTAATGCAGACGAAACCAAACTGTTTATCTACCGTGATAACGATATCTGGCTATCGGAACAAATAAATGGAGTGTGGACAGATCCCGTTCGTATGAACAGGAATGTGAATACAAAACAACACGAACCTTCGATACACATTACTCCCAATGAAAAAATCCTGTTTATTGTAAGCACACGTGAAGGTGGTTTTGGTGGTCGCGATTTATATGTTTCCTACCAGCAGGAAGACGGTACATGGGGACCAGCAATTAATTTAGGAGAAGACATCAACACTCCTGATGACGAAGATGCGCCTTTTTTAAGCAGCGATTTACAGACTTTTTATTTTTCATCGAAGGGTCACAACTCCATTGGAGGTTACGATATTTTCAAATGCCCACATAGTAATGGTGTATTTGGAGATCCCATCAACATGGGAATTCCGATTAATTCTGCCGGAGATGATATTTATTTTCATGTTGACATCAACAACACATTTGGATATTTTGCATCATCGAGAGTTGGCGGATATGGAGATATGGATATTTACCGTATTCAGTTAGGATGTAAAGACATACCCAATACCGAATTAAGAGGCACCATTCTGGCCGGTGAACGACAATTGCCTGCATTCGGAAGAATTACCATTAAGGAAAAATCGAGCGGAAAAATTGTCGGAAATTATACCAGTAATCCTTATTCAGGTCGCTATGTAATTGTACTTCCTCCAAACAATACTTACGACATGGAAGTTGAGGTCGAGGGATTTGAAGCCGGCGATGTGCACAAACAAACATTTACACTTCCCAAACAGTGTGAGTTTTTTCCTCTTTATCAAGAGATCAATATTCGTCGTGTTCGCGACAGTATCGAGAATGCAATGGCGCAGGAATCAAAATTCAGAAATGCATTCTTCAACCTGAATAACGAGATCACTTCCACCTATGCTCTCCGTAAGCTTCCGGAAAGTGAATCGGGAATTGATCAATTGCAAAACCCGGATCATGACCTGATGATCAGTGGGAATATCCGTCACAACTCCGTTATTCCCGGAAAAGGTTTGATCATTTATTTGGTCAACTCAAAAAACGAAATCATTTACAGTACCACAACCGACGAACATGGATTTTTTCAATTCATGTTTATAGATCCCAAGGAACCCTATAAAATTCTTGTTGACGAAACCAGTGCAAGAATCAGTTATTTCGGCGATACCAAAGAAGGTGCTTCAGCAGAAATTATGTTGGAAGGCCGGTTGGAAAAAACGGATCTCAGGAGCCGCAACACAACAGGATTAGCCAATACAGAAATCTACTTTGTAGACGATAACAAGCAAATAACTCACCTGTCGAAAACCAATGACAAAGGGAATTTTAAATTCGGGAAAAAGGCAGATCTCAGTAAGGACCTCAACCGTCTTAATCAGGATATGGCTTTCATTTACAGAATTAAGGCAGACGATATCAACATCCTCTACGGGTCGTATATCCGAACCCTTCAACCCGGAAAAACAGGACTGGAATACTCAGAATTCATTGACAGAGTATTTCTTGAAAAGCTGGCCAAGGAAGTTCCTGCATTTGAAAACATTTACTTCGATTTCGATAAATTCTTCCTCCGCAACCGCAGTGTTGAGATTCTCGATATCATTTACGCCTTTATGGTAGCAAATCCGGAAGTAACCATTGCGATCGATGGTCATTGTGATAATATTGGAACAGAAGAATACAAT
>JBKBUQ010000275.1:0-2674 GCA_046289975.1 Flavobacteriales bacterium | reverse complement strand
GATGACCTATCCCGGTCAGGTGAAGATCACCGTCATCCGCGAGAAGCGTGCAGTGAACTACGCTAAGTAACCATCAGGGCTTCAGCCCTGATGTCAGATATGCAATTACCCTATGTAACCCCGGGCTTCAACCCGGGGTTTTTCATATCTCTGCCCTCCACCTATCTGGTCATCCCTGTCCCGGGGGCTTCAGCCCCAGGAAATCAGAATGCATTCAGGAATCTTCTATCTTTACGAAATAATTTCTCTCATCTCCTAATACGAATGCCAACCAACCCGCAACATATTCTCATCACAGGAGCAGCGGGATTCATTGGCTCCAACTTATGCGAGCACTTTCTTGAGTTGGGACATTCAGTAACAGGAATGGATAATTTCCTTACCGGAAAACCATCCAACATAACAGGATTTTATTCGCATCCGAATTTTCGTTTTGTAGAGGGTGATATTCGTGATAAGTCAAAATGCGATGAAGCGATGAAAGGAATTTCGATCGTATTGCATCAGGCCGCATTAGGTTCAGTTCCGCGTTCCGTGAAAGACCCGCTTACTACAAATTCGGTGAATGTTGATGGATTTCTTAATGTCATTCATGCTGCACAACAGGCAGGAATAAAACGATTTGTTTACGCCACAAGCTCATCCGTTTACGGCGATCATCCCGGATTGCCAAAAGTAGAGGATGTCATTGGTAAGCCACTTTCTCCTTATGCAGCATCCAAATACATCAACGAATTGTATGCAGGCGTTTTTCATCGGCTACATGGAATGGAGGTTATAGGATTACGTTATTTCAATGTATTCGGAAAACACCAGGGTCCTGACGGTGCGTATGCTGCCGCAATTCCTAAATTCATCAAGTTGTTCCTTGATGGGAAAACGCCTGTCATTTACGGTGATGGCTCCAACTCCCGCGATTTTACCTATATACGAAACGTCATTCAGGCCAATGAGAAGGCAGCCTTTACCAATAACGAAAAAGCGTTTGGAGAGGTATTCAACATTGCGTTTGGTGAACGTACTACACTTTTGGAATTGATCACAGAAATAAAAAATGCACTCTCGGTTCATGCGCCAAATGTGAAAACCATAACGGTGACTCATGAAGCTGAACGTCCGGGCGAAATTCAACATTCACTGGCGAGTATTGAGAAGGCGCGAATTGTTTTAGGTTATAATCCTCAATGGAATTTACGATCCGGTCTTTCTGAAGCGATAGCCTGGTATTTGGATAAGTGAGATTATCAAAATAGACTAGATTAAAATGCATTTGGATTTATCCGGAGAATATAAATTATATTCTTTTCTCCATTTTTAATCATTAATCCACCAAACCAATTTCACCGCAAGCGCACGGTTTTTGATGGCTACGTTGTAGGGATTGTAATTCTCCGTGTAAACAATAAACAGATCCGACATCGGTCTGAATCGCCATTGAAGTCGGGAATTGATATTTACATTTTCAATCTGCGTGTTGTATTGAATAAATGTTGTGAAAAACAAGCTTTTTGTAAACGAAAGATCCACACGCGGACTGATTAGCATCAGGTCAACATCCTGAAATCCTTCCGGCATATCTATTCTGTCGTACCGTGCAGAAAGAGAGAAAATTCCCCATGGTTGTTTGCGCCAACTGATGGAAGCATCTGCTGTGGTCTTTTCGCCGGAGAAATAGGCGCCGTAATCGAGGTTAAGGGTATAGGTGATGAGTTTGCGTTTATCAGAATTAAAAAATCCGCGTACATGGTTGTAAACATATCCTCCGGCATCCAAGGCATTGTTTCCTGAAAAAGTGATGTCCTGATCAAAATACAGGAGTACATAATTATTAATGAGCTCTATACCGGTTGATGCTGTGTTTTGAAAACGCAATGTATAGCTTGCACTCAAATAGCGCTCGTTTTCGAGATAGGTACCATCGAAATACTGACTCATATAAACCGATGGACCATGTTTGTTGATGAGTGTTGATTTCGGGTAGAAATTCCATGCGGCATAAGGTTCCAATCGTAGGTAGGATCGCTTTTCAATCTGCCCGTTATTGGGATTAAAAAAATCGATACGGGGTACAAAGCCAACATCGGCAGAATAATTGTGACCAACATATTCGTGATTCCATTCGAGAACAATTTTTGGAGTTTCGTAATGGATCCATGAAGCATGTGCCATTGCATTTTCGGTTTTGTGCGGAGAAAAAGAATGATGCATGAAAATTTTCCCCATCAAACGATTGTCCATAGTTGCAATGTTCCAATCGATACCGGCAATGCGATTGTAATCCGCGAAATTCATGTCCTGCTTGATGAATCCTTGTCTGTTAACAAGTATTCCCGAAATATTGGAACGGCCTTTCATCTGATAGGTGACAGCAGCAACAGAATAGTTTTGTCCTTCAAGTCCACTTTGCGATCCTCCTTCTGTTTGCATGGTCATTGCACCAATTCTCCAGTCTCGGTTGATCTTTCCACTCAAACGCGCACCAAAAAGGATGGGAACAGCTTCTCCGTTATTCAAACCGATGCGTCGTGAAAAGAAGGGGCGAATCTGTCGGAATCCGAATCGCTCGAAAAGATCGCTGTTTTCAAGAAAGAAATTTCTTCGTTCGGGAAAAAACAAACTGAAACGTGACAGGTTGGTCACCTGACGATCCACTTCTACCTGTGCGAAATCCGGG
>JBKBUQ010000274.1:0-2701 GCA_046289975.1 Flavobacteriales bacterium | reverse complement strand
ATGGAATATCTCAGCTTGTTTTAGAAAACGGATTCTTGAGTTTTGATTGCAATGGAACTAACGTATAGATTTTCGTTCACCTTGTTGGAATAGGATGGTAGCTATTAGTTATTGGTTATCAGTTGTTGGTTAGGATTGATGAGACTATTCACCATTCACTGTTCACTAGCCTCTCCCGACCGATAGCATCGGGAGAACCGGTCACCTTTTCACCCGATACACCACTGCCATTCCTGTACCAATTGCCATAATGAGACAACCGATCCACAAGATGGAAATCCATGGAAAGCGTATGGCATGCATAATAATAAATTCAGGTGTTGTAATTTCAAGCGTAATTTCCGTTCCACCGTGTTCAAATCCGGTATGGGAATGCTCATCTTTTTTAGGTTTTACACTCTTAATGGCGAATGAGGTCTTCAATTCTTCAGAACGGGCAGGAAGGGAACGGAATTCATTTTCCTCAATAAAGAAAACCGGATTTACTTCTCTTCCATAACGGAAACTTATGTCCCAAATATCATACACGACCATATTCAATTGCGCAGCAGAAAATGAGGTGTCGAGTCCTCGTTGGGCTTTCTCTTCTCCGTTTAATGAACGAATTCCCGCAACGCGCAAAATGAAACCGGGATTTCCGATGGTATCGTTTTCATGGGTGGTTATTTCATAAGGAGGCATGTTGTCGTCCTCTTTCAGCAAACGCAGATCGGCATATTTGATGTGCGTAAAAATATCATGATCGAAATAATGTTTTGTTCCGGGTTCTGCAACATTACTCATGTCGTTTAACTGAACAAATGGTTGGAGATGAAATAATTTTTCACCGGCTTGCCATGCCGACCATGGTTGTGCGGCAAAATACAATTCAGGACCCGGATCGGTAAGTAGTTCCCAATTCGAAATGTCTGAAGTGAGTTGTCCTGATGATGTGTGATCATTTAAACACCGATAAACATTTCCATCAAACTTCATGTGTTCTCCTTTTTTAAATTGCGCAGGAGCTTTAGAGAAATAATCGATGTTGAAACGTAAAAAATGTTTTTCCTGACTTGTGCCGGAGTAATGCACAAAGTATTCCTTCATTTCAGTTGTGTCTCCTTTGAAAATTTGTACATCGGTAAGATTGCTCAAATCCTTTCCAAGCATCGACAAATTATATCCATAAGGTGTTTCAGAAATAATGGTTTGCTTATTCTGCGAAATCAAAGCGCCAAGCATCAGTATTCCGAAACCAATGTGGGCAATGGAGGAACCTGCAACATTCATTTTTCCTTTAAGGAAGCGTAGCCAGTAATCGGCATTGGCAACAACCGACCAAAGGGCAGTGAACAATAACAGGTTGTATCGATAATGCGTGAGCTGTAATATAATACCCAATACCATTGTGAGTACAATTGCAATTACAAGCGAAGGCAAAATCTTTATCCCGAATTCTGTAAATGAGGTGTTTTTGTATTTTAGAAATTGTCCGAAAGCGATCAGTAGGCAAATGATTACCGCAAATGGTGCCTGCCAGCGGTTGAATGCTTCGTTTCGTGCTGCCTGTTCTACCAGATTCATTTTGGTGTCGAAAAGCAGATTGATAACAGGAATAGAAGTACTGAACGTGATCTGCACTGCCGATAACACGAGTACCAATGACCCGATAAACATCCAGAACTCGCGCGACCATAATTCTTCTTCCTTTTTCTCTCTTGGGAAATGAAGCAGGTAATTATTGATCAGGAAGATGATGGTGTAAGTAAATGCAACCAGAATAATTAATCCACGCCAGGTCAACACAAAATCGCCGGAACTGTAAAGAACAGTATTGAGGTCAATAAAAATTCCGAATAGAACAAGTGCTAAACTGAAAGCAGAATATTTTAACTGAGCTTTTTTATCAACCAAAAGCAAGGTGAATGATACCCAGATGAAAAACAACAAACAAAACAAAAGCTGACCCAGCATTCCGTCGCCGGTAAAAGAGTGCACAGAAGTATCACCCAATACCCCACTTCGTGTTAGAAACGTTGAGTAGAGGATCAAAATAAAGCTGATCAGAGTAAGGAAGAAAGTAGAATAAAGTGAGCGTGACTGATTACGGTTCACAAGCATTAAATGTCCGGCCCCAACCAAAGTGATCCATGGAACCAACGATGCATTCTCAACAGGATCCCATGCCCAGAATCCTCCGAAACTCAGCGATTCATAGGCCCATGCTCCTCCCATTAAAATACCAATGCCTAACACAAGGATTCCGGTAAATGTCCATGGAAGTGCAGGTTTGATCCATTCTGAATAAGAGCGTCTCCATAATGCAGCTGCCGCGTATGCGAAAGGTACCAATGTCAATGCAAAGCCGAGGAAAAGTGTTGGAGGATGAATGATCATCCAGTAATTCTGAAGCAATGGATTCAATCCGCGTCCATCTGCAAAGCGAGGATCGAGCAGTAGATAATCGGGGATTAAGGACCAAAGCGCACTAAGTCCATCAATGGTTTCGCGTTGTAAGGCAAAAGGACTTGTACCTACCCGGTAATCGCCAATATAAATACCAAGCAACATACTCGAAATAAAGGCCAGTAACAGAGCGAATACTGCGAGTACTTCGTTTTCCCAACCCTTGGCAAAACGTAGTAAAAACAATCCAATAACAGAATGCCAGAAAATCCAAAGCATAAAACTTCCCTGCTGTCCGCCCCAAAAGCAAACCAGG
>JBKBUQ010000273.1:798-2799 GCA_046289975.1 Flavobacteriales bacterium | reverse complement strand
ACCAACAATTTCTCCGTTTGTGCGGGATAATACAATGGATTGACCTTCGTCATCAGCGGCAGATCCAAGTCTGCGATCCCATACCACAGCTCCCATTGCATCCGTTTTTACCAGCCAGATATCTTTCGAAGTGCTGGGTGCGCTGTTTGTTGTTCCTGTAAAGATGAATGAACCGTCGGGTAAAGTAATAACTTTTCTTGCGTTTTCATTTAATGTTCCTCCGTAGGTTTGCATCCAAAGGGAGTCGCCGTTCATATCCACCTTAAGCAGAAATCCATCTGCATTGCCATTGCCAAAACTGTAAGTTTCTCCTGCAATGAGATAATTACCATCATTCGTTTTTAAAATACTGTATCCAAAATCCCAATCCGATCCGCCATAGGTTCGCGACCACTGTAAAACACCGCTGCTGTTCGTTTTTGCTAACCAGATGTCGTATCCTGAATTGTTGGTGCTGTTGGTGTATCCTGCAAAAACCAAACTGCCATCACTCTCTTCGAGTACACGCATAGCCCAATCTGCATTTGAACCGCCATATGATTTGGTCCATAAACGTGTTCCGAATTTGTCAAGCTTCATCAAAAAACCGTTCGCTGTATAATCACCAAGTCCACTGCTTGATCCGCAAACTACATATCCGGTATCTGCTGTTTGAATAACATCTCTCGAATAAAATGAACCTGAATTTCCTATGATCTTCTGAAAGAAAATAGATTGCGCCCTAGTGTTGAATCCGGTTAAACACAATAAAAGGAGAAGTAAATTATTTTTCATCAAAAACGAGTACTAATAGTTAAACTGAGATCACGTCCATAAGCATTCTGACTGATCCAACCTGCAATATTGCCTGTGCAAAAACCATAACGAATATGTTCTCCGATTTTTCCGGACGCACTTAATCCTGCCCGGAAACCACCGTATCCTCCAAATGCTCCATACATTGAAAACGCAAGATCGTGTATGGGGTTGAATTGCATTCCGAGGTGAATCATTGGTGTGTAATTGGATAAGGCTCGTAAACGAAAGCCATAAAAGGCCTGTACTTTTTTATCGCTAAATGTTTCTGTAATGGCAGCCACGGAAAACGTAAAGGGCAACATATGCGATTGTGCTCCTGGTGATCCTTTAATGCCCAATGTGTCATTCAGATTCTCTACGTTGAAAGGCTGGTTGATTCCATTCAATAGGTCAGTAACCTCAAATCCTTCGTAATGGTAGGCGCTGTCTTTTTTTTGTGTAATGCTATTTGCATTCCAACGGATAAACCCAAAGTCTTCCAAAGCAACCCTGAAACCCTGATTGATTTTTAAACTTTTGTTGCTTCCCGTATTGAAATACAATACAAAATCTGCTGCGCTTCCCCATCCGTTTATTTTTCCTGTTCGATGCGAGGTGTCTGAACTTCTGAATTGTTCACTCAAATCTAGATCGAGTTGTGAACCGTTTCCGGCTGTATAGAATAAGGCGCGGTCTACATTTAGTTGACTGAATTGCTGACCTGCAACCAAGGAAAGTGCTATGCGAGATTTTGTTTCTTTGTTAAAGGCGCCTGCTGACAATTTACCGTAACTGAGTGCATTTGCATTGAGTGGGCCAAGTTCTACGGTTTGTCCTGCGAAATCCCGATTGCCAAAAAATGCGAGTTGAAAAAGATTTTTACTGTACGCCGCATTATAGTTCATGTGATAGGAAGCCGCGAAGCACCACGCCCAACCGGTGCTTTTAAAAAACGGAATGCGGTGATCATAGTATTCAACGCCGGTGTGTATTTCTGCTCCTATTCGGTTGTTCTTTCGCAAATCCGAAAGGACATCTGACTTAAGCGTAGAATCAATAAATCCTCCTTTTGTGAACTTCGACATAAAGCGGATAGGTGTTCCGCTGCTGAGGTAATATCCGTTTCCAAATAGTTTTACTTCATGCGCTGTTCCTTCCTGTTGATCGAACTCCGGCTCTATAACAGATTGAGCATGTACTACCGGTATTAAGCAGAGGAGTAAT
>JBKBUQ010000273.1:0-788 GCA_046289975.1 Flavobacteriales bacterium | reverse complement strand
ATGATCCGATTCTGTAATTGAAGTCTCCCCGCATACGAACATGAATGCGGTAATAATCGTAAAGTGTTACATGCTGAGTGAGCGAACTGGTAGAAAACGCAATTCTTAATAACAAGCGTTCGCCATTGTATAAACGATCCATCTGCGATTCGTTTACGGTAATAATCAGTTCAATGTCACGGTTAGCAGTAACAATGTTTTGTACATTGGTATAAGCAGCTAGAATGGAATTAGGTTGTACAATTGAATCGGTAATGGTTCCTGAACCATTCATAAAAAACAATTGAAAATCTGCAGCGAGCGGAAATCCATTACTGATATCAATATGTAATTTTCCTGAACGGATATGACCATTTTCTCCTCGATCCAGATTGAGATCGATGGTGTCGGCTAGCGTAAGATTATTGGCGATAATATTAAGTGGCAATGAGAAATTCAAATCAGCTTTAACTGTTTTTGGTGCGTAGAAGAAATCATGATGTGCCGCAACGTTTCCAAGTGGATTGATATGAAAATCGAGACTGGATGAAAATGCAAGCGGTAACAGTTCGATGATCTGATCAATATTTGAATTGCCGTTATTTAAATTCACACTGTATGTACTGGGAACAACCATTCCTCCGGGATCGGTTGCACGGTTGATATTAATGGCGCTGCCAATGACGGAATGAGCCAATACTACCGTATCCGCTCCTCTTGCTGCTTTTAATGATTGTAAGGTTATTCTGGCATCTGCTCCGATGTAATTGGTGAACGTTAGAATTACATTTACCTGATCGATATCCAAT
>JBKBUQ010000272.1:0-2868 GCA_046289975.1 Flavobacteriales bacterium | reverse complement strand
ACTGCAACCGTATCCGTAGGAACACAGGTTAGTGTAAATGAAGTGGGTGCAAACTTCATTTCAATTTTCCCGAACCCTACAAACGGAATGATCACTATTCAAACAACAGTTAACTATGGATTTATTGTAGTTCGTGATGCGCTCGGTCGCGAGATCAGCACTCTGCAAATCAACGCTTCTTCATTAAACATCGACTTAATAACCCAGGCGAATGGGATCTACTTCGTTGAGCTTCATACCGCTCAAGGCATCACCACCCAGCGAGTTGTTTTAGCGAAGTAAAGAATACAACACCAATAAAGCTGAAAAGCCTGAAGCGAATGCTTCAGGCTTTTTTTTTGAAATACCTTTCAGTTATTGAACTCCGATCTCTGGTATTACATAAAACGTGCTTTTAGACACTAGAACTATTACCCGGATAGTTTTTACACTTACTTAAATTGGAGCTGTAGTACTCAAACTACAAGAACATCCACTTGGCAGGAAATTCGATTCAACTAATGCGGAACAACAACCTTCGTTACATGCCTATTGGTCATTTTTTTCAATCCATTTGATGCTCTCAATCGATAACCCGAAAAAACGAATATCAGCCTGAGTCGTTAATGTGAAGAAAGCATATTAATCGTTTTTTATGGTATACTAGGCAAAACGGGATAAGTAATTTCCAAAGTAATTCTGATTTCCCTTTCGTCTACAAA
The DNA here is from genome assembly GCA_046289975.1 of Flavobacteriales bacterium. GTDB lineage: Bacteria > Bacteroidota > Bacteroidia > Flavobacteriales_D > UBA2798 > UBA2798. Next base: position 2,167 of record JBKBUQ010000272.1, on the reverse strand, counting down.
CAATAAAAAGTTACCTGTTTTTTATGCCGATATTTTTTATTTAAAAAAACATAAGGCATTCATTAAAAATAAAATCAACAAACTTACTGTTGTTCTTATTTCTTTTTTCTCTTCTTGTAGAGATCATAAATGATTCCATCCGACAATCCAACTTTAGGCACAAGCATTTGTGTAACATCTGCATAACGCATTACAGCAAGGTAAATATCGGCAGCAGGAACAATAACATCGGCACGGTCGGGACGCAAACCGAGTTTATTGATACGATCGTTGAGACTATACGATGAAATGTGTGTCTGGATGCGTTTGATATCTGAATAACTAATGCAGTTATCGTCCTCGCTGCGATTGATTTTGAGCATGCGGTTAATGTTTCCGCCTGTACCGATAGCCAGGATCTGTTTGTGTTCCGGATTGAGTGTTTTCACCCAATCTTTGAGTTCGAGCCAGCGTTTTTCATCCACTTTTCCCTTAAGGATACGAAGCGTTCCAATCTTGAAGGATTTCGATTTTTTGCGTTCACCATTTTCGAGCAGACTCACTTCGGTGCTTCCTCCGCCCACATCGATGTAGAGGTAAGATTTATTTCTCTCGAATTTCATGGTGTTGATGGTTGAGAAGATCAATTCTGCTTCTTCCTCCCCATCAATGATTTCGAGTTTTATTCCGGTTTCTTTTTTAATTTCTTCCAGGATCTCCTTCTTGTTCTCAGCTTCCCGCATTGCAGAAGTGGCACAGGCGCGATAATCTACAATATCGTACACATCCATGAGATGTTTGTACGCCTTGAGCGTTTTGATGAGCATTTTCACCCTCGCCGGACTGATTTTTTTATCTGTAAACACATCCTCTCCCAAACGCAGAGGCACACGTGTAAGCGAAAATTTCTTGATCGATGCCATTCCGTTTTCTTCCACCACATTGCCTATTAGCAGACGCCCGGCATTGGATCCTATGTCAATTGCTCCGTATATCAATGTTTTAATTTTGGCTTAAAAATAGAAAGAACAGCCAAGGAGCACCTTTGATTTAAGCCTAAGTTGTTCACGTTGTGGCCCAAATTGTGGAAAACCTTGATTGAATTTGCAAAGGAGGGAGTGGGAGAATGTGCGAATGTGCTGGTGGGGAATGTGCAAGTGGGGAATGTACGAATGTGCTAGTGGAGAATGTGCTAGTGGGGGAATCCGCCTTCACTGCGTTACGGCGGACAAGTGTGCGAATGCGTAACTACGGAGTGAGTGAATGCGAAAGTGAGTGAATTCCCCTCGATTTCCGCCAATGTTTCACCAGGGAAGGCTAGACGGTGGACAAACCAAAGGGCAAGTGTGGGAAATTGGAAATTGAGTAATTAGATAATTGGTAATTACCCTTTCAGTTTCTTCAAATAATTGTAGATCTCAATTTGCGAACGAAGCAAATCTTTTTTGCCTTCGCCTTTGTAGCGGTTGGTTTGGTCGCGGTCGATGATGCGGGACTTTGCGGTGCCTTTGAGTTGTATGTTAATCATATCCAACACCTGCTTTTTCACCTGTGTATCGAGAATTGGAGTACTTACTTCGATACGATGATCGAGGTTACGTTGCATCCAGTCGGCGGAGGAAATGTACACGAGTTCTTTGCCGTCGTTGCAGAAAATAAATACGCGTGCATGTTCCAGAAAACGATCCACAATACTTACGGCTTCGATGTTTTCACTCATTCCTGAAACTCCGGGTATAAGGGAGCAGATTCCGCGGACAATGATTTTTATTTTCACACCTGCCTGTGATGCGCGGTACAGCCAGCGAATCATTTCTTCGTCAACCAGATTATTCATCTTAAGCGTAATATAAGCCGGGTGGTGACGTTTGGCGTTGTGAATTTCCTGCTGAATGAGTTCGATAAATCGTTTTCGGGTATTGAAGGGTGAAACAAACAACGATTTAAAATTCGCGCGTTCGTAATTGCGTAAAAAGAATTCGAACACTTTTTCCACCTCAGTGGTAATTCGTTCGTCGGCTGTGAGTAGGGCATGGTCGGTATAGATCCGCGAATTCACCTCGTGAAAATTCCCTGTTCCCACATGCGCATATAAAACTTCTTTTTTGCGCTCCTTTCGGTGAATGAGTAACAGTTTTGAATGCACTTTTAATCCGGGCACACCAAAAATCACTTTTACTCCTTCATC
>JBKBUQ010000271.1:0-2883 GCA_046289975.1 Flavobacteriales bacterium | reverse complement strand
CGCTGTTGTAGTGGGAATGTTTTTATAAAACGAATCGGATATGAGTATCTCCCGACGTAAATTTTTGCCACTTCTGGGAGCTGCAGCCCTTAGTCCTTCGCTGATGAGTTTTTCAGAGGAAACGGAACCGGGTACTATTTCGAAAATCCTGCCTCCTGCCTTAAAAAAGAGAGCAACCATTGCTGTTACTTCTCCTGCAGGAGCTTTACGCGATCTTTCCACCGCTGCAAAATTCAAAAGTAAATTGCAGTCGCTCGGATTTAATGTGGTAATGGGTGAAACAGTAAACGCAAAATTTGGTTACCTGGCCGGTGAGGACGATTTGAGGATAAATGAATTGCAGCGTTTTTTTTCGGATCCGGCGATTGATGCGATTGTTTGCATGAAAGGTGGTTATGGGTGCATGCGGATCATTGATAAATTGGATTATGCTCTCATAAGGAAGAATCCGAAAATTTTCATGGGCTTTTCCGATATCACTGCTTTGCTTAATTCGATTTATCTAAAAAGTGGGGTAGTTACATTTCATGGTCCGGTTGGAAATTCCTCCTGGAACGATTTCAGCTTATTGCATATCAATGCTGTGCTCATGCATGGACATCAAACCATTTACTGTTCACCCGCAAAACCGGAAGATGAAGTAAAAGTAGTTCGTGCGGGAAAGGCTGAAGGCGTTTTGTTTGGCGGAAATTTGAGTGTGTTGTGCGGAATGATCGGAACTCCGTATTTCCCGGAGCTGAAAGGTGCAATTCTTTTTCTTGAAGAAGTGAAAGAAGAACCTTTTCGCATCGATCGTATGTTTGCACAATTACGACTTGCAGGTGCATTTGAAAAAATAAATGGATTGATCATCGGTAAATTCAGAGACTGCATTCCGGAAGAACCGGATTTTGCATTTTCTTCGGATGAGGTCATTCAACAGTATTTTGCAAATGCTCCTTTTCCGGTAATCAGCAATGCCATGATTGGACATATCGCCGATAAGTTCACCATACCCGTTGGAATCAGGGCTCATCTGGATGCGGAATCCAAATCATTTCGCTTGTTGGAACCCGCTGTGCTGACCTAAACCTGTTAATTCAGATTTTCTATTTTTGATATTATATCCTACCGTTATGAGTAAAAAGAACAAACACGAAAAGCATCAACACGGTCAGAAAAAACAAGCTGAACGTGCAGTTGTTTCGCCACTGCCGGTCCATCTTCCTTCGCGATCGACACTCAGGATGACCGCCTTTTTTCTTATGCTCATTGGTATTGTGTTGTATGCAAACACGATTAACCACGGTTTCGTGCTTGACGATCATTCAGTGATTCGCGATAACAAACTCACCACGCAGGGATTGTCGGCTACCAAAGAGTTTTTTAAAAGTGGTTTACGCACAGGGAACTTTCTGGTTGAAGATAATTTGTACCGACCTCTGACCAAAACATTTTTTGCTGCTCAATGGCAAATGGCTCCGGATAATGCTTCATTTTTTCATGGGGTAAATATTTTGTTGTACGGTTTTTTGTGTGCGCTGTTGTTTTTGACCTGGATGCGTTTAATGCCCGGTAAGTATTATGTTGCCTTGATCGGGACGCTCATTTTTGCTTTTCATCCTTTGCATACAGAAGTTGTTGCAAACATTAAAAGTGCGGATGAAATTCTCAGCTTTATATTCCTGCTGTTTTCTATTCAGGCAGCAGTATCCTATGTAGAGAAAAAATCAATCCTCTGGTTGTTCGCTTCTGCAGCATTGTATTTTCTCGGATTACTCACAAAGGAGAACGCTATTACTTTTCTCGCCCTATTACCTGTTACTCTTTGGTTTTTTACCAACGCAAAGAGTAAAGAATACGTAAGTACGATTCTGCTTTTTTCTGTTGTTACAATTGTGTATTTGTACATTCATAGAAGTGTAATCGGAATGATCGGACTTGAAAATGTACCCGTGGTAGATAATTCGTTGTTCGCTACAAAGAGCTTTTTAAGTCAGCGGGTAACTGCCATCTATATTCTTGGTTTGTATTTGCGTTTACTGCTAATTCCGCATCCTTTGTCCTGCGACTATTCGTTCAACACCATTCCCAATATTGAAACAATCGCCAATGGAGGATTTTTACTTTCGTTTGCAATTCATGTGTTTGCATTGTGGTATGCCATTCGTTATTTCAAAAGCAAAAACATCGGAGCATATGCCATTTGGTTTTATCTGATCTCCATTTCGGTGGTGTCGAATGTAATTGTGCTGATTGGTACCAATATGGGTGAGCGTCTCGTGTTTTTCCCTTCTGCCGGATTTACATTGTTAATTGCATTTGTATTGGAAAAATTCATTCAGTTTCCAAAAGACAAGTTTTCTATTCCAACGCTTTTTAGTAAAGTACCTGTTATTGCCATATTAGCACCCGTCTTGTTGTTTTACGGATTCAAAACTATCGATCGCAATAAAGATTGGGAAAGCGATGCAACACTTTTTGCAGCTGATGTAAAAACAGTTCCGAATTCTGCACACATGCTGTATTACCACGCCGGAGTGTTGGCCGACAGAGATTCACTGGCCTTTTTTACACCCGATGTAAAGATGTATCGTTTACAACAGGCAGAACAGATCCTGGTCCGGTCTATTGCCATTTATGAGCCGTTTCCTAATGTGCATTCGTTAATCGGGCGGGTTTATAAAGACATGGGTAATTACGAAAAGGCGATTTATCATTATGAGCGCACCTTACAGCTCAACGATAAAGATCCTACCACACATAACAATCTTGCAACCTGTTTTTTTGAAACCGGAAAACTGCCTAAAGCAGAAAATCATTTTTCAAGAGCCATAGAATTGAGTCCTTTTTGTTACGACGATGCGATCTGTAATCTAGGAAGTGTTTACGGAATGATGGGTG
>JBKBUQ010000270.1:1773-2884 GCA_046289975.1 Flavobacteriales bacterium | reverse complement strand
GCCACTGCCGAATATGGAATACTGCTGAGTAAATACCTCAACAAACGCAAAGACGCATTTCCTGTTCTTGAAACCAACCTGAAAAATTCCAAAAAGGGCGATACCATCCCGGAAGTGCTTATTGAATATGGCCGTTGTTGCCATTACATGGGGAAATACACAGAAGCAATTGCCGGTTTTAAGGCTGTACTTCCATTTTGTACCAATACCAAATCAGGAAATGAATTAAGAGCTTTAATGAATAAATACATTCAGCAGTGCGAGTACGGACAAGCCAACTCTGAAGGAGGAGAGGATCTTGTTCTGATTCATTTGAATGATGCAGTGAATTCCACAGGTTCTGAATATGTACCAATTTATTTGCCTAAAGATTCTACTGTGCTTTTTACTTCGCGACGTTCAACAGGAAGTGGAGTGATCGATGGTAAAGACGGGAAATATTATGAGGAAATCTATGAATCCAAAGAAAGCGAAGGTGACCTTGGTACAGCCCGTAAGGTGAATCTTAAATTGTCATCTAAAGTTCCTCAACATGCTTCGGTATCTTCAGTTTCTCCTGACGGAAATACAATTTTTCTGGTTATCAATGGAAAGCTATTTTCTTCATCCTACAAAAACGGAGAACTATCTGAACCTGTTGATCTGGGGCCAAACATCAATATGTCAAAATACCAGAATCATATTTGTATGACGGTTGATGGAAAGACCGTTTATTTTTCCTCCGATTCGAAGAACGGACAGGGTGGACTCGACATTTGGAAATCTACCAAACAAAGTGACGGAACCTGGGGCAAAGCAGAAAATTTGGGTCCCGACGTAAATACACCTGATGATGAAGAAAGTCCTGCCATTTTACCTGATGGTAAAACCTTGTATTTTTCCTCGCGTGGTCATCGCGGTTTTGGCGGATATGATCTGTTTAGGTCTGATTGGGATGGAACAAAATTTACCTCAGTAAGCAATTTAGGTGCTCCGGTAAATTCTCCGGGTGATGATACCTACCTGATACTTGAACAGGATGGAACTTTCGGCTATTTTGCTTCCGATCGGGCTTCCGGTTATGGAGATATGGATATCTATATCCTCGTTTTTCCACAGGAGGATCAGGAAT
>JBKBUQ010000270.1:0-1763 GCA_046289975.1 Flavobacteriales bacterium | reverse complement strand
ACGTCTGATTTTATCTGCTGTGCTGGATGATGGACTTAAGGCTGTTGAATATGCATGGAAAATTGATGGTCGTCTGATCAAAAAAGCCAAAGGAGATATATTAGATACTCTTTTCACGGATGGTAAAAAACATTCTGTGCATGTGGAAGCCCGCGTTGTTTCCGGAAGTCGAATTGTTTTGTATTGCGCAGATGCCGAAGTTGAACACCAACCGGAAGCGTTGATAGCTGTTACCAATGAAACTACCATTACCACAATAAACACTGCTAACGAAACAAAATCGAATCCGGAACCTAAATTGATTACGGTTTATTTTGATTATGACAGATCCGGTATTCGTCCGGATGCAGCTTCAACACTAAGCCAGAATGCGAAAGTTTTAAAGTCAAACCGAGAATTAAAAGTAGCCGTAAGCGGACATGCTGATTCAAGAGGTACGGATGAATACAATGAAGCGTTATCGCGCCAGAGGGTTAACGCTGTTGTAAATTATCTGGTGTCGCTTGGCGTTTCACGATCGCAAATCATTACTATAACAGCCAAGGGTGAATCTGAACTATTGAATAATTGTACTGATACTGTTCCTTGCTCCGACGATGATCACCAGAAAAACCGTCGGGTTGAGTTCAAAATTCAATAGCTGAAAGGGTTTAGGTGTTAAAAGGTGAACTTTATTCACCGTAGCTTCATTTTTCGTTGTTTTTATTGGCATTCTGATTTAATTTAGTCAGTTCATTAAAACTACTACCATGAAAATCAAGCAATTAACAATGTTGCTGTTTGCAGTTTTTGCAAGTACGCTAGCAATTGGTCAGGTACAAACCACCAATTCGAAACTCAAACAACCTGCTGAAAATACTTCTGCAAAACCTCTTGGATCTTCAGGATACACATCCTCACAGCAACTAATCCTGAAATTGGATGTGCTTGCGGCGGATATGAAAAAGAGCGTTGAACTTTCTCAGGCTGTTAGTTCTTCTGATCGATCATCTTATTCTGCAGCTCTTCAAAAGAGAAAAGAGCATAACAAATTGTATGCAGCAAAATTAAAAGCTGAGCTTGCTAAACACAGACAAGGCACTCGTTCTCATTTTGCTATTCAGGATGAATTGAACCGTATTGCAGCTGATTTAAACTAAGGAACGATGAAAAAACTATATACACTTTTTGCAGCAATTGCAATTTCAGGTTCAGCGTATGCTCAACCCCTTACAGAGAATTTTGACAATATTGCTACCCTCGTTGATTGGTACGCGCAAAATAACAGTCAGCCTATTGGTATAGCCGGTGAAGGTGGCTGGGGACAACCCGGTGGTACACCTCCGTTTAATGCATTTAATGGAGTAGCCAACGCTTATGTTTATTCCAATTTTCAGGCTGGATCGGGTGTATCTACCTTAAGTAACTGGATGTTTATGCCTGCTCGCTACCTTCAGAATGGTGACGTATTAACATTTCGTACAAGAAAAGCTGCTCCTGATGCATTTCCTGATCGTCTTGAGGTGCGTCTAAGTACTAATGGTAACGCTATGAATGTTGGAGCAACTGCAGCCTCTGTTGGTGATTTTACTACCCTTTTATTATCCATCAATCCTACACTTGTTACCGGGGTTTATCCAACAACCTGGACTCAATACACCATAACAATTTCCGGACTTGCTCAGCCAACTGTAGGAAGAATTGCCTTTCGTTATTTTGTAACCAATGGTGGGCCTTCCGGTGCGAATTCTGATTATATAGGCATCGACAATGTGGTTTATACC
>JBKBUQ010000269.1:0-2888 GCA_046289975.1 Flavobacteriales bacterium | reverse complement strand
ATGTTTTGGGTGGCATCATATCTCCAATGGAAGGCATTGGTCCCTCAGATATCACCATTGATTCGCTGGTGGAAAAGGTCAACGAAGGCACCGTAAAGGAAATTATTCTGGCGTTAAGTGCAACGATGGAGGGAGATACGACTGGTTTCTTTATTTACCGCAAACTCAAGGAAAAAACGATTTCCATCAGCAATATAGCCAGAGGTATATCGGTAGGAGATGAGCTGGAATATGCCGATGAGGTAACATTGGGTCGCTCTATCCTTAACCGCGTGCCTTATGACAATTCCTACGGAGTGGCAAAATAATCCCGCTTCGGGTGCGTTTGTTTCTCGCTGACGTTTTTCCCTTATTTTGTAGCTCCCAATGAAGCTTTCCGTAATCATCGTCAATTACAATGTCGAGTATTTCCTCGAACAATGCCTCAATTCGGTAATTGCTGCGTCTAAGGGTATTGCCGTTGAGGTTTTTGTGGTCGATAATAATTCAGTTGACGGTTCATGCGCTATGGTGAAACGAAGGTTTCCGGAAGTGCAGCTTATCGAAAATCAATTTAACGCTGGATTCTCCAAAGCCAATAACCAGGCAATGACGCTGGCCAAAGGCGAATACATCCTGCTGCTCAATCCGGATACCGTTGTAGAAGAAGACACCTTCCGGAAAGTCATTTGTTTCATGGATGAGCATCCTGATGCTGGCGGACTCGGTGTAAAAATGATTGATGGAAAAGGGAAATTTCTTCCCGAATCCAAGCGAGGGCTACCTACTCCATCCGTTGCATTCTATAAAATATTCGGCATCTCCCGTTTATTTCCGCGTTCAAAAAGGTTTGGACGTTATCATTTAGGCTACCTCGATAAAGATCAGTCCCACGAAATAGAAATTTTGTCCGGTGCATTTATGCTGATGCGCAAAACGGCGTTGGATAAAGTCGGACTACTTGATGAAGCCTTTTTCATGTATGGAGAGGATATTGATCTTTCATACAGAATAACAAAAGGAGGATATAAAAATTACTATTTCCCAGATACCACCATCATTCATTACAAGGGAGAAAGCACAAAAAAAAGCAGCGTCAATTATGTATTTGTGTTTTACAACGCAATGATCATTTTTGCACGAAAACATTTTTCCGAGAAGAATGCCCGCACTTTTTCATTTTTGATTCATGTTGCTATTTATCTCCGCGCATTTGTTGCCATCCTTAACCGATTTGTAAAACGAATTATTCTTCCGGCTATTGATTTTACCTGTATTGTTGCAGGATCCTGGTTTATTGCGTCGCATTATGAAACCTACCGCTCTATCGATTTTCCGGATGAAGTACTGAACTATGCCTTACCTGCATATACTCTTACCTGGTTAACCGGTGTTTGGTTGTCAGGCGGCTACGATTACCCCATTCGCCTATGGAAAATTGTGCGCGGACTGTTCTATGGAACGGCATTCATTCTTATGGTTTATGGTCTTCTTCCAAAAGACTTACAATTCTCCAGGATATTTATCCTCTTCGCATCCTTGTGGGCATTGGTCGTTTACCTGGCTTTGCGTGCAGTTCTTCACCTTTCGTCGGTACCCAAATTTGATTTGCGCAAATACACTAGAAAAAGGTTTATTATCATTGGTAAAAAGGACGAAGCAGATCGCGTTGCAGGCTTGCTGAAGCAGACCAATAACTACGCCGATTTTATTGCCTATGTTCACCCTGAATCCGGACATCATGAAAGCGGTTTTTCGGGCGACATTTCACAATTGAATGAGGTGGTGGATGTCATGAAAATCGATGAAGTGATATTCTGCGCACGCGACAACAGCGCACAGCAGATCATCGACCGGATGTCGCGTTTCGATTATCAAAAAATCGACTTTAAAATTGCCCAACCCGAAAGCCTTTACCTCATTGGCAGCAACAGTATCGATACATCGGGTGACTTGTATGTGCTGGATATTAATTCAATCAGCAGAAATGTAAACAAACGCAACAAACGCATCTTTGATATTCTATGTAGCCTGATTTTAATAGCAACTACTCCGTTAGTAGCATTACTCAACCCTGCTCATTTGAGGGTTTTTCCTTCCTTTTTCAGGGTTTTGTTTGGACGACTATCTATGGTGGGCTACTCTATTTCCAATCCGGCCCAATACCGATTGCCCAGGATTAGAAATGGGGTACTCAGCACAACATCCAATTTAAACACCTTCTCTCCGAACGAGGAAACACAGCGGAAAATTGACATCATTTACGCGAAAGATTATCGCGTAAGCACTGATATAAAACTTGTTTGGGCCTCATTGTTGAAAATGGGTCGTACAAAGCTTTGAAAATCTGCCACTTACCAAATACCAACAAGTCTTGTCGGTAAGCAGAATTCGATTATTTTTGTAGCTTATTGAAAAATAATCCATCACATTCACAGACAAATGGCGCAGGTTGAAGTTTTGTTGCCCAAAATGGGAGAAAGTGTTGCAGAGGCAACGATCATTAAATGGTTGAAAAATGAAGGGGACACCGTTGAATTGGATGAGCCCATCATTGAGATTGCAACTGATAAAGTAGATTCTGAAGTTCCATCTCCCAATGCAGGGATTCTGATTAAGCGTCTTTGTAACGAAGGCGATGTGGTTCAGGTTGGAAAAGCCATTGCCATTATCGGATCTGAAGCAGGAGCTGTTGCGGCTCCGGTTGCACCTAAAGTTGAGGTTTCCGGCAATGGAAACGGGCAACATCAAAATGCTCCTGTTGCTGCTGCAGTGACTACTGCCGTATCTGCTCCGCTTGGAAAAGGCAATGGAAATAAATTCTTTTCTCCATTAGTGCGTACCATTGCACAAACCGAAGGTGTTACCATTGAAGAACTGGAAACCATCCAGGGATCAGGTGCACAAGG
>JBKBUQ010000026.1:0-24563 GCA_046289975.1 Flavobacteriales bacterium | reverse complement strand
GGTATAAGTGGCGCCGCCAACAACCTGTGCAACTGTAGAATCACCATTGCAAATGGTATCGCCGGGACTCACCGCAACGGAAAGTGGTCCGGGAATAAATACATTGAGTAAAGCTGTATCTACCCCATTACACGTATTTGAATCGAGTGCAATAAGCGTTACCTGATACGTTCCGGGAGTTGCAAAGGTGTGCGAAGGATTTTCAAGTGTAGACGTTGTTCCGTCTCCGAAATTCCATTCATAGGAAATTGCTCCTGTGCTGGTATTGTCAAACTGAATTCCAACCGGCGGATTGCATCGATCACCAACAAAATTAAATTGTGCCTGCGCAACAATTTCTTTCAGATCGATTTTAAAAACAACGAGATTACAATTGCTGCTGTTGTTGGTATTCGACCATGCACCGGGTGTTGTAGGAAAGTTGGATTGTCCGCCGCAACCACCACACACTGCCTGATACACAACTCCATCTTTATCAAAACGCGAAGTACCGCCATCTACATGTTCGTTGGAAGGTGAAGGCGCACCGAAATACGTCCCAAACAACAAACTCTGCGCATCGGGTGCAAGAATCATCAGGTAAAAATCATTTCCGTCGGTACTCGACTGTATGGCATCTGAAGTGATCGGTAAACCAACCGTAGAACTTCCCAAAGCCTGGTAAGGAGAAAGTCCTGCCAATGTTCCGCCCCATCCTGCAATATAAATTTGTTTGCAATTGTTCACCAGAAATGCAGAAGGAGAAAAATCGACGTTCCCGGTGTTGCGACCAATACGTGTCGACCAATATGTTGTGGAAAACGTATTGTTCATCTTGTGCAGGAATTGTCCGCTATTGCTGTTGTTGTACACTCCCGGAGAAATCGGATACGTTCCGGTTGTTTGTCCTAGCACATACACATCTCCATCGCTGTCAATCTGTACGAAATACGCTTGATCATAATTGAGTGTGCCGAGATAAGTTGCTGCAAGTATGGAATTGCCATTGGCACTGTATCTGCAAACAAAGCCATCCACTCCGGCAATGAAACCCGGGTTGACAACACCCGGTGTAACGATAAGATCAAAACTTTGTGTTCCGCCACTCACGTAAATATCGCCATTATCATCTTCCTGCACACCGTACGCAGCATCCGCATTGGATCCACCGAGGTAAGTGCTCCACATCAAAGCAGAAAGATTCGCACTTAGACGAAAAACAACTGCATCGTAATTTCCTCCACCAAACAATGGCTCAGGTGCATTGCCGGTAACCGGAAAATTAGCAGAACCTGTTACCGATGCGATAACCACATTACCAGTGCTTTCTACAATGATTTCTCCTCTGAAAACATCACCATAACTATAAGCCAGTGCCGTGGAGAGATTTAATCCGTCGTTACCTGTTCCTCCCACGTAAGTAGAAGCGAGCAATGCGGTTCCGGAAGGATTGAGCCGCAACACAAAAATGTCTGAACCTGCTGCGTAATCCATTCCCGAACTAGGCGGTGTAGCCGCTCCTCCTCCTGCAAATGAATTATCGTAGGGCGTTCCTGCCATTGGAAAATTAGATGATGAAGTTGTTCCCATCACATATAATTCACCTGCATTGTTACAAACAATGGAATGCGGCGCTTCTGTTCCTGTTCCTCCGATATAGGTGGAATAGATCAGATTGTTTCCGGTTACATTGAATTTTGTAATGCCAATATCGCGAGTGGTATTTCCAATGGAGGGTGTCCCGCTAAATCCACTCTGAAATGCACCTGCTGTTACCGGGTATTGTCCGGTGGGAAAAATAATTCCTCCACCAAATGAATTTTTCTGATTATCATAAGTTGCGGTGAATCCGAAATTATCGGCAGTAGATCCCGAAAAAGTCGAAAACACCAATACAGGATCAATGATCAGCTCTTTACTGCGATCGTATCCTCTGGGAAAAACAAAAGTTACCTCTGTACCAAGCAATGCAAACTCACAGGGAATTTCTTTTTGTTTTCCGTTAATCAGCTGAAATGCTTTCGGTCGTTTTTCAATAACGGTTCCGATTGAAGTGACAATGTGTAATTCTCCTTGTTTGAGAAAAAGATGATCTGCTCCTGAATATATGCGGCGAATCAAGGTGTAATCGGCCTGAGGAGCCAAAACATAATCGTATTTCAATTCGCCCTGTTCGGTTCCGTAATAACGCAATGCGATTCCGGGATACACATTTTTCTGCTCCACTTCCATGGCAGGATACAATTGCGATTGCCATTTGGCAGGATCGTTACCCAGAAAATAATTTTCGTAAAACGAAACATGTTTACCCTCGGCAAAACGCACCTCATCGCCTGCTCCGGGGAAATCAATCTTCAGCGCATGCGCCCGCTCCGGACCTTCATGCACGTGTTGCTGGTCGCCATCGTGGTGACCTTCGGCTTCGAGAAACAAAAAAGTGATGCCTTTGCGCTCGAGGTACATGAATCCGGGATTCATCTTGAGCTGGTACGAAATATTAGGATGCCACTGTCCGCGGTTCGGAGAAAAGAAAATATCCGGATGCACAGCCCGTGCCTCAGAAAGAAGCAAGGACCAGGTCATTACGACCACTAACAAACGGAAGAACTTCATCATTATGAAACAGCAAGTTACGAACCATTCCACAGACGCACAAAACAACAATATGTTGCCCCTTGGAGCGCCCTAAGTGAAGGAAAGGAAGGCATTAGTTGGGTAACGGAATCAAAAGAACTTGAAATACATTGCTATTCAGCTACTTAATAAAATCCAATTACCAGAACTTTAAGAACGAGAACGGGAACGGGAACGTAAATTTCCAGTTACCCAGTTACTCAACAATCCAATTACCCGGTTACCGTATGACCTAATTTCCAAGTTATCCCATTACCCAACCCATACCAAGCAAACACCGTCTTTTTTGCTTGTCTTCGTCTTGCTCGCGTCCTCGTTTTTGTTCCCCTTATTTACCCTTCGTAGCTTTGGCGCAGAGGGATTTGCACATTGATATTGATAATTGTCAAAATCAATCCTGACCGTAGCGTCAGGATTCTCCTTACCTTTGCAATCCAGTTCTTCCTCCTTATGAGCGACAACATCAAACACGAATGCGGTATTGCGGTACTGCGCCTTCTTCAGCCTCTGGAATATTATGTCGACAAATACGGCACAGCTTTTTACGGGCTAAACAAGATGTACCTGCTGATGGAAAAACAACACAACCGCGGACAGGACGGTGCAGGACTGGCGAACATCAAGTTCGATATGCAACCGGGTCAGCGCTACATCTCACGCAAACGCTCTATCAACACCAATGCTATTCAGGAAATTTTTTCGGATGTATACGGAAAAATAAATAACGGAACTGCAAAAGATCCTTCACTGCTCAAAGATATTCCCTACCTGAAAGAAAATTTTCCGTTCATGGGAGAATTGTTTCTTGGTCACTTGCGCTATGGTACCTACGGAAAAAACAGCATTGAGAGTTGTCACCCATTTCTTCGTCAGAACAACTGGACAACACGAAATCTCGTTGTAGCAGGAAATTTCAATCTCACCAATGTCGACGAACTTTTCGATCATCTCACCGAATTGGGTCAGCATCCGAAGGAAATGTCGGATACTGTTACTGTAATGGAAAAGATCGGTCATTTTCTCGATGTGGAAAACGAACGTCTCTTTAAAATTTACAAAGCACTAGGATACAACAACCGTCAGATTTCAGGCATGATTGCTGCGAATATGGATATTCAAAGTATCCTGGCGCAATCGGCAGAGAAATGGGATGGTGGATATGCCATGGCCGGATTGATTGGTCACGGCGATGCATTTGTGCTCCGCGATCCCAATGGAATTCGACCTGCGTTTTATTACCACGACAATGAAATCTGCGTAGTGGCATCCGAGCGTCCTGTGATTCAGACAGCCTTCAACTTACCGATAGATGCTATTCAGGAGATCACACCCGGACACGCGTTGGTGATTCGTAAAAACGGACAGATTGGTGAATTCAAAATCACAGAACCCGGAGAGAAACTTTCATGTTCATTTGAGCGGATTTATTTTTCCCGCGGTAGCGATCAGGATATTTACCGTGAACGCATACAGCTCGGAAGAAATGTAGTACCACAAATTCTTGATACGATCCAATACGATCTTGATAACACGGTATTCTCTTACATTCCCAATACAGCAGAAACTGCATTTTACGGAATGATAAAAGGTGTGGAAGATTTCCTTAACGGGAAAAAGAAAGAACTCATTCTTGCGCTCGGACAAAATCCCGACGAGAAAAAACTGGAAGAGATATTGGCCATGCGTCCACGCGTAGAAAAACTCGCGGTGAAAGACGCCAAGCTACGCACCTTCATCACCAACGACGATGCACGCGACGACATGGTCGCCCACGTGTACGACATTACCCACGGTACAGTTAAAAAGAACATCGACAATCTGGTTGTTATAGACGACTCCATTGTTCGTGGTACAACACTGCGAAAAAGCATTATTAAAATGCTGGATCGTTTATCACCAAAACGCATCATCATCGTTTCTTCGGCTCCTCAAATTCGTTTTCCGGACTGTTACGGGATCGACATGGCCATTATGGGAGATTTCATTGCGTTTCAGGCAGCCGTTGAATTGATAAGAGAGCGCAACCAATCGGGATTGCTCGACGAAGTGTACTTGATGGCCAAAGAACAACTGCGCATGCCCCGCGAACAAGCGCGCAACGTCGTGCAAAAAGTGTACGATGCTGTTTCAATGGAAGACATCTCAGATAAAGTTGGTCAGCTTGTAACACCACCCGATTGTAAAGCCGAAGTAAAAGTGATTTTTCAAACGATAGACAGTCTGCACAAAGCGTGTCCCAACCACAGCGGCGACTGGTATTTCTCCGGAAACTACCCCACACCCGGCGGACACCGTGTTGCCAATCGTGCCTTCGTAAACTTCATGGAAGGAAAGAAGGTTAGAGCGTATTGAGGTGAACGGCCCTGAAGCAGAAATCACCTTACATTCGATTTCGCTTCAGGGCAGAAACCTACCAAACAAAAATCCCGATCAGATTGTGATCGGGATTTTTCCTGTTAGGAAGTACGTTTAAATTACATCCAGCACATATAGCAAGGCGAGGATGATTGCAATTAAGTAGAGACCACCAAAGTAGTAGCCCCAACCCCATAACCAACCTCCACCGATCAGGCAAAGAATAAGTGTTATCCAGAACATAGTGGATACTGCGCCATCTTTAAGAAATACTGCCAGTGGCGGAATAAATAAAGCAAGAATCACCAACAAGATCGTATTGGTATCTGCACCGTTGGTTGCGTCGTGGTTTTTCTCTGCTTCTACTTTCTCTGCTTCGATGGCTACCGATTCGGTGGTAGTTTCTGTAATTGCAGCAGGGGCGTCAACAAAATTTTCATTGTTGTTAGCCTTGTTCGTTCCAGGAACAACTGGTTTTTCTATTTGCGCAGCAGGAATAAGCTCTGTGTTTCCTACAGCAGGAATTTCTTTTTTCTCTGTTGCAGCTTCGGCTGGCTTCTGATCGTTTTTGCGCGATGAAGAAGATTGTTCCATCCCTGTTTGCTCAACAGCTTCGTAACCGCCACGTGACCATTCACGATGTCCGTACTGCGAACGCGTAAAACGCGATGATCCGCAAGAGAAGAGTGTTACTGCTACCAGAAATAAGGCAGCAATCTTGGCAATTCGATTTTTCATGGTTGTTTGGTTTATGAGGTTTCCGATTATTTATTCAATTATTTCAATACCATAGAAAGAATGGATTCAAAAATAGCTTTTCCATCCACATTACCCAGCACTTCATCTGCTGCCCGCTCAGGGTGTGGCATCATTCCGAATACATTTTTCTTTGCATTGCATACTCCTGCAATGTTTTCTAATGCACCATTGGGGCTTGCTTCGGGGGTAATTTTGCCCTCTGCATCGCAATAACGGAAAAGGATCTGATCGTTCTTCTTCATTGCCGCAAGCGTTTCCGCATCGCAAAAATAATTTCCTTCTCCGTGTGCAATCGGAATTTTATAGGCTTTGTTCTTATCGAGTGAAGCCGTGATCAGCGCAGAAGAAGATTCGGGTTTGATGTATACATTTTTGCAGATGAATTTCCTTTCGGTATTGTGCAAAAGCGCTCCGGGAACCAGTTGTGCCTCTGTGAGAATCTGGAATCCGTTACAAACGCCCATCAGGTATCCTCCCTTTTCAGCGTGAGCAATCACTTTATCCATGATCGGCGAAAAACGTGCAATCGCTCCCGAACGCAAATAATCGCCATAGGAAAATCCGCCGGGCAGAACAATAAAATCGCAGCCCTTCAGATCCGTATCCTTGTGCCATAGCCGAACGACTTGCTGACCCATTTGCTTTTCCAGGACATACACCATGTCCTCATCACAATTCGATCCCGGGAAAACTACTACTCCGAATTTCATATTGCATTTTGTTTTGATCAAAATTACACAAATACTCCCTAAGGAAAAGCACTGTTAAAAACTTGCAGTGGGAAAAACCCGTGAAAGCAGGAAAAACAAGAGTGTACCGTAAAGCATAAAATCACTTATCCACGTTACATTCGAATGCACAACCAGATACGACACCAGAAATGATACCGGAATAACCAATAACACTCCGGGATGTCCACCAAAGAGTCCGTTGGAAAACAGTGCTATTCCTATCAGAAAAAGAACAAAAAACAGGATTACCTGTCGCTGACGACGTATTTTGATCACTAAGCGACTTTGCCGGGAGAGCATGGAGAAAAATCCTGCGATGGCCAGCAGCAGCAGCAACAGCCAGCAAATCATTGCAGCACGATCGTCGCCAAAGAGAAAAAAGCGTATCTGCAAATGATTTTGTTCAGAAAGCAAAGCACTCCAGTTGCCATACATTCCGTAATGAATTACCTGCACCAATGCCATTGGGAAAAGCATTCCGAAAATCATCATTACCCATTCTCTCCAGTTAACCGTTTTCAGTACCATCATCATGATCCATCCGCAAAGCAAGATCGGTGCAAGCGTCCATGAAAAACAAAAAGCTACACCGAGCGACAATCCGGCCCAGAAAGATTCCTCTCTCACATCCGGTTGTCGGTAAACAACAAGGATAAGACGTAAAAAAGCCAACAGAAAAAGATTGGAAAAAGTGATCCACCTGAAATCAGCATCCGGAATCAGCATGAACGCACAAAACACATACACCAGCCCCGGTACAAATGAAACACGTTCGAATAATTCCAGGTCATTGATCAATTTATTGAACAGCAGTGCCTCCAGCAATACCACCAATGCCTCAAAAATGCGCACCTGATAGTCAGGCAGGTCGGGAACCCATGAAAAGACAGAGTGGTCGGGTAAGGCCTCCACCGTAAATGGGAAAGCGATGCGTAATATCCACAAAACACTTACAATCAGAGGCAAAGCCAGCTGGACAACAGTCTGATTGGAGCGGTAGAATCGTAGAATCACGAGGATAAAGTTAATTTTTCTTTTTTCAGCGAAACTGCTACATTTGACCCAACATCAAAACTCTTCATTATGGATTGGTTGGTATATCCCCTCGGTGATCTTTTCGTTTGGACTTTTGGCATTCTTGAAGCCTTAGGTAATGGACCTAACGATCTGTTCCTTTTAATTGGTTTTGCAGGCTTGTTTTACTGGCTTTGGTTACAAGGAAAGTTCAACAAAGAAGCTGCTGCAAATCCCAATCAGCTGAAGTAAATTTTCCCTGTATTTATCAAATGCCCCACAGGTTAAACCTGCTGGGGCATTTTCATTAGATCTTTACCGATATCGCGGCGGAAGTATTTTTTATCGTAATCGATCACATCCGCATTCTTAAGTGAACGCTCAACTGCCGATTCAATATCTTTCCCATACGAAGTTAACGCAATCACGCGTCCGCCATTGGTCACCACTTTTCCTCCCTTTTCGCTTGTACCGGCATGAAATACCAATGAGTCGGTAATCCCTTCTGTTCCGCGAATGGTTTTTCCTTTATCGTAATCGCCGGGGTAACCACCTGAAACGAGCATGATGGTAACGGCTGTTTTTTCATCGAACTGCACATCGCGTTCAGAAAGCGTTTCAGAGGCAACACCTTCAAACAAATCAAGAATATCGCTTTTGATACGCGGAATAACCACTTCGGTTTCCGGATCACCCATACGACAATTGTATTCGATTACATATGGCTCTCCCTTTACGCTGATGAGTCCGAAGAAAATAAATCCTTTGTAAGGAATACTCTCCTGCTGTAAACCTTTAATGGTTGGAATAATTATACGGTTATCGACTTTGTCCATAAAATCACGATCGGCAAATGGAACAGGAGAAACAGCCCCCATGCCACCGGTATTCAACCCCGTATCGCCTTCGCCGATACGTTTGTAATCTTTTGCCTCTGGCAATAGCTTATACGATTTCCCATCGGTAAGCACAAAAACCGAAACCTCTATGCCGTTGAGAAATTCCTCGATCACCACCTTGCTTGATGCTTCTCCGAATTTTGCATCGGTAAGCATTGAACGGATTTCCTTTTTCGCTTCTTTCAGGTCTTTCAAAATCAACACGCCTTTACCCGCAGCCAATCCGTCGGCCTTGAGCACATAAGGTGGTTTTAGGGTGTCAAGAAATGCCTCTGCCTCTGCAACAGTGTCCTTGCTGAAAGTCTGGTAACGCGCAGTTGGAATTCCATGGCGCTGCATAAAAGCCTTGGCGAAATCCTTGCTTCCTTCGAGCTGTGCTGCGACCTTTTGCGGACCAATAACCGGAATCCTTTTCAACTCTTCGTCGGCAAGAAAATAATCGTGGATACCTTTCACCAATGGATCTTCGGGTCCAACCACCACCATGGTGATCTTGTTTTCAAGAACGAACTTCCGGATGGCCTTGAAATCAGTCGGATTGATATTTACATTGGTGGCAACAGCAGAAGTACCGGCATTCCCTGGCGCTACAAAGAGTTGTTCGAGCTGTGAGCTTTGAGCGATCTTCCAGGCGAGCGCATGCTCACGTCCGCCTGAACCGAGAAGAAGTACATTCATGAGAATTCCATTTTTTCACTTACAAAGAAAGAGTAAAGTAAGCGCTCATGGAAATCTGTTTATCAACACGCTGTGTACATCTAAAAAACCTGCACCCTCCTCCTTGAAAAACGGAACCTCAAACAGAGGAAGATGCAGGGCTTGTTTGGCTTTTTCGCCGTATTGATTTTCAGTTAACGGAACTTTTTTAAAACATGGAAAACATCCTATTGATAAAATCTCATTAGAAGTTTCGGGCTTTTCGATTGTACAAAGAACCCTGTTTAGCAAAAGAAGAGAAATACGGTAAATCCCGTAATATTCAGGAGCGGATCAATCCGTTGCGTATGGAAAAACGAATAAGTCCGGCAATGTTGTGCACATCCAGCTTTTTCATGAGATTGGTGCGGTGCGTATCCACTGTACGGTGCGAAATAAATAGTTTGTCGCCGATTTCCTTGTTCGACATTCCATCGGAAATGTGACGTAAAATTTCAATTTCGCGTTCTGTAAGCTGACTCATCAACACGGCATCGGTTGGACGAAGGGTAAACTCATCGGATTGTCCGTTGCCATTTTCCAATGCGGCGAGAACGGCTTCTGAAAAATATTTTTCTCCGTCGAGTACTTTCCGAATGGCGGTGATCAATTCTGTTTGGTCGGTGTTCTTGATCAAATAACCACTGGCACCGATCTCTTTAATTTTACGAATCAACGCCGGTTCGTCGTGCATGGTTAGAATGATGATTCTGCATTCGGGTTTTTGTTTAAGGATCTCTGTTGTTGCAACGAGTCCGTTCATTACCGGCATATCGATATCCATCAGCACCACATCAGGATTCAAGGCCAGACACTGCTTCATTGCTGTTTCACCATCATTTGCTTCAGCAACAATTTCAAATTCCTTTTCAGAACTAACAATCGAACGTAATCCATCCAGGATCAATTGGTGGTCGTCGACCAGTAAAATTCGGTGCATTTGCAAAACAATTTGAGATTCCAGCATTAAATGTAACCCGAATTTATGACTGCATGAAAGGATGCGAAAGGAAAATTCTTAACAATTTCAGCCAACAGGAACCCGCACCGTAGCAACAGTACCGGAGCCCGGACTGGGTTCAAAATTCACCTCCCCATTTATGATGTTGATACGGCTTGAAATATTCATCATCCCGATCCCGTCCTGACTGGCTTTCACATCGAAACCACGACCGTTGTCTTCAACAATCATGATGAGATATCCCTTATTACGGAACACTTGCACTATAACATGGCTGGCTCCCGAATGTTTGATGATGTTGTTGATGAGTTCCTGACAAATTCTATACAGGCTAATCTCCACTTTTTCGGCAAAGCGACCTTCAATACCAAACGATTCCAATTCGTATTTTACATTGGAGTGACCCAGACTTTTCCTGAGCATGTCTTCAATTGCAGGCAAAAGCCCAACCTCCTGCAACACTTTAGGCATCATTTGGTGTGAAATGGCTCTTACCTCTGTTGCAGAATCGTCGAGTATTTTGGTAAGATCAGCCACCAGTTTTTGTTCCGAAGGAAGTGATTGTTCTACTTTTTTACTCAATTGCTGAAATGCAAGTTTCAATCCACCAAGTTGCTGACCAATTCCATCGTGCAATTCACGTGCAATCCGTTTGCGTTCGTCTTCGGTGGCAGTAATAACTGCTTCAATACCTTTTTCCCGCTCGCTGATGATGGCTGCATCTTTTTCGGCCTGTAGGCGGCGTTGACGACGTTGAGCAAGGAACAAGATTAAAAATACGAGAGCAAATGCACCTCCGCTTATAGCCCACAGCCATTTCATGCGATTGGATGCGATCAGCTCTGATTCCGCTTTTTCACGTGCCAGCTGTTCGGTGCGCGCCTTTTCTTCGAGCAATTCTTTTTCCTTCTTTTCGGTTTCGTATTTGGTACGCATCTCCGCTACCTGTTCGCTAAGATCCTCGTTGAATACCGAATCCTTTAACAGGGAATACTGTTCCAGGTAAAAGAAAGCACTGTCGGGGCGATTGAGAAAACCATGTACCCGCGAAAGTTTCATATACGCAAACAGTTGTTCATGCCGGACCTGAATTGCACGTGAATAATTGAGCGATTGATGAAATGTGCCCAAAGCATCATGGTATTTTCCTATTTGCATTTGCGCCTCTCCCAGATTGATCAGCACCGAAGCAATATCCTTTCGATCATTTAATTGATTACGAATAGAAAGACATTCCTCCAGCATAGGAAGCGCCTTTTTGTATTCCTTGCGGCGCACTAGTAATCCACCGTAATTATTCAACTGAACTGCCAGCTCCATCGGTTTGTTCATTTTTCGAAATCCGGCTATAGCCAATTCCCAATTTTCGATGGCGCGGGCTGTGTCTTTCGTTTCGTAATACACATTGGCCATACCTCCGTGCGTGGCAGCAATTCCGTATTCATCACCCATTTCCATACGCAATGCAAGTGCACGGTTGTGCATGACAAGCGATTGCTCGTAATCGCGTAGGTTAAAATGAATGATGGCGAGATTGTTTACAATGTACGACTGGTAAAATTTATGTCCGAGCTGCTCGTAAATTTCCAGTGCTTTATAGTTTACCCCAAGCGCATCATTCAGCTTGAATTGTTCCTGGTAAATAATTCCCATTTTATTGTAAACGGCAGCAACACCAAGATCATCCTTTAACTCTTTGCGAATGGAAAGGCATGACTCCAGTTTCTGCAGCGCTGCCGGGTATTCATTTTTATCCATGTGCACAATGGCAATATCGTTCAATGCCTGTGCAACACCTTTTCTCCATTTCAATTTTTCGGCCAGGCGTAAAGCCTTTAATCCAAAATTCATTGCAGTATCGGAATGCACCGAACGATGATAAAAACAAAGATCAGAAAGCAATTTCACCTTGTTGGTGTCTTCTTTCATCGTGTTTGCCACCTGAACCAAGCTATCCAACTGTGATGCATCGGAAGAAACCGGCAACACAAAAAAAGTAAGCAGTATAAAAAGCTTGCAGCGCAACATAGATCAGAGTGGAATATTTCCGTGTTTCTTTCTTGGCATATTCACCACTTTGTTTTCGAGCATACGAAAAGCACGAATAAGTTTTTCGCGGGTATGTTCCGGACGAATAACCTCATCGATAAATCCACGTTCAGCTGCTTTATACGGATTGGCGAATAGTTCATTGTATTCCTGTTCCTTCTCTTTCAACTTTGCAACAGGATCCTTTGCCTCGGAAATTTCTTTTCTGAAAATAATCTCTGCTGCACCTTTAGCGCCCATTACTGCGATCTCTGCAGTTGGCCATGCATAATTCATATCCGCACCAATATGTTTCGAATTCATCACATCGTACGCGCCGCCATAAGCTTTACGTGTAATCACTGTTACACGCGGAACGGTTGCTTCAGAAAATGCATACAACAATTTAGCACCGTTGGTGATAATGGCATTCCATTCCTGATCGGTTCCGGGTAAAAATCCGGGTACATCCTCAAAAACAAGAAGCGGAATATTGAAGCAATCGCAGAAACGCACAAAACGCGCTCCCTTTTGCGAACTTTTTATATCCAGCACTCCCGCCAGAAACGCAGGCTGATTGGCAACAACACCAATACTTCTTCCGGCAATACGAGCAAATCCCACAACAATGTTTTCGGCAAAGTCTTTATGCACTTCGAAAAAAGAATCATTGTCAACCACATTGCTGATCACCTCACGCATATCGTAAGGTTGATTCGGATTTTCGGGAACAATACTGTTCAATGCTGCCCGTGTTTCACTACCTGAATTTTCGTAAGCAAGAAACGGTGGTTGCTCTTCGCAGTTGAGCGGTATATAGGAAAGAATTTTTTTGATCTGCTGAATACATTCGATCTCATTGGCAGCTGTAAAATGAGTCACACCCGATTTACTGGCATGCGTTGATGCACCCCCCAGTTCTTCCGATGAAACTTCTTCGTGTGTTACAGTCTTTACCACGTTTGGACCGGTAACGAACATATAGGATTGTTGTTCCACCATCAAAATAAAATCGGTAAGTGCAGGCGAATACACTGCACCACCGGCACAGGGGCCCATGATTGCCGACAATTGCGGAATCACTCCTGAAGCAAGTGTATTTCTGTAAAAAATATCGGCATAACCCGCCAGTGAAACCACACCTTCTTGAATACGTGCTCCGCCAGAATCATTGAGCCCAATCACCGGACAGCCGTTCTGCATGGCGAGATCCATGATCTTGCAAATCTTTTCAGCATGCGTTTCGGAAAGCGATCCGCCAAACACAGTAAAATCCTGTGCAAAAACATAAACCTGTCGACCATCAATTGTACCGTAACCGGTCACTACACCATCGCCAAGAAATTTTTCTTTATCCAATCCAAAATCTGAAGAGCGATGCATAACCAATGCACCGATTTCTTCAAAAGAATTTTCATCAAGTAAAAAATGTACACGCTCTCTTGCGGTGAGCTTGCCTTTTTTGTGTTGTGCATCGATACGGGCCTGACCACCGCCCAATTGTGCTTCCTCCAGTTTGGAAGCCAGCAAATCCAGTTTATTCTGCATGATGTGGAATTAGGCTTTAAAAATAGACAGGATTCCCCAACCCGCTTCACCCTTATGCCCTGAAGTAGCACGGATACCTTCTTTTTACCTAAAGCCTAAACAGCCCGCCGGTAAAACACCTTGAACAGATCGTTGATTTTCAACGCGTTGAAAAATGACAGGTCCAAAAATAACATTTGGAACGCTTTTTGCGTTTTTACCAACAAGAACCAAAAGCAAAGCCTATGAAAACCCGAATCGCCCTGATGAGTCTTGTATTGAGCGGAAGCATGCTCGTTGCAAAGGCCAATCTCCAGAACGGGGAAAACCAGTTCCGTAAAGTGAACAACCAATCCTTTAAACCCGGAGAAGTATTACGCTACCGTCTGCACTACGGGTTTGTAGATGCAGGGGAAGCAACCTTGCGGGTTAAAGAATGCGACCGCACCATGAACGGAAGAAAAATGATTCATGTTGAAGGTGTGGGAACTTCCATTTCGGCATTCGATTGGTTTTTCAAGGTGAGAGACCGTTACGAATCGTACCTGGATGCAGAAGGTATTTTTCCCTGGTTGTTCATCCGCAGAGTAAATGAAGGTGGTTATGAGATCAATCAGGACTACTCTTTCATGCAGCACAAACAAAAAGTGGATAATGGCAAAGGAAAAACATTTGAAACTCCAGCTATGGTGCAAGATATGATCTCGGCTTTTTACTACGCAAGAACGCTTGATTTTACCAACGCAAAACCCGGTGATGAATTTATGATTCCGATGTTTTACGACGATACTAATTTTCCACTCAAAATTAAATTCGTAAAAAGAGAAACCATCAATGTGCGCATGGGAAAATTCAAATGCCTCAAGTTTGCACCTGTAGTTGAAAAAGGACGCGTTTTCAAATCGGAAGAAGACCTGGCTGTTTGGGTAACGGATGATGTAAATAAAATCCCGCTGCTTGCAAAAGCAAAAATCCTGGTAGGCTCCATAAAAATGGAAGTGGTAGAAACAAAAAATCTTGCCGGACCTATCTCCAAAATTGAAAAATAAACAATGTTTCATACCTAGAAAAAGTCCTGCTTTAACCAGCGGGACTTTTTCATTTACACCGATGCAGATAATTCTTCACATGCTGCTCTTAATAAATCATTTCAGCACAAAACATCAATTCTCTACCTTTGACAGAATCAAACCCCACCTGTTTTGAAAAAATTGCATTCACTACTTTTGATTTTCATCTGTTGTCTGACCTTATTCATGGTTTCATGCGATGAAAAACAAAAAGATGAAGCAGGTTCCGTTCGCAGTGTTAGTCCGACCAAACTCCCAGAGATCGAATACGGTTTTCTCCTCGATACTTTTCATGTTGTTCGTGATAAAGTAAAAGGAGGAATGACATTATCGCATGTTCTGGCTCCGCATGGTGTCAGTCGGCAACACATCAACCTCACCGATCAGAAAGCAAGAAGTGATGCAAAAATGAATTTCATTTCGGAAGGGCATCGTTATACTTTACTGAAAAACAAAAAAGACACTACAAAAACACATGTTTTCATTTACGAAAAAAACAGAATTGAATATGTGATTTTCCGCTTCGAAAAAGAAGTTACTGCACAATTGGTCCAGCGTCCGGTTTCCGTTGTGGAAAGAGAGATGTCAGGGATCATTGAGAAAAATTCCAATCTCGTTTTTACGATTAAGGAACAACTCAACGATGATGCCGTTGCAGGTGAACTGGCAGAAACGATTGCGCAGGTATTTGCATGGACCATCGACTTTTTTAAGTTGTATCCCGGAGATGAATTCAGGGTGATTTACGAAGAAAAACAAGTAGAAGGCGTTCCTTATGCCATTGGGAAAATTAAAGCAGCCTATTTCTACAACATCAGTGCACCCTATTATGCTTTTCGCTGGGAACAAAACGGAGAAATCGGGTATTGGGACGAGAATGGAAAAGGGATGAAACGTCCATTCTTAAAAGCACCACTTAAATTTTCGCGCATCACTTCGGGTTATTCTTCCAACCGATTGCATCCCGTGCAAAAAGTCTGGAAAGCGCATCTTGGCACCGATTATGCTGCACCAACAGGAACACCGATTATGGCCACAGCCGACGGAATGGTTGAAGCGGCAGGATACAGTGGTGGAAATGGAAACTACGTGAAATTGTACCACAACAAAACCTATCAGACCGGATATTTGCATATGAGTAAAATTGAAAGCGGAATGAAAAAAGGTGTGCGTGTGAAACAGGGAGAAATCATAGGGTATGTTGGATCCACCGGACTCGCAACCGGCCCGCATGTATGCTACCGATTCTGGAAAAACGGATCACAGATCGATCCCCGCGGCGAGAAATTTCAATCAACAGAACCCATCAAGGAAAGCGATATAGGTCGCTATAAAGAATACATTCTCCCGCTTCGGTCGCGACTCGATTCGATTGCTGCAAAAGCATCACCGCAAAAAGACAGTTTGCAATGAAACATTTTCTGTTGCTGCTTCCTATCATCTGCATTACTTATGCATCAGCACAGAGTCCGTGCAGCACACTGGAGAACTACATTCCCGGCGGAGATGAGCCCGAAGTAATTGTTCGTGTAAAACTTCATGTGGTACAATATTCCAAGACTGATCCGCGGAATTACACTGAAAAAGATACTGCAGCTTTAAAACAACAGTTTGATCTGATCAATCTTTTCTACAACGAAATGGAGGCTCCAACACTCAAGCCAACAAAGGGAGTTGATCATTTGCGAAGTGCTCGAATCCGATTTCAGGTAGTGGAGATTCGATTTCATCAGGACGAACGATTATGGGATCGTATAGGGTTGCATCCTGCAGAAAACCGACAACTTCCGGCAGCAATTGATTCTTTCTCTTCCGGTAGAAAAGAAATATGGATTGCAGGCAACCATTTGTACAGAATTGGAAATAAAAAAGCACAATTCCGAAGAGAGGGAATGCAACACCTCGATATGCAATTTGATACCGCCTATTTCCACAGGGAGAAAAAAATAACAAAAATTATTTTCCGCGAGCCTGTTCCTGCTGAATACGCGCAAGGGAAAATCACTTTCTACATGGAAGAAGACAAGAATTGTCACGATGATCTGTTCCATAAACTTGCGCAATCCGACAGTTCCTATTTGCATGTATTCTACACCGGAGCCTCTGCACGTAAAATGGCATTTGGATGTGGCCCCTCACCCTATTACCTCAACGTATCCAATTACACCAATGGAGGAGAATGGGCCAACGCACAGTTATCTGCTCACGAGCTTGGACACTGTGTGGGGTTATCACATACCGATTTTCCGCAGTTCGATGACCTTCCTAAAAAAGACAAATTCGGTTTCATCGATTGCGACAGTATTGAGGTGTCGAACAACATTATGGGTTACAACAAATGCCGCAGGTATTTATCGCCCAAACAAATTGCCTGGGTACATCAGGAGTATTCGCTAAAACCTTTTCGCATTCGCACCACAGCATATTGCACCTACGATCCTAAATACACCTATACCATCCGCAAAAACACAATATGGAACCGTGCAATGGTAATTGGTGGTGATCTGGTCATTCGCAAAGGAAAAACGCTCACGGTTAATTGCATGGTATCCCTTCCGGATGGAGCGCATATCATTTTAGAAGAAGGAGCAAAACTAATTCTTAACGGCAATGTGATCACCAACAATTGTGGTGGCATGTGGAATGGCGTGTTGTACTGTAGAAAATTCAGCGGCGATAAATCACGACTAAAACCCGTTAAAAAGAAAAAAGGAAATGTACTGCTTCAAAATGGAGGAAGATTCGAACGGATACAACAGCAGAATTAAATTTCTTCTGCAAACCAAATAGTACACTACAAAAAAACACTACTGATTATTCCAGCATCCAGTCTACTCCTTCTTTGGTATCCTTAATTACAATACCTGCAGCCTTTAACTGATCACGAATAGTATCGCTTGTTGTCCAGTCTTTATTTTCACGGGCTTTTCTGCGCATTTCAATGACCAATTGCATTGCTGCATCCAGTGCTTTTGTGTTTCCTGCCGACTCGTTTTCACGTCGAAAACCAAGAACGTCGAAAACAAAAGCTTGCACCATCGATTTAAAATCAGAAAGATCAGACTCAGTCAATGCTGCTTTTCCTTCCAGCATCAAATTGATTTGTTTGACGCACTCAAACAATCCCGCAATGAGAATGGGTGTGTTAAAATCATCGTTCATTGCTGCATAACAATCCCTTTTCAAATCATCCACACTAAACGTTGATGTTGTTCCCGCTTTCACCTTTTCAAGTGCATCGATAGCGGTCATAAATCGTTTGTATCCTTTTTCTGCAGCTTTTAATGCATCGTTTGAAAAATCGAGTGTTGATGCGTAATGTGATTGCATCATAAAAAAACGAACGGTCATTTCCGAATAACCCTGGTCGAGTAATGGATGAGATCCTGCAATCAGCTCCAGCGGGAGAAAAGAATTGCCTTTCGACTTACTCATTTTTTCCCCGTTAACAGTAAGCATATTTCCATGCAGCCAATAACGCACAGGACCATGACCGCAACAGGCGGTATTCTGTGCTATCTCCGATTCGTGGTGCGGGAATTTCAGATCCATTCCTCCTCCGTGAATATCGAACTCTTCACCAAGGTACTTTGTGCTCATGGCTGAACATTCCAAATGCCATCCGGGAAATCCTTCTCCCCAGGGCGAAGGCCATTTCATAATATGTTCAGGAGCAGCTTTTTTCCATAAGGCAAAATCCGCAAAAAAACGTTTCTCATCCTGACCATCCAATTCGCGTGTGTTCTCAAACAACTCATCCACATTTCTTCCACTCAATGCTCCGTATTTGTGTTTTTGCATATAGGCACGCACATCGAAATACACCGAACCATCAACTACGTATGCAAAACCATTTTCAAGAATTTGCTTCACCATTTCTATCTGTTCAATGATATGACCGGTAGCAGTGGGTTCAATACTTGGAGGAATACAATTGAATTGATTCAATACATCGTGAAAATTATTGGTGTACTTCTGCACGATTTCCATTGGCTCCAATTGCTCAAGCTTGGCCTGCGCACCGATCCGGTCAACTCCTTCATCAAATTCGGTGGTGATATGCCCCACATCAGTGATGTTGCGCACATACCTCACCTTGTAGCCAAGATGAACCAGGTAGCGATAAACCATATCGAACGTAATGAACGTACGCAAATTACCAAGGTGCATGTAATTGTAAACAGTAGGGCCACAAACATACATTCCGACAAAAGGGGATTGTATCGGCACGAATCGTTCTTTGGTTCGTGTGAGGTTGTTATAGACGTTCAAAGGATGTTCCATGAGGTAAAAATACACACTATTTTGAGCCCGCTATAACGAGTTTTGGCATTTGCCCTAAAACAAAAACTCCCAACCATCAGGCCGGGAGTTTATTATCCGATTGCTTTGTTCTTTATTCAATCTGTCCGTCGCCGACGTACTTACCGTTTTTGTATACTTCGATCTTCAAGAGAAGTCCGTTCTTATCGTACTTGTACCATTTACCGTTGAACAGTTTGCCAGCTTTGAACTCACCGTCTTGCACAAGGCGTTTTTGATCATCGTAAAGTTTGTTGTATCCATCTTTCACCTTCACATCAGCCTCATTGGCTTTTAAGTTAGGATCGGTAGTAGCAACTTTGCCTGGTTCTTCTTCCAGTTTAACAGGAGGATTTACCATTTTGAATTCTTTCTCAGATCCGGCATCTACTTTTCCGCCGCTGAAGTTCTTTTTCTCTTTAACGTCGCCATTAGGATAATAACGCGTCATTTCTCCGTCTTCAACCCCGTTATTGGATCCGTACTCAAGTTCCTTTTTACCATTAGGGAAGTAATACACCACCTTACCTGTGGTTTTTCCGCTCTCGGTAAAGGTTTTTTCCTGAGCTACTTGTCCGTTTGGATGGTAGCGCTTGAAGTTTCCGGTGTTGGCGTTGTTTTTCCAGTTCCCTTCCTCTTCCACTTTTCCACTTTCGTAGTAGTTGGTGTATTTTCCGGAAGGACGGTTGTTTTTATATTCGGCTTCCTGCTTGACGTTACCGTTCGGGTAATACATCTTCCAAATGCCGGTTTTCTTATTGTCTTTATAGTCGCCTTCTTCCACCACCTGATCCGGTTTAAACCCGGGGGTGGCTTTCATTGACGCTGTAATGACCCAATGACCTTGTTTCCAGCCGTTGGCATCTGTCTGATTTAAATCGCCCTGTCCGGCGGCAGCAGAAGCTACCATGGTGGAGATGGCGAACATCAGGACACTGAGATTTGTGAGTAGGAGGTTCCGCATAATTCTCAATTTTATCCTCTGAAGCAATTTACGTTATTTCGTTTCCTAGGTTGCCTGCTTTTCGCCCATCGGGGGGTATTCGTCGACAAACCGGGGTATTAAAAGGACGTTAAGTTCTCTTCTGAATGGTTTAAATATAGTTACGATTTCAACATTTTCAAAGTTTCCAAAATTGGGGGATGTTTTTCAACATCGTTTCAACCATGGCATCCAAATCGTATGCCGCTTTCCATCCCCAGTCGGATTGAGCGGCATGATCATCGATACTCTTTGGCCAGGAATCGGCTATAGCCTGCCTGAAATCAGGTTGATACGTTATTGTAAAGGAAGGAACATGCTTGCGAATGGCCGCTGCTATTTGGTCGGGAGTGAAGCTTATCCCTGCCAGATTGTAGCTCGACCGTATCTTAACTTTCTCTTTTGGAGCCTGCATGATCTCGATGGTTGCCCGGATGGCGTCCTCCATATACATCATCGGCAAAGCGGTATCCGCTTTCAAAAAGCATTCGTAAGAACCTGACTTTAAAGCCTGATGAAAAATATCGACCGCATAATCCGTTGTTCCACCACCGGGCAGCGATTTGTATCCGATCAAACCGGGGTAACGCAGACCGCGTACATCTACATTGAACTTTTTGTGGTAGTATTCGCACCACCGCTCACCGGCCTGTTTGGAAATACCATATACCGTACTGGGTTCCATTACGGTGTACTGAGGGGTGTTTTCGCGGGGAGTGGTTGGACCAAAAACAGCGATAGAGCTTGGCCAATAGATCTGTTTTATGATTCCCTCTTTCGCTATTTCAAGAACATGAAAGAGACTTTCCATGTTTAACTTCCACGCAAAGGCAGGATTTTTTTCTGCTGTGGCGGATAAGAGCGCTGCAAGTAAATAGATCTGAGTAATCTGATGTTTTTTTACAATGGCAAGAATACGTTCCTTATCCAGCGCATCTGCCTGCTCGTACAAGTGGTCGGTTTTATCGTCCTCTTTAAGATCGCAGGAAACAACCTGATCGCTGCCATAGATTCGGCGCAATTCAAAAACCAACTCTGTCCCGATCTGACCACGGGATCCAATCACAAGGATCTTTTCCTTTGACATACTTATTTAATTGGACGGTAAAAATAGAATTCCCTTCCAACACTGGAGCGCAAAAGCAGGATAAATTCTCTTAACTCAACATAATTAGCATTCCGGCATTCGGTACTTCCTGTGCAGCTTCTCTTTTCATTATCTTTGCGGCTCACCATATTCTTGCATAATATGGCACAATTGAGAAACATTTATGACAAGGCGACCTTACGTAAACGCCTTGATTCGGAGCCCTTTGAGCGGCATACGATATCTTTTTACCGCTATGTGATCATTGCAGATCCCCACGCAATGCGGGATGAACTGTATTCCGAATGGAGCAATATCGGGGCCCTGGGCAGGATCTATATTGCCCGCGAAGGAATAAACGCGCAGATGAGTGTTCCTGTTCCTCATTTTGATGAATTCATCCGATTGCTTTATGCCCGAAAGGGATTCAATGGCATTCCCTTTAAACATGCGGTGGACGGTGATGGCAAAGGCTTTTTGAAACTCACTATTAAAGTGAGAAACAAAATTGTTGCAGATGGATTAAACGACGATAGTTTTGATGTGACTAACGTTGGCAAACACCTCAACGCCAGAGAGTGGAACGAAGCCATGCAACAGCCGGACATAGTGATTGTGGACATGCGCAATCAGTACGAAAGCGAAGTCGGTCACTTTGAAGGAGCCCTGCTACCCGATGCCGATACCTTTAAGGAAGAACTTCCGATGGTACTCGATCAACTAAAGGGAAAAGAAGACAAAAAGGTTTTATTGTATTGCACAGGCGGAGTTCGTTGTGAAAAAGCCAGTGCTTTTTTAAAGCATCACGGATTTCAGGATGTCAACCAATTGCATGGAGGCATCATCGACTATGTACGACAAATCCGCACCGAGCAACTTCCTTCACGTTTCATTGGTAAAAACTTTGTGTTCGATGAACGTCTGGGAGAACGGATCACCAACGATATCATTGCCAAATGTCATCAATGCGGAAGCCCTTGTGATGATCATACCAATTGTGCGAATGATGCCTGTCATTTGTTATTTATTCAATGTAGCAAATGCAAGTCAAAATTTGATGGTTGTTGTACACCGGCTTGCCAGGACATCCTCCATCTACCTGAAAACGAACAGCGTCGCATCCGAAGGGAAATAGGCAAAAACGATTCGCTCAGTGTATATAAAAGCCGACTCCGGCCCAACCTGAGCGCATTGATTGCGGAAGGAAAAACAAGCTGGAAACTGCATGAGTCCAAACAATAAGGCTTGTATTTAAGGCTTGCTTTGGTTAAATTTGTTGAACCATGAACCTGATGTTTACCAGCTCGCGTTTTACCCTCACCGAATTTAAACAGGTGAATCGCCGTAATCCGGAATGAAGCTGAATTGCTTTGGATCACTTTGATCCTGTTCGCTATTTTTCAAACTCTAAAATTTAATTATGCCGATTTATCATAAACTGGGGAGTTTCCCTCAGAAAAGACATACTGTGTTTCAACAGAAAAGCGGGCGCCACTATTACGAGCAACTTTTCGGCACAGAAGGGTTCAGCGGGATGTCGTCTTTACTTTACCATGTTCACCGTCCTACTCAGGTAAAAGAAATTCTTCGTTCGTACGATGTTAGTCCGAAGATTGCTGTTCAGAAAAACATCAAGGCGATGCTATTGAAAGGATTTGAGGTTAAACCTGCCGATGATTTTTTGGAAAGTCGCAAAGCATTGCTGGTAAACAGCGATTGTATTACCGGATTGGCAGCTCCCCGCAAATCGATGAAGGACTATTTTTACAAGAACGCTGATGCTGATGAAATGATTTTTATTCACAGGGGAAAAGGTAAACTGCGCACCTTTATGGGGAAAATCGATTTCGAATACGGCGATTATCTGATTATTCCTCGTGGTATGATCTACCAGATGGAGTTTGAAGATGATAACAACCGTTTGCTGTTTCTGGAAAGCTATCATCCCATTTATACTCCGAAACGCTATAAAAATTCGCACGGACAATTACTTGAGCATTCACCGTTTTGCGAACGCGATTTTAAGTTGCCTGCCGAAATAGAAACGCATGATGAAAAAGGCGACTTCATTATCAAGATTAAAAAAGAAGGAATGATTCACGAAGTAGTGTACGCCACTCATCCCTTTGATGTTGTTGGTTGGGACGGATATAATTTTCCATGGGGATTTTCTATCCACAACTTCGAGCCCATTACCGGACGCGTACACCAGCCACCACCGGTGCATCAGACATTTGAAACCAGCGCATTTGTAGTTTGTTCGTTTTGTCCGCGTCTATACGATTATCACCCCGCTGCAATTCCTGCTCCCTACAATCACAGCAATATCGACAGCGATGAGGTTTTGTATTATGTAGATGGTGACTTTATGAGTCGGAATAATATTGAGCAGGGACATATCACGCTGCACCCGAAAGGAATTCCACACGGACCAGCGCCCGGAGCAATGGAGCGTTCCATCGGACAAAAAGAAACGCAGGAGCTTGCTGTTATGATCGATACGTTTCGTCCGCTGATGGTAACCGAAGAAGCTCTACGCATTGATGATGGTCAGTATTACAAGAGCTGGACAGAATAATTTTCAGCACTACCACTAATTCACTTAATACCAAACTTCCGCAAGGAAAAAACAAAATAAGCCATGGCTAAAGAAGTAAAAAACGTTGAATACGGTCTTGAAAAGATTTTTGAAGGCGCGCAGGATTTTCTGCCTTTGTTGGGAACTGATTATGTAGAGTTTTATGTAGGCAATGCCAAGCAAGCAGCACACTATTACAAAACTGCATTCGGATTTCAGTCGCACGCCTACTCCGGTCTTGAAACCGGCAATCGCGAAAGAGTATCGTATGTTTTGAAACAAGACAAAATACGCATTGTGCTTACCACCGCACTCAACAGCAATTCTCCGATAGGAGAGCATGTAAAAAAACACGGCGACGGAGTTAAAGTGGTTGCATTATGGGTTGAGGATGCACGAAAAGCATTTGAAGAAACCACCAAGCGTGGCGCAAAACCATTTATGGAACCGGTTGTAGAAAAAGACGAACACGGAGAAGTTGTACGTTCAGGAATTTACACTTACGGAGAAACGGTGCATATGTTCGTTGAGCGAAAAAATTACAAAGGCGCATTTCTGCCCGGATTTGTAGAATGGAAAAGCGATTACAATCCTTCGCCCGTTGGCTTGAAATTCATCGACCACATGGTGGGCAATGTAGGATGGAACCAGATGAATACCTGGGTTAAATGGTACGAGGATGTGATGGGTTTTGTCAATTTTCTGTCCTTCGATGATAAACAGATCCATACAGAATACTCAGCACTGATGAGTAAGGTAATGAGCAATGGAAACGGTCGAATAAAATTCCCGATTAACGAACCGGCAGAAGGGAAAAAGAAATCGCAGATCGAAGAATACCTGGATTTTTACGAAGATTCGGGAGTGCAGCATATTGCCGTTGCGACCGACGACATCATCACAACCGTAACCGCACTCAGAGAGCGTGGTGTAGAATTCCTTCCACCACCACCGCAATCGT
>JBKBUQ010000268.1:0-2896 GCA_046289975.1 Flavobacteriales bacterium | reverse complement strand
GCAGATCCTGAGTGGAATTGATAACAATGTGGGAGTTGCTGCCGGCATATTCAATTCTTTTCATGATGCTCCCGGTTTTTTCCAGACTGATCAGAGCGGGAATCCGGTCTATGATGCCAATGGCGATAAAGTCATTCAAAAAGGAAGCAAGTTTAAGGAAGAGCTGCGCGAGTTCAATTTATCTCCCGGAGTAGAGTGGTGGTATGCCAATCAATTCGCAGTTCGTACAGGTTATTTCCATGAACATGCCAGCAAAGGAAACCGTAAATACTTTACACTGGGTGCAGGTGTGCGTTATAGCGTGTTTGCACTTGATGTGAGTTATCTTGTTTCGATCTCCCAACAAAATCCTTTGAACAGAACCTTGCGCTTTACCTTGCGCTTTACGTTCGCTTCAAAAAAGGATAAGGATAAAGTCGATTAATGAAACTTCGGATTGGGTACGGATTCGATGTTCATCGCCTGAGTGAAGGTTATGATCTGTGGCTGGGTGGCGTAAAAATTCCTGCAGAAAAAGGAGCCGTTGGTCATTCTGATGCTGATGTGCTGTTGCATGCCATTTGCGATGCTATGCTGGGGGCTTTGTCTTTGCGCGATATCGGACATCATTTTCCGGATACTTCGAATGAGTTCAAAGGAATTGATTCAAAAATTTTAATGAAACGCACCTACGCGCTAGTTAAGGAAAAAGGCTATCGGGTAAATAATATTGATTCGATGCTTTGCCTTGAAAAACCTAAAATAAAACCGCATATCGATGCCATGCGCGAAAGCATTGCCTCTATTCTTGAAGTTGAAATGGATGATGTTTCCATTAAAGCTACCACCAACGAAAAGTTGGGTTATGTCGGGAAGGAAGAAGGTTTAACAGCTTCTGCGGTGGTTCTTCTGATTGGTGTTTAGTCTTCTTACTTTTTTCTGTGGACTTATTCAATCATCACCGTCGTCGCTGCCGGATGACGCTGTATAATTGCTGATATTGCGCTGATCGCTCTCATAATAATAGATCATGATTTGCGCGATATCACGCATAAAATCAATCTTACCGATGCTGACTCTGTTGATTTTTAGTCCTGTACGATCTTCAAGATCCTGAATGAGTTCCTGGTGTTTTTGAGGCTTGATCAATTCTATTTTTTCATAGATCACCAATTGCGAGCTTTCATGTTTTAACATCCAGATGCGCTCGAAACCATAAACCAGCATCAATAAAGTGACGTTGATGAATAGCAATCCAACAAGACTACTGTCTTTCCCCGTTAAAGCATTGGTAACGGAGATTCCGATCACTACAAATAAATAGGTCATTTCCCGAATGGGAATAGCATCGGTTCGGTAACGGATAATGGAGAATATCGCGAAAAGCCCCAAGGCCATTCCGGTATCAATATCTTTATTTTTAAGAGCGATACAAATGAAAAACGAAATGAAACCAATCATCATGTAAGTGAACAGATAATCTTTTCGTTTCGAAGTGGGGTAGTAAACCAAGCGTATCATTACCACCAAAACAGTAAGATTTATGGCAAAACGAATGATCATTTTCCAGAAATCATCATCGTAAACGGGCATGCCCAACAATGAATCTTTCATGGCTTTCGCTTTGAGTTTGGCTGTGGGTAAATCAATAGTGCTCAGATCGTCTGTCTGAAGCTGGAAAAGGAAATCATTAAAAAAATCAATCAACATGGTGTCAGGCTACTTTATTTAGTCGGTCAATAAACAGAATCTTTTCTTTAAAGGTATTGTATTTCAATTGTGGTTTAATCAGTGCGCAGCCAATGCAATATTTGCTTATACCGGATTCACGAATACCCAGTTTTCGGAGTATTTGAATGATGCCGGAATTTCTGTCCCTGTTTTCCTGCTTAACTTCCGCAATGGCAAGTACAGAAGTTTCGCGCGAGGTGTTTTGTAGTGAAAAGGTTAGAGAGGTATCGATTGTAACTCTCTCTTTGGCAACTCGGTGCACGAGGGTAATACGACGGAAATTGTTCCATAAGGCAGGGCGCAATTCCAGTTTTTTTCCCAGTGTTTTTTCAATGAATTCTTTTGACCGTTCGGATAATTCTTCTTCAAACCCTTTTAGTTTGATGCGTGATTTTACGGTGCGTCCCTTTATCTTTTGTTTTATTTCGAGATAAAACAATCCGGATTCCACATAATTTCTGATCCTGATCTTGTACCGATATGGTTTACCATTATGATGAGCTAGATAAAGTGCATGATCGGGTGTGTCGAAATAGAGGGTGATGTACGATGCCGATCGCTTTCTGTTGATCGTAAGAACTCGGTATTCGTTTTTGCAAAGACTCAGAATTTCATCCAGACGCTCACTATTGAATGCGAACTTGGTATCGGTTCGGTTCATGAGTTTTACACTATCCATCTCATCAAGACTGATAGCATCAAACTGTTCGATAATAGAAGAAGAGAGGGTCAATCCTTTACTGTAATATCATCCAAAACAATAACATCTTTTTTTCCGCTGATTTCTACAGAGCGGATTTCAGGACTTAAATTTCCTGTGATTTCATGTTTGGTATAGGTGAAAATCTTGTAACGACCCGGACGCAGGTATCGAAATTCGTAAGAACCATCGTAACTGGTTGAGATTTTATCGTCGTAATAGGTATTCCCTTCACCGTAAATAATAAATACATCGTGATCGGGCGCAAAATACTGGTCAATTAAAACTCCTCCGGTGTATTCTTTCATCCATATTTTCCCCTTAATGGTTGCCATGCCCCCAACACCTTCTTCTTTTTTGCAAGAGGTAAATAGAATGCTCAGAAGGATAAACGATGGAAAAAGAATTTTTTTCATTGGAGTGGATTTTGTCAAAGTTTTAAAAATTTCACGACATATGAGCTATTTGTCTGCTGATTATTGAAAC
>JBKBUQ010000267.1:0-2928 GCA_046289975.1 Flavobacteriales bacterium | reverse complement strand
TTTCCATTCTGAAATTGTTCATCTGAACCATAATGCGTGTCTGCCTCAATCGACCTGCCAAATGAGCGTATAGAATACTTATTCCAACCAGCGTAATCAGAATGCGTGGTGCGCCGGGCTTTGCGGTGTATTCGGCGGTAACCATAGCGCAGAGTGAGACAAGAAAGTAGGTGTTCAGAATTTTAAACAGGAAAGTCTCAAACCAGGGACGCTCTGATAAACCGGTAAGCAGCCGGTAAATCAACATGAAAAAACTCCAGATCCCACTAAAGACAATAAAAACGATCCCGATAAAGAAAATGTACTTTAATAATTCCATGAGGCAAAGATAGGTTTTATTGGTGAAAGGAGAAGTGTGAAAGGGGGCACTAAGCACCATTCACTGTTCACCATTTACTGTTCACTGTTCACCAATCACCGTTCACTATCCTGATTCACCATCAATAATATTCATTTTTTTTAACAGAAAACTTGCGTTTTTGTTTCTGGCAATTCCTTTTTGGAGGCGGTAATCAAAGTTTAGGTTTTCTCCTTCAATAGTACTTTCGAAACAATAGTTACTGATTTTACCCGGGTGTGATGTTTCAAGTTCTCCCAGTTCCAAATCGTGGGTGGCGATGCATCCAATGCAGTTTGTTTTCATCAGACGAAGAATCAGTTGCCGACTTCCGTTTAGCTTGTCTTCACTATTTGTTCCCCGAAGCATTTCGTCAATAAGTACCAGTGAAAATCCTTTTTCACCAATACGGTTTTGAATGTGCTTTAAGCGTAACAATTCCGCATGAAACAAAGAAACATTTTCATGCAGCGAATCGCTTTGACGTAAAGAGGTAAGCAGTTGAAGGGGATGAAAAACATATGAACGCGCACATACTTTTGTTCCGCAATGTGCAAGAATACTATTTATGCCAATACTCCTGAGGAATGTACTTTTTCCCGACATATTGGATCCTGTTATCAGAATTATGCTTTCATTTTTCCCAATGGAAAAGTCGTTGGATATCCGCGCTTTTTCGGTAATAAATGGGTGTCCCATTTCTAGTCCGTGAATTTCTCGCGCTGCGGTCAACTCAGGAGTGCAAAAGTGTGGATGATTAAAATTCCAGGCAGCAAAAGAACTCAATTCTTCCAAATGATAAGTTGCGGTAAACCAGTTGGCCATTCTTAACCTGTATAGTTGAGCCCACTCGTGAAGTCGGGTAGCGCAAAAAAGATCGTATGCAATAGTTGCGTTGAGCAGCACAAATACCACCGGGTTTAATCGTCGATCAAATCGCTCGCTGATTTGCGTAAGTTCCCTGAATGCTTTTTCAGCTTCCTTAAGATTGGTTTGAATTGTAATTGTTGCCTTCGATTCAAACTTCTCCTCCGAAATAAGTTTCCATACTTGTGCGTAGGTCTTCAATTGATCTTTTAGTCCATCCAATCCTGCATGAGCCTGTTGGAGTTGTCGGATAAAAACTAGTGCTACCGAAAGCGAGATGCTAGATGTCCATAACCCGTAATTTGTTTCTCCGGTAAAGACGGTTCCTATCCATCCTGCAATTACAATAAGCGGTAAGGCAATTTGCAGGATGTACAAGAGTTTTATATTTCCTGTTGGAGAATAGTTTTCCGACCAATGATTGAGTGCACTCTCGGGGGACATGTCTTCATTATTTTTGAGCATCAATGCAAGAAGCAATTCCCGGAACTCTGTTTTTTCAGCCAGTTCCTCTATTGCAGATTGCCGATCTTTTATTTGTTGATTTTCAATGGGTGGTTCGGTCAGAATATGTGCAAGTTTAGTCCTGCCTCCCGGTGAATAGCAACGCGAAATGCGATGGAAAAGTGATTGCTCACCGAAAATATCCAGATCATGCGCATAGCTGGATGCTTCTTCATGCTTGCTGCCATTGTTCAGCATGGATGCTTTTCCTTCGATAAGAGCTATTTCGTTAGCAACAACTTTTTCCCTTCTTTTGAGAAGATCTTTATCATTGCTTAGTTTAATATGTTTGATGACTGCAATTATGAACCCAATAAACAGAATTGCAGATGTGACAACAAACAGGGAGTCACTGTTTTTTACCCCATACCACCCCAAAGTAAGCGCACAAATAAATAGCAACAGACGTAAAAACGTAATTCTGTTTATTTTTTTTTCTGTTTCACCAATTTGCTGATCGAGTATTAGTTTTCGGTTATTATAGTAGTTCGATATGGTATTCATGCTGATCTTTATTGTTTCTGCCATCATCCCTTCAATGAAATTAGACTACAAAAGGTGAAATTTTTGAGTTTTTACTCAATGAAGAAAGTGATTTACAAAACTAAGTCATTTGATAGAATACTCTTTGTTGGAATTTTAGTTGTTTGAATTTGAGGTTATTGGGATTGAAATCTTCTTTTTTGGGGTTTTGAAGAATTAATCGTCTGTTACTGACAATCTCCCCGAATATGTTTAAAACTCCTCTCTTTTCAAGCCCATTTTCACTATAAATTTGTCGCGTAAATAACACCATCATGAGTATGATTCCCGTTGGCGAACCCGCCACACTTGAGCAGGCAAAACAGCTTGGACTTCTTCCAGAAGAATTTGAAAAGATCAAAGAATTTCTGGGTCGCACTCCCAATTTCACTGAGCTTTCAGTGTATTCGGTAATGTGGAGCGAGCACTGTTCGTATAAAAATTCAATTGTTTGGCTCAAGACCTTGCCTAAGGATGGTCCGCACATGCTGGCTAAGGCAGGTGAGGAAAATGCGGGATTGGTGGATATAGGAAACGGACTGGCCTGTGCATTTAAAATAGAATCGCACAATCACCCTTCGGCTCTTGAACCATATCAAGGTGCTGCAACTGGTGTTGGAGGAATCAACCGTGATATTTTTACCATGGGCGCACGTCCCGTGGCTCAACTCAATTCATTGCGCTTCGGTGATCCAAAA
>JBKBUQ010000266.1:0-2943 GCA_046289975.1 Flavobacteriales bacterium | reverse complement strand
CTATGAGTGCGTACCTGAAATCGTTTCGATCAGTACTGCGGCTCAGCTTGATGGCCAGGTAGATCATTTTATCTTTCAGGTTGAGCATTTTGCTCTTTTTATCGAGCATGATGGGAACAAGTGTCTGACGAACCGTTGTCTGAAAATAATTCCGCACAAAAGCACCTTGTTCCTTGTTCAGTTGTTTCTCATTAAGCAGAACTATGCCTTTGCTTTCGAGTTTGCGAATGATCTCCTGAAAAATGCGTTCGAATTCCTTCTGCTGTTCTACAACCGTCTTTTGTATTCGATCAAGAATTTTTTTCGGATCGTAACCGAATTCTTTTTTTGCATTGGTATCGAGTACTCCCATCCTACGGAGTGTCGCTACACGTACACGGAAAAACTCATCAAGGTTGTTGGAAAAAATCCCGAGGAAACGCATTCGCTCCACCAATGGCACACGATCGTCGTCGGCTTCCTGCAATACGCGTGCATTGAACGACAACCAACTCAGGTCGCGGTTGATGACTTCGAACTTTTCAGATTTTTTCACCTTTTTTTCCTTCTTACCGGCCATGAAAGTACATTGGGAGTTTGTAGGGTATGTTAAGCTAAAATTAAGGGTTGTATTTACACTAAGCTGTGTGCTTTGGGAACATCACCCTAATCGTAATAGATCCGCGGACCTTTGCTGCGCTTTTCACCACCAAGAAAGACCGTAAAACCGAATCCAACCGAGATGAACTGATAATACCCTTTGCTATCATCGGCCGTGAGGCCGGAAAAATTACTCAGGCAGATATTCTCTGCACCAAATTCATCGAGAATCCAGGTCCAGGATGTAACAAAAGAAAAGGCCATGTTTTCGCCTGACATCAGCTCAAGTGTAAATTCGGGTTCGATAAATACGGCTTCCTGTCCGGCACCTTTACCCTCAGGATTGTTACTGAGACAGGTATTGCTTTTGAAATGCAGCATGGAATAGCCCGAGCGCAATGAAACGCCATAGAGAAAACGAGGCGTGGCGAAGCGTTCGAAACCGAGTACTGCAAAGGGAGAATGAATTTGCAGGTTGGCATTGAGATCAGCCTTTGCCCGGAAATCGTTGATTTGAAAATACGAATAGCGGTAACCTGCACCAAAATAAAAATGACGCAAAAACGGATAGTGAAAAGACAGATTGGCATCAGCTATTCCATCGATCACCGAAGTGAATGCTTTGTTCTTGATGGGCGTGGGCAATTTGAACGATCCTTTGAGACCGTAGCGGATATCAGGAATCTTTTCCGGGCGCACATT
Organism: Flavobacteriales bacterium; assembly: GCA_046289975.1. Lineage (GTDB taxonomy): Bacteria > Bacteroidota > Bacteroidia > Flavobacteriales_D > UBA2798 > UBA2798. Next base: position 1,662 of record JBKBUQ010000266.1, on the reverse strand, counting down.
ACCCGAAGTTTCTCCCTCTTCCTGCGCGGCGAGCACAAATGGGAAAGCGAATAATAAGAACCCGAAGAGCGCTTTTTTCATACGTTACTGATGCTGAATTTACGCTGAATACGTTGACCCGGAGCAATTAGTTCGAAATAATACTGTCCGTTGGGGAATTTTGTAGTATCCACACGGATTACCAGTTCACCCATGCGGCAATCTTCTTCGAGTAAAACGGCAATCTCCTGCTCTGTGTTATCCTGGATGGAAATGCGAATGGCAGCCTGTTCCGGCAGATCAAACACAAGAAAACTCTCACCGGAGAATGGGCCCTGGTGGATACGGCGCACTTTCACATATTTTCTACCGCTGAGTTTGCCACTCATACGGTTGATGATGTACCGATAGCCAAAAAACATGAGAAAAACACCCACGGTAATGGTGAGTGAATACAATAAAACAATAAAAAATGCAGAGGTCATATCAGAGTGCGATCAAGCCATCAATAGCATAAGCCGCCCTGTATTTTTCGAGGATCGAATCCACCGAAACCATCATTTCCCGGGCGGTAAGAGAAATGTAGGAACCCTTACCCGAAACACGCGACTCCACCTGAGCAGACTCATCGAACAAAGCCATTGCCATTGCATGTGCCTGATTATTATTGGGTACTATAAACTTAAACATATAAATTTCAGGAGGACAGAAATTTTCCGTGAGCAATTCCTTTAGTTTTACCAAACGATCATCTTCCATTAGTTCGCTCTGCTGTTTTGTCGGTGTATGCGTGCACTTTCACTGATGAAAGGCTGTTGCAAATGTAAACTTTCCCCGGCCATGACCTGCTCTTCCCCGTTTTCACTGATCACTTTCATCATGGCAACGGTATCCGGCATCTGCTGCACACTCATCCCTTTCCATTGATCTTCTTCCAAAGGGAAACGACGCATCAGCTCTTTGTCCCATTGCTCCTGAAATTCTGCCATTCGCTCCATAACTGCTGCTGCTGCAAGTGCTTCCCTGCTTTTGGCCAATTCCGTTCGGAGTCCTGCCAAATGGGTTTCGTAACTGCGCAACAAAGGTTCCAGTCCTCCCAAATCCAGCTTCCTTTCGGGAAGATCCGGTAGTGGTCCCTGATTTTCGCCTGTTAGTACTATCCATGCTTCTGAGAGGGTGTGCAGTCTTTTAATTTTAGCACGTACCAGCAAGGGTTGAGGATGATTGCGCAAAAAACGGTTGCTAATCTCAAAAACCGCCTGTTCGTAAGCATCCCTGATCTCTTCCAAATCGGCACTATCTGAATCGAGATTAAAAATTGTTAATGCGCTTGAACGATTCATGTGTTTTTTGCGTTATTGTTGCATGCAAACACTCCTCCCTATCTTCTTTTTCTTCAGCTCCTGGATGCTGCAAAGCTCGTGTACAAGTCCTGTTAACGAACAGGCAAAGCTAAGCATTCTGCAAACGGATACCACACTGAAAAAGCTTGTGCTCACCGATAACCAATGGCGTGAGCGATTAAGTGCAGAGGCCTATTATGTATTGCGTAAAAAGGGGACCGAACGTTCATTCACAAGTTCTTTTCACAACAGCAAAAGCAAGGGGAATTACCATTGTGCAGGTTGCGATCAATTGCTTTTCCGCTCATCAGAAAAATATGATTCGGGTACCGGCTGGCCT
>JBKBUQ010000265.1:0-2954 GCA_046289975.1 Flavobacteriales bacterium | reverse complement strand
TAAGCACCGTCACAACCTTCCATCCCACGGCGAATGGCTTCCTCATCGAGCATATCCCCGCGAAAAAGTTTTACCTGTTCGTTCAGAATAGACTTTGCTTTATCGGGATTCCGCACCAAAGCATGAACCTCATGTCCACGCTCCGTCAATCGCCTGATCATCCATGAACCAATGTATCCCGTTCCCCCGGTGAGAAAAAATTTCATAAGGCAAAGATAGGGAAGAGAAATTGTTTTTTGGTGAACGTTGAATGGTGAATGGTGAATTGTGAACGGTGAATAGTAAATTGTGAACAGTGAATAGTAAACAGTGAATGGTGGCAATCGAACGTGTAGTCATTTTCCGTCTTTTACCCTGCGTAGTATACGTTAAGTAGGATTCTTCCTTGTCTTCGTTCCCGCCTGTCCCGACCGACCTGCATAGGAGCGTCGGGGTTCCCGTTCTCGTTCCCGTACCCTTACCCGTTCCTTTTGGTTGGAAATCGGTAATCAATCCCCTGACGATAATCATATTTTCAGGTATTCCGGTTCTTTAATTTTGCCTGTTAAATTTCAACAGATGGCTAAAATGGAACTGATGAGTCCTGCGGGTTCGCGGGAGGCGTTGATGGGAGCGATACAGGCGGGATGCGATTCGGTATATTTTGGAGTGGAACAACTCAATATGAGGGCGCGGTCGAGCAATAATTTTACACTGGATGATCTCCGTGATATTGCTTCATTGGGTAAAGAGCATAAAATCAAAACTTATATTACACTAAATACGGTGCTCTACGATCACGATATGCAATTGATGCGATCGATAGTGGATGCTGCAAAAGAAAACGGAATAAGTGCTCTCATTGCGGCGGATCATGCTGTGATCAATTATGCACGTAAAATTGGAATGCCGGTACATATTTCCACACAGGCAAGTATTTCGAATATTGAAACGGTGGAATTCTATTCTGTCTTTGCAGATGTTATGGTGCTTGCGCGGGAGTTAAGTCTCATGCAGGTGAAGGAAATAACACGCGAAATTCAACGAAGAAATATTACAGGACCTTCCGGAGAACTCGTCCGTATTGAAATTTTTGCTCATGGTGCACTTTGTATGGCGATCTCGGGAAAGTGCCATTTAAGTCTGCACAGCTATTTCGCTTCTGCCAATCGTGGTGCCTGTATGCAAAACTGCAGAAAGAGTTATGTGGTGACCGACAAAGATGACGGTACCGAATTTGAAGTAGACAATGAATTCATTATGTCGGCGAAAGATCTTTGTACGATCGGATTCCTCGATCAGATTACGGATGCCGGTGTAAGCGTAATAAAAATTGAGGGACGTGGTCGTGCAGTAGATTATGTGCATACCGTTACGCAATGTTACCGTGAAGCACTTTTAGCTATTGAGGAGGGGAGTTACAGTCAGGAGAAAATAAATGGCTGGATGGAACGTCTGGCAACAGTTTACAACCGCGGGTTCTGGGATGGCTATTATCTGGGTAAAAAAATGGGTGAGTGGAACAATGAGAACGGATCCAAGTCGACCAAGACAAAAGTATATCTTGCCAAGGGGCAAAAATTTTTCCGCGAAGCAAGCGTCGGTGAGTTTTTAATGGAAGCACATAGCCTGAATACAGGGGATGAGATTATCATTACCGGACCCAGCACAGGATACCTTCATAGTATTGTTGAAGAGATCCGACTTGATGATCAATCGGTGGAAAGCGTAAAACGTGGTGATGTGTTTACGCTGCGTGTACCTGATCGGATTCGTCCTTCTGATCGTCTTTACAAACTTGTTTCCGAATCATGATCCGCATCATTCAGCATCGTGAGAAATGCATAGGATGCAATGCCTGTGTAGAAGCAGCTCCAGGTCGCTGGAGAGTTTCGCGTAAGGACGGCCGCTGCACATTGGTGGGAGGAGTGGATAAAAAAGGTTTTTTTTCGGTAGTAGTTCCCAATCATGAAGAAGAAGAGAACCAGATCGCAGCACGAAATTGTCCGGTGAGGATAATTCGCCTGGAAAAACTTAAATGCTAAAACCATTCCGGATTTTTCATCCAATGTTGAATGGTTAAGAGTTATCAGCTATTCGTTATCAGTTATTAGTAGAGGCAGATTATAGATTTTGATTCTATATTATTTTGATGCAGTATGTTTGAATAATATACAATATGCTTTTTTATAGAAATAATACGGTTCAATCATTCATTCAATAATCGGAAATTAGATAATTGGAAATTGGATAATCGGAAATTAGATAATTGAAAATCCTACCCCCTCTTCCCAACAATTTTAAACTCCGGGTGGAATTTAAGAGCGAAAAGTGAGTTGCTGAGGGCTAAAAATAGGTGAACCACAAATGCAACCCAAATGGTTCCGGTTTGCAAAGTGATCAGACACAAAACAAATCCAAGCGGAGCAGCGCCGATCGTTTCGTCCAGACTTTTCGGAATGTGGGTGGCTGCGTACAAGGCAACATTTACCGCGATGGCTGGCCAAACTCCTAATGTGTCGATTAGAGGAATAAACAATATTCCGCGGAACAAAAATTCGTATCCGAATAAATACAAACACCAACCTAACGAATAACGAATGATCAATGATAGATCCCATTCCTTTGCACGGATTTGCGGGTACATGGAAAATGTTTTTGTTCGTTGCGCTGCAAAGTAATTCATGATGATGATAGGAATACCCAATCCCAAGCACCAATACAAAGTCAGTAAATCTGTTCCTTTTCCGAATGCAATACCGTAATCCGATAATGTGTACTGTGGAAAGAGAAATAAAAACACCACTGCCGGAGCAATTCCCATTAATATAAATCCTGCGTACTTGGTAAACAACACATGGCGAATGGTGCCTTCGTCGTTGTTTGGATATTTTTTATAAAAATTGGTTTTAATTTTTTCAGATGCAAAAATGAACCAGTAAACACTAAAGAAAAAGGTGGAGCCAACAATGGTA
>JBKBUQ010000264.1:0-2960 GCA_046289975.1 Flavobacteriales bacterium | reverse complement strand
GATCATGGATCATAGCCTGTGCAATGCCCACGCGTTGACGATACCCTTTCGACAATGCACCTATTTTTTTATTTTGTTCAGGATCCAATCCAACCATTCCGATCATTTCCTTTACTCTGGCATCTTTGTTATCCAGCTTGTGTAAGCCTGCAATGAAGTGAAGGTATTCTTTCACATACATTTCCAGATAAAGCGGATTGTGCTCGGGCAGGTAGCCAACTTTTTCTTTCACTTTTAGTGGTTCCTCCATCACATCCAAACCACATACCATAGCCCTTCCGGAATCCGGCGGGATGTAGCAGGTAAGAATTTTCATCATGGTCGATTTACCGGCGCCATTTGGACCAAGAAAACCAACAACCTCATTGGCACCAATCTCAAATGAAACCTCATCCAGAGCGCGCTGCTCCCCGTAAAGTTTGGTGATATTTTTTACCGAAATGGACATGGTGTAAAGGTAAGGATTTTGATCATTGAAAGACAGAAGCAAGGCAGGATGAACTTTTACCCTTAACTTTAAGCCATGAAAGGCCTTGTTACCAAATCAACCGGAAGCTGGTATTCGGTTCGTCTTGATGACGGAACGGATCTGGAATGCAGGATCAAAGGTAAATTCAGGATAAAAGGCAATACCTCCACCAATCCAATTGCGGTAGGCGATCGGGTTCAAATCGACAGCGATACCGACGGAACCGGCATTATTACCGAGCTTGAACCAAGGCGCAACTACATCATCCGCAAAAGTGTAAACCTTTCCAGACAAGGTCATATTATTGCCTCTAACATCGACCAGGCTGTCGTATTTATCACGTTAAAACAACCCGATACTCCGTTGGGATTTGTTGATCGATTTCTGGTTACTGCAGAAGCTTATCACATTCCTTGTTTGCTCTTGTTTAACAAAAGTGATTTGCTCGATGCCGATGAAAAAATGATTGCAGGTGAGCTGATAAATGAATACGAACAGATTGGTTATCGCTGCATGCTGTTCTCTACTCAAAACGACGATATTGAACCACTCCGTGAATTGTTTCATAACAAGGTGACACTGATTTCCGGTCAGTCGGGTGCAGGTAAAACAAGTTTTATCAATGCCCTTGAACCCGGACTCCAATTACGTACCGGATCCATTTCAGATTACCATGGAAAAGGGATGCACACTACCACCTTTGCAGAAATGTTTCCTCTCGAAAACGGAGGATGGATTATCGATACACCCGGAATTAAAGGATTTGGTCTTATCGATATGGAAAAAGGCGAGCTGGCTGATTATTTTCCTGAGATCCGTGCATTAAAAGGACAATGCAAGTTCAGTAATTGTCAGCACCTCAACGAACCGGGTTGCGCGGTAAAAAAAGCGGTGGACGAAGGATCGATCTGGGAGAACCGCTACATGAATTACCTCTCGATTCGTAATGATGACGAAGAGGAGACCTACCGCGGAAAAGGATATTGAAATGAGAGTTGTAGTGCAACGTGTACAACGTGCCGAAGTAAAAATCGGCGGAATTACAAAAGGAGCAATTCGCACAGGACTTCTCATCCTTCTCGGCATAGAAGAGAATGACACCGATGAGGATGTTGTATGGTTATGCAACAAAATCGCTCAAATGCGAATCCTTTCTGACAGCGATGGAAAAATGAATCTTTCAGTTATGGATTGCAAGGGAGAACTACTGGTTGTTTCGCAATTCACGCTTCATGCTTCCACAAAAAAAGGAAATCGTCCCTCATTTATTTCAGCAGCACGTCCCGAAAAAGCGATTCCACTTTACCAATCATTCTGCACTCAATTAAAAAGCAGCTCAGGCTTAACCGTTGAAACAGGTGAGTTCGGCGCCGATATGCAGGTAGGGTTGATTAATGATGGTCCAGTTACCATCATCATCGATTCAAAAGCGCGCGAATGATCCTGAATCGGATACGGCAAATGCATTTTTTCTGTTGTTCCGATTCCATTTCACAATAAAAAATCTTCTTTCATTTGTCGCATGATCCTAAACGGAACATATTGGAATAATTTTAGACGTACAATGCGTCCCGTACCGTTTGGCCGAATTATGGCCTGATTCAGGTACTCCATTCCCCCTATTTAATTTCATTTTAATTTATGTTTTATGCTATTCCTGGGCGACGAGCAGCTTACCCGTTTAAAAACCATTTCCTTCCTTATCGATAAGGAGGCGAAAATTGTTTATGCATCCGGTTCAATCCGTGCACTTTTGGGATATACCCTGGAGGAAATAACCGGAAAAAGCTGGTATTCTTTTCTTGACGAATCAAGAAAAAAAAGGATTGAACATTTTCGTGAATTGGAATTGCATTTTTTGAACAATCCGGAGATCAACCATTTCTCCGTTGAGAAAAAAATGAAAACCAAATACGATAAGATCTGCTGGATGAAATGGAATATTTCCCGTGATGAGAACGGAATGTATCTTGGGATTGGTCAGGACATCAGTGATCTGAAAAAAAATCAGGTCAAATTGAATAATGTCAACCGCAAACTCGCACATCAAAAGAAAGAGATTCAGGACAGCATTGCCTATGCCAAACGATTGCAGGATGCTATTCTCCCGGAGGTAAGCGGATTGCATCAGTTTTTTGCGGATGCTTTTGTTTTGAATCAACCCAAAGACATTGTAAGCGGTGATTTCTATTGGTTCACCAAAAAAGAAGATTGGTTCATTTTCCTTATTGCAGATTGTACCGGACACGGAGTTCCCGGAGCATTGATGTCGATTCTTGCGCATTCGGTAGTGAGAAATGTAATCCGCGGAACGAAAAAAGTTCATCCTGCAGCAATGCTTGCTCAAATTGACAAGGAGCTGGTGGCGGCATTAAATGAAAAAGAAAACGGAACAATAAAGGACGGAATGGATATCGCTTTGTGCGCATTCCAGCCAACAACCGGCATATTGCGATTTGCGGGTGCGTTCCGACCATTGATCATGATCAGA
>JBKBUQ010000263.1:0-2983 GCA_046289975.1 Flavobacteriales bacterium | reverse complement strand
CATCCGCAAAATTTCGGATCAGGTAGGAGGCCAAGTTTGGGAAACCGTAATAAACATTCACACCGACACTCCCTTGTTCCATGGCCTGAGCGTTGGATTTTTGGGTGCTTCCGATGAACAGCATCAATGTAAGGACAAGTGCCTGCAAGAGAGTAATACATTTTTTCATTTTAATGGGTTTTGATTAATCCGATTAAAATTAGAAAAAAAAATGACGTGTACAAACCGCAACTTCGATTTCGAATTAAACATGCAGATATATTTGCAAAAAAAAACTGAAAACCATGAAAACACTAAAACTTAGCGTAATTACTCTTATTGCAGGATCCTTTCTTTTCACTTCTTGTGGTGGCGGCGTTTCTGAAGAATTAAAGAAGGAACTCAGTGCGTTTGAAACGGAATGGACAAAAGCTGGGGATGCCGCAACCGCTTTTGGGGCTTCTATCACTGAAGAAGATTCAGCGATGGCTCAAATGCGTCCTGCTGAACTGCCGGATTCTTTAAAAATGAATGCTACTCCTGTACAGTTGGCTGTTATTGATTCCCTGAATACAGTATGCAGTGGTCATACAGAAAAAGTTGCTGAAATCAAGGCGACGTTTGATGGTTTCAAAGCTTCATGGGATAAGGACAGCAAGGTTTGGGCCGATTGGAAAGCAAAAGTTGAAAAAGGTGAGGTTAAGGAAGAAGAAGCAAAAACTGAGCTTGAAAACTGGAAGAAAAAACTCGCTGCTGCAAACACAAGTATCGGCGAATGGCAAAGCGCATTGGATGGCGTTTCATCAGAGTGTTCTGCTACCTGTAATGCACAGAAAGATGCAATTGCAGCTATTCCCGCAACGCCTGTTAAAGAAGAAAAAGGCAAAAAGAAAAAGTAAGCATGTATTTATAAACAGAAAGCCCGGACCATCAGGTTCGGGCTTTCTGTTTTTAGATCATGTTGTAATATTTATTGGCCTGAAGCCACTTGCTGAATTTGTTGTTGAATTTAAACCGGTAACCAATCACTCCTCCCTGATAAATGAGTGTTTTATCAATGAAAATTGTTTTGGTGGATATTCTATTCAGGTCGCTCATCAGGAAATAATAGAAGTACAGGTACTTCCCGTTGTACCCGATACTTCCTCTGAATTCTGCTTCGGAAAACCCAAAGGCTGCACTTTTTTTATCACCACGATCGGCATCGCTGAATTTTCTGAACTGCAATTCCGGTCCCCATAAAAAGGTTACGTTGGCAAACAAGCGTTTAAACAGCACAAGATTATAGCTGAATCCCGGCTTAAAACTAAATCCGATGGAACGTACCCGCATGAGGTCAGGACTCTCCGGATAGAATGGCTGTGATGGATAAGGTATCAGGCCGGTATCCGATTGAATTGCCAACCCATACACATTTGCTGCTACCAAAATGGTTCCTGCTGATTTGAGCTGTCGCTGTGTGTTCGAATAGGCTGCAGCATAAGAGAACCGCCGTTTTTTATTGAAATACCAGAAAAATTTTGTCCGGAATTCCTTAACTGTCATTCTGGGGTTTTGATAGTAAATAATATTGGTGTCGTTGGACTGGTATCCGAATTTGCTGTAGTTGCTGTCGTAAAACCCCGTGTAGCTGCGGTAAAAAGTCTCAATTCGGTGACGCTTTCCATTCAATGAAAAAGCCAAATTGAAGGATGATGTTCTTCCTTTTTGTTGGATCTCCTTTTCCGTTCCCGGGGTACTACGACCAATACTGAACGATATTTTATCGTAGTCGAATCCGATACCGGTACCCAGATTGGAGTTGGTGCTGTACTTGATAAGGTCTGCGCCGGTGCTGTCCTTTAGACCTATAGGTGACATATCAAACTTATAGTTCCTGGTGCTTTGGTAAAGAGAAACGACCAGTCGATCCTTATAGCGAACTACATAGTTGGTATCTAAATAGGAGGATTTCCTTTTTTTTGTGGGAAGGGAATCAACCTGGCTGTAACTATCAGGAGAAAATAATAAAAGTGTGAGGATTAAAGTAAGCAGGGTTTTCATTGGCATAATTAAAAATAGCCAATTCTTTTAATTTTTGACGTCTTCCTTTTGTTTTTTAATGACCGGAATTCGGAAGCCCAGTTTTAAGGAATTCACAAAATAAAGGTCTCTGACATCGAGTTTGTCGTCACCCAAAAAGTTGAATTTGAAGTTAAACGCATAGGAGAAAAAGAAGTAGTCAAAATTCCACCCCAAAATAAAGTCAGCCATCATTGCCGGTTTTATCTGAAATGAATTTCGTGTTTCCGAATCCGATCGAATGGCATTCATCTGTAAATCCATTCCGGCAGCACCAGTCTGCGACCAGAAAAAATGTTTTCCGGTTAAATGATAAACAAATCCGAGTCCGAACCTCATTCCGGTAGTTCGTATTCTGTTGGGCATGTTGCCTGCGAATGATCTGGACGGACTTCCATCCATTTCATTGATCAATGCGCCTTCCGTTTGAGCTTTCCAATAATAAGGTTGAGTGTAGGCTAGAAAACTACCACCACTGTTTTTTATTTTGTAGGTGTTCGAATAGGGAACAGTATATGAATACCCTTTTTTGAAAAGAAAAACGGTAAGCAAATTAAGTTGTGTGTTTTTAACATGATTTCGATACGGATGAAAGGCATCAGTGACCGAAGTGTCTGGTGAGCTTGTATCGTATTTGCTAATGCCTGTTACGGATCTGTAGGTTCCGCGGAAATAAAACCTTCCGAGTGTGTAGGAACTTCCGTACGAATTAAATTTTGCAAAAATGGAATCCGGAAGATTTAAGGCGTTCATTGCAAACGAATAACTGAACGACAACTTCCTGAAGTTGGCCGACAAGCTCAGGTATTCACTGCATCTGGAACGGATCCTTAACTGCTCGTTAGTTGTAAACCGGTTCGAATACCGGAATTCCGTTGTATTGAGAAGTGGCCCATAACTTCCATATAGGACAAGATGCCTGTCGTATTTCTCAAAGTATTTT
>JBKBUQ010000262.1:0-3061 GCA_046289975.1 Flavobacteriales bacterium | reverse complement strand
GGATTCATTGTACCAGCGTTTGTACTTCAAGGTAAATGCATTTGCTTTTTCCGGGAAGGATAATTTTTTATCGATAATGACAGTATCCTCAACAGCCTGCATTGACGAATCAGGAGAATTTGAGATTGAATCCTCCTTATGAACTTCCTCGTTATTAGCGGATATTGAATCCTCTCCCTTATTGGAACAAGAGAACATCAATAGGCAGAATACAATCAAACAATTCTTCATGCTATTTGCTGAATGGCGTTTTCCAATTGATTTAATTGATCTTCATGAAAATCCAAATGTGTAACCATACGAACCAATCCGGCACCGAAAGGAACACACAAAACATTCTTTTCCCTGAGCAATGAAACAAAACGATCAACCGGCATGGAACTATGCAATCGAGCTACAACTATATTTGTTTCTACCGGAAAAATTTCTTCAACAAATCTGTTTTTCCCGAGCATTTCACCAATAATTCTCGCCCTCTTATGATCATCTAATAACCGATCAATATTATGTTTCAAAGCATACGAACCTGCTGCCGCCAGGACACCGGCCTGACGCATTCCACCCCCAAAAACCTTTCGAATCCTTCTCGCTGCATGAATATGCTGTTTTGTTCCGATTAATACAGATCCAACTGGTGTGCCGAGGCCTTTGCTCAAACAAATAGAAATTGTATCAAACCAGGAACCGTATTTTTTGCGATCACATCCGGTTTCTACCAAAGCATTAAAAACCCTTGCTCCATCCAAATGAAGTGGAAAGCCTTTTTCTTTACAAAGTTTTGAAATTGCTTCAATTACCTGCAGATCATAAATAGCTCCTCCTCCTCTATTGGCAGTATCTTCAACCGAAACCAACCGGGTTACAGGTAGATGAATATCATCCGGATTATTAATATTCAGCAACACATCATCATGAGTTAATCTTCCACGATTGCCATCAACAAGTTTTACACTGCACAATGAATTCACCATAATGCCTCCTCCCTCGTATTTGTAAACATGCGACTCCTTGTGGGTGATCACTTCCTGTCCGGGAACCGTGTGTAAACGAATAGCGATTTGATTGGTCATAGTTCCTGAAGGGCAAAACAAACCGGCCTCTTTCCCAAACATCGCTGCCAGTTCATTTTCAAGACGAATCACAGAAGGATCCTCCATAAATACATCATCACCAAGCTCTGCATTCATCATCGCTTCGAGCATACCGCCATCAGGACGCGTAACCGTATCGCTTCTTAAATCGATTGGAGATTGTTTCATTTTTTATTAAATCGTAGAACAAATCTAATAAAACTGACCGAAGTCAGTTTTTGCTTTGATTCCTGTCATACTCACCGGTAGATGCCAGGTCTATTTTTGTATCTGCCTGATACTCCTAATTCAATCACTATGAAGAACATTGTCGTTCCAACTGATTTCTCGACTGTTTCATTAAATGCGGTGGAATATGCCGCAAAACTTGCCAAACATTTGGGTGCCCGACTGCATTTACTCCATGTATACCATGTTCCCCTGGTTGCAACGGATGTACCGGTGGTACCCAACCTGGAAAGTATTGAAAAGGAAAGTTTTGACCGATTAGAAAAACTTGGAATTGAAATTCAGGATAAACACGGAGTGGTTTCGATGATTAAGGCGGAAATGGGATTTACTGTTGATGAAATCAATGAATATTGCGATAAATCGAAATGTGACCTTGTAGTTTTAGGAATGAGAGGAATGTCGAAGGTAGCTGAACTCATTGTTGGATCTACGACAGCAAGCTATATTGAACGTGGTAATTGTCCGGTACTTGTAATACCCGCTGATGCGAGTTTTAAAGAACCAAAGCATATTACGTTTGCAAGCGACCTGCAGGGACTCGAAGTGCATTCGCTCGATATGTTAAAAACTGTTGGACTGCATTTTAAATCGAGAATCAACATTGTAAATGTGTTAAAGGGGGAATTATTGCCCGATTATAATAAAAGCGTTGCAGGAATAGATCTTGAACATTATTTTCAATCATTGAGTCACCTTTTCTTTTTTCCTGAAGGTCGTGATGTAATTGAGGGGATCGACCATTTTATGGAAAAACATCCTTCGGACTGGCTGGCCTTTGTTCATCGCAAACATGGAATGTTCGATCGGCTGTTTGGTAAATCGTTTAGCAAAAAAATGGCCTATCACACACACATTCCCTTGTTGGTTCTACCTGAAAAGGAATGGAAAATCAACAAAGATGAATTCTGAAAAATCAGTACTTTTTTACCAAGCACACACAACAATTCAATCATATAAACCGGAACAATGAATCTAGTATTTACAGAAGACACAAAAATCAGCGAACTGAATAAACAATTCCACGAGCATTACCCTTACTTAAAGCTTCAGTTCTACGAAGACAAAATTGATTTGCATTCTCATCAGGAGGCACCAGGGTCACCAATAAAAGATGAAAATAAAACCATTCATGATATTTTGCATGGAAGAGTAAGCGGGACAATCAGCATGAATGGTCATGCCAAAGTTAAGACCTTTGAACACAACTGGAAAGAGATCGCAGGATTATGGGTTCAGGTCTTCAGAAAATCTGGAAATGTGTGGTTGCAAACAACGGTGACTGACGACCTTTCGCTTGCTGATGTAAATCGTTTTGGAGAGGAAATGGCAAAAGACGTTGAAAAAGATGCTCTACCGGACATTCACGAACAGGAATAATGGAACAATTTGAATTTTATTTACCGGCACTGGCAATTGCATTCGCAAGAATATTGCTTGGCGTTCTGCTTTTGTATCAAGGGATAGATAAGGTATTTGGCCTAGGAATTAAGCGAGTATCTGAAACCTACAGACAGGAACTGAATAAAGCATGGATCCCATCTTGGGTGTTTCACATTACTGCATATTATAGTTCCTGGGTAGAATTAATTGGTGGTGGACTTTTGATCCTTGGATTATTCAAGGTTGTTGTGCTTCCGTTGATTGCTTTTAATTTTCTGCTTGTAGCTATGGCAATGAGTACGATGTCGCCACTTTGGGATATGCGGTATTTATTTCCACGGGTTGTATTATTACTCCTT
>JBKBUQ010000261.1:0-3075 GCA_046289975.1 Flavobacteriales bacterium | reverse complement strand
GACAGTATTTATGGAGAATCCATTTACACTTCGCGTTTCGAGTTGATTGGTAATTATCAGATAGCACTGAAAATAGAAAAGATGTTTGTCAATTTTTCGCTGAGCGACCATCATCAGAATTCCGTTTACGGCACTACCGTATTTAATGCGCGTCAACGCATTGGATTTGTTCAGCAACGCTGGGAAAAGAAAGTCGGAAAACACGAACTGTTATCAGGAGCAGCACTGCGCTATACATATTACGATGACAATACGGTAGCAACACAAAGTAACGATTCGGTCGCGGCGCAAAACAAACCACAGATCACACCTCTGCCCGGAATTTTTATTCAGAATGAATTTGCGGTACACCAAAAACATTTACTACTCGGCGGACTTCGTTACGATCTTCATTTCACGCATGGACCTATTTTTTCACCACGGATCAGTCATAAATGGAAAATCAGCGATGAGTTGATGTTGCGCACCGGAATTGGGAATGGGTTCAGGGTGGTGAATGTATTTACCGAAGATCATGCTGCACTGAACGGATCAAGGGAAGTCATTATCAGCGAAACCCTTCGTCCGGAACGTTCATGGAATATCTACTCCAATTTGCTGAAGAAGATCTATCACCGAAAATGGTTAGCCACCATTGAATTCAGTGTGTTTGCCACGCATTTTTCCAATAAGATCATTCCCGATTACGAAAGCAACGACGATCAGATCATTTATTCGAATCTGAATGGCTATGCCCAATCGAGGGGAGCGGCCATCAATCTGGAATTCAATTACAGCGAACTGATCCGCATCAATGCGGGAGCAACCTTCAACACGATTGAACGTATAGAATCAGGACAAAAGACGCGCCCATTGTTGACCGAAAGATTTTCCGGGATTTTTGCCATCAGCTGGAAAAGCAGAAATGGAAAATGGTGGGCCGATTATACCGGGAACCTGATTGGTCCGATGCTGTTACCCCTGCAGGAGAATGATTTCCGGGCGCCGGAATCTCCCTGGTTCAGCATTCAGAACCTCCAGGTGAGCCGCAAAATGGGAATGGCATGGAATCTGTACCTGGGTGTAAAGAACCTGCTCAATTTCACCCCGCCAGCCTGGTCAATTATGCGTGCACACGACCCTTTTGATAAAAATGCTGATAACCCTCAAAGCAACCCCTTTGCATATCGCTTTGATACGACGTATGTTTACTCTTCCTTTCAAGGCATTCGCTTTTTCATTGGCTTGAGGTATTCTTTACCATGAACGTTATCGTTACATACCGCAATTTGTTACTGCTTCTCTTTCTTGCAGCAGGCACTTGCAGCGATTTGTTGGCGCAAAAGGATACCACCAAAAAACAAAAACCTACCATCACCTGGCTCACCTTTCAGCAACTCGAAGATTCGATGAGGGTGAATCCCAAACCCATTTTTATCGATATCTACGCAGTGTGGTGTGGTCCGTGTAAACTCATGGATAAACGCACGTTCACGAACAAATATGTCATCAGAGAAATGAGTCAATCGTTTTATGCGATAAAACTCGACGGTGAAACAAAAGACACATTGCGTTTTAACGGAAAAGAATACAGCTTCAAAATTGTGCGCGACGGAAAAGGTGCGAATGCGCTTGCATTGGAAGTGGGAATGGAATCAAATACACTCTCCTACCCGACTTTCGTTATCCTCGATAAGAATTATAAACTGGTGTATCGTTATCCGTCTTTTCTAACAGCGGAAATGTTGGAAGAGGTGTTGATTCAGTTTAGATGAGATATGATTTCTAAGTTCCAATTGTCTAATTTCCAATTTTTGAATAACACTAGTATGTAGGCACATTATTTTTATAGTACGATGGTAAAAAACTAAATTTTCGTTTTAGGTTGGCTTGTGTGTTGTTTGTCTGCAAATAAATAAAGCAGTAAAATTAATTTTTTTAGATAGAAATTTTGTCGAAGGTGTAGGTTTTTTTACCAATTACTATTCGATTGGTAACTCCCCGAAAGTAGCAATTGCGGATCACATCACTTTCAACCTTGTACAAATATTGATAGAAGCTCTTCGCATAGTTTAATCACCTTACCCCCCATTGCGCCAAACGTGTGTTAGCGGTTCGGTGTTTTTTACTGTCTGGCGTTATGTTCATTTAATGCTGTTTTCAAAAGTTGCTTTACTGTTTCAAGGTCAATATTTTCTTTCTTCTTAAACTTAATGTGTCTTAAAGATTTTCCTGTTCCTTGTAACAGGTTTTTAGGGTCGTTCAATTTTGCTCCGTGAAAGAAACCAAGGTTTACTGAGTCTTTCAACGGTTTGATATAGCAGATTTCACCCTTCATATTTTTCTCAGACCCGAAGGTTATCATTTTGTCTGCGAGGTCAATCCACATTTTCTTTTCGGGCAGCATCGTTTTCTCGGTTGCTTCAAAAATAATCTTTCCGATATCAGCAACTTCAGGTGAAAACTGTTCAAAAAAATCCTTTATTTCTTTGGTCATTTTGGGCACTTGCGTTTTGTTGTCAATCGTTTAGTGAATTTATCCCTTTCTCTTTTAATTTTTCAAGGTGTTCTTTCATTGTTTTAACTTGTTCCGCTGGATGTTTGTGCCAAACCGTTACTTCTCCAACAACTTTGAAGGGTTGGGTTGAGCGAAATGATTGCGTTGGATTTCCGGGAAACTTCTTGTCGGTCAGGTCTGGGTCGTTTTCAATTTCTCCTGTCGGCTCAACCAAATAAATTCTTTCACATCCGTCACCAAATGCAAGTTCAGCTCCCCATATTGCAGCGTCTAACGTTGCCGTCAGGAAAATATATTTTGCATTTTTCTGTTGTCCGTAGTTAGAGTTGAAACCCACTTCAATTAAGTCGCCCACCTTAAGGTCTGCCTTAGTTCCGTGAAAATATGTTTGGGCAAAAGGCGTTGCACCTTGTCCGTTTGCTTTCTGTCCGATGTTGTTTTTCTCCATTGTCACTCTTTATTTTCTTGTATGATTGTCTTTGCTAATGTGTCTTTTAAAATTCCCGCTAATCAAGTCACGCAGGGAGATCTCTACCCTACGTTCTCAGACTTGTCCCACCAAAGGGGAAGAACAATGC
>JBKBUQ010000260.1:0-3082 GCA_046289975.1 Flavobacteriales bacterium | reverse complement strand
GTTACAATAGGTTTACCGAATTTTTCTGCAAGCTTCATCAAACGCAAAGCTTTACGGTATCCTTCAGGATTGGCCATACCGAAATTACGGTACTGACGCATCTTCAAATTTATCCCCTTTTGATGACCAATAAACATAACGGTTTGTCCGTTACCACCGATCTTTCCAAATCCGCCAACAATCGCTTTATCGTCGCGCACATTACGATCACCATGAAGTTCCTGAAAGGTATTTTCAGTGATGTAGTTGATGTAGGCAAGCGAATAAGGACGATCAGGGTGACGCGACGCTTGAACACGTTGCCATGGACTTAAGTTCGCAAAAATATCGATACGGGTTTGTTGCAATTTCTTTTCAAGGTCTTTGATTGCCTTGCCCATATCAACATTCGTTTTCTCTGCAATGCTCTTCGCATCTTCGATCTGGTGAATCAGATCTTCAATGGGCTTTTCAAAATCAAGGTAATTGGCCATTCCATTCCGGATTAGGGGCGCAATTTACGAAAAATGAGAATTAGCAACACCGATAAAATAAGCTGTTAATACACTTATTTACATGAACTTAACACCAAATCAGAACGTCAAGACAAAAATATTGCCTGCTCAAAACGGTAATCAAATGCTGATTGAAGCGTAAATTTTCACAGGGCAAATGCTGATTTAAACGATATTTACTTCCCGCTCCAGCTGAATGCCGAATCGGGATTTCACATCATCCAGAATTTGCGAAGAGAGATCGAAAATTTCTTTTCCCTGCGCTCCGCCGTAATTGACCAATACCAGCGCCTGTTTTTCATGAACGCCGTAATTGGCTATTCGCTTTCCTTTCCATCCTGCTTTTTCAATAAGCCATCCGGCCGCTGCTTTGTAGTTTCCATTCTCGAGTGGATAAACAACCGCATCGGGATGCATTGCAAGTAATTGTATCTTTTGTTCTTCAGTAATCTCCGGGTTTTTGAAAAAACTTCCGGCATTGCCTAAAACCTGCGGATCCGGTAATTTACTTCTGCGAATACGAATAACTGCACCCGAAACGGCACGAATGGAAAGATCCTTTACACCCATCGCTTCCAACTCCTTAGCTATTGCACCGTAATCGGTTCGGAACTTAGGCTGTTTATCCAAACGAAAAGTTACCGAGGTGATGATATATTGTCCTTTGAGTTCGCGTTTGAAAACACTTTCGCGGTAACCAAAATGACAATCACCAAATTCGAAGCGTTCCGTTTCCAGTGTTTCGGTATTCAATGCTTCGAGATGATGAAAATGATCTTTCATTTCCACTCCGTATGCTCCGATATTCTGCATTGGGGAAGCTCCAACACATCCCGGAATTAGCGATAAATTTTCAAGACCTGCATAATTTCTTTCCACACACCACATCACAAACGCATGCCAGTTTTCTCCTGCTCCTGCTTTTACGTAATAGTGATTTTCATCTTCCCTTTCCAGCGAAATACCATAGAGCCGGTTCAGAACGATTAAACCGAAATAATTCGCAGTAAACAACACATTGCTTCCTCCTCCAAGAATCATCATGGGAACAGCAGCGAAACGACGGTCTTCAACGATTTCCTTCAGGTCATCCACAGAATGGGCCTCGGTTAGAAAACGGGTACTGACATCAATACCAAATGTATTGTAGCTCTTTATGGAGATGTTTTCCAGCAGATTCATGCAGCAAATCTATCGGAATATGGATTCCGCTGATGCCATCCGGACAAATAGTATTCAACAGCGGAAAGTGATTTCGGCAGAACCAATCATAATTTCAGTCCATATTCACCACAGTTGCAGGAAATCGAATCTTACAAAAGTCTTTTTGCCGTAATTTCGCCGAATGCCGGGCAAACACATTTCAGTTGCAGTTACCAACGATCTGCTCACCGATCAGCGGGTGCATAAGGTGTGTACATACCTGTGCGAAAAAGGAAATACCGTTACGCTCATCGGAAGAAAGCGAAAGAACAGCACTGAACTTCCTGCAAGAGTTTACAAAACGGTACGTATGCGCTTGCTGTTTGAAAAAGGTGCATTCTTTTATGCTTTTTTCAATCTGCGTCTTTTTTTCCGACTCCTGTTTTCCAAATCCGATTTAATCGTTTCGAACGATCTCGACACTTTACTGGCCTGCAGAATGGCTTCGCGGTTAAAACGAATTCCTCTGGTGTACGATACCCACGAATATTTTACGGAAGTCCCTGAACTGGTAAATCGCCCACGCGTCCGTCGAATCTGGGAGCGGATTGAAGAACGCATTTTCCCAAAACTGGAACATATCATAACCGTAAACAAAAGCATTGCGGACATGTACCACAAAAAATACGGGAAAACGATCCATGTAGTTCGCAATATTCCATCGATCAAAACGGGAAATGAAAAAAAAAGCAGGCAGGAACTACACCTCCCCGAAGATAAAACTATTCTGATCA
The DNA here is from genome assembly GCA_046289975.1 of Flavobacteriales bacterium. Lineage (GTDB taxonomy): Bacteria > Bacteroidota > Bacteroidia > Flavobacteriales_D > UBA2798 > UBA2798. Next base: position 651 of record JBKBUQ010000260.1, on the reverse strand, counting down.
TTCAGGGAGCAGGCATAAACATCGACCGTGGCAATGAGGAAATGGTAATGGCCATGGAACACCTCAGCAACTGTTTGCTCCTTATCATTGGCAATGGAGATGTTGTGGAGGACCTGAAAAAATTATCGCAACAAATGCAATTGCAGGATCGCATTCTGTTTTTCCCGCGGATGGAATACAGCGAATTGATGCAATACACCCGCAACAGTGATATTGGAATTACCCTCGATAAAGACAGCAACCTCAATTACAAATTCAGTCTGCCCAACAAACTCTTCGACTTTATCCATGCAGGAATTCCCGTTCTGGCTTCTGATTTACCGGAAGTAAAACGCATCACATTGGGTTACGAAACCGGACAAATTGTTTCTTCTCACGATCCCAAAACAATTGCAGCTGCCATTAAGAAGATGATGGATGATCCCAAAGAAATGGAAGCGATGCGCAACAATACCAAAACGGCAGCACTTGATCTTACCTGGGAAAAAGAATGTGAAACACTGTATAAAATTTACAGTGCTCTTGGTGCTGTTTAAATCAACGCACAAATCACTTCCACATCAGATAGATCACACTAATTCCTGCAATGAGTGAAAGCACAATATTGGTCCCTGCAACCAGGAAATTACCCTGCTGCAACAATTGAACATT
>JBKBUQ010000259.1:0-3114 GCA_046289975.1 Flavobacteriales bacterium | reverse complement strand
GCATCAGTCTGGCAGTTCACCCCTTTCTCTATGCGCATTTTACAAAGGGAATTTTTTCCCAACGCTGGAAGTGGTTTCTGAAGTACAAAAAATGGATTCGTATCAAAGGCGTTACCTCTCACCATCTTCTCGAATACCATTTCATCGATAAGTATGGAGAAGAGGTTCTGGACTGATTTTTTTTCAGAAAGAATTTCCTCAGCTCAACATCCCTAAAATTTTCTTTTCCACTTCTTCACTGTCCCATTTCTGTTCAATGCCGGGCATTGCCATAATGTTTTGCATGATGTTTTCCTGACGTAATCCTTCGCGCAGTGCCTCAGAATAGCGAATGTGTGGAGAATAGGTAACCATCGAGTAAAGCGGAATCCACTTCTCCGGGTATTTTGTGCTGAATCGTGCTTCGATCTTTTTCTGCAAGAGGAATTTTGGATCAGCAGTTTTGTCGCGCATCTCAATAAAGTTCATCACTGCCAAATCAGCAATGGCATCACCATCTGGTTTGCGGAGGTTCTGGTATTCTGAAAAAACTTTCTTGAATACTTCGGAATCATTCTCCAGTGATGCGTCCAATCCATGTTTACTCATCAATTCATCCAGCACCACGCAGTCTTCAAATCCGCAATTCATTCCTTGCCCGTAAAACGGAACAATGGCGTGTGCAGAATCTCCAACCATGGCGAGTTTGTCTTTATAGGTCCACGGAAAACATTTAACAATCATCAGCGATGAAGTAGGATTGCTGAAATAATCTTCTTTCAGTGTGGGCATCATCGGAATGGCATCCGGGAATGTTTCCCTGAAGAAGCTCATCATCTTTTCAGGTGTATCCAATGCTTCAAACGATTTCTCTCCTTCAAAAGGGAAAAACAATGTACAAGTGAAACTCTTATCTATATTCGGAAGCGCAATCAACATAAACTGACCGCGTGGCCAGATGTGAAGCGCATTGGGCTCCATTGCAAAATCTCCGCTTGCTGTTGGAGGAATGGTGAGTTCTTTGTAACCGTGATCGAGATAGGTTTGGGAATAATTAAATCGATCGGTACGTGTTTGCATTTGCATTCTTCCTGCTGAAAAGGCTCCGTCGGTGGAAAAAATGTGATCGCTGCTTACCGTTGTGTTTTTTCCTGTTTCTGCATTTTCAAAATGAGCATTGGCATGATCAAGATCAATATCCGTACACTTTTCATTGTATACGATCTTTACACCATGCTGCTCCGCCAGATCCATCAGTACACAATTCAATCCTCCGCGCGAAACGGAATAGATGGCCTGCTCTTCTTTTCCATAGGGCTGATAGGTAAGTTCTCCACTCACCGGATGCATCATTCTTCCTTTCATGGGAATCGCCACTTTGCGGATCTCTTCCGAAATACCTACACCGGCCAAGCCTCTCCATCCTCTGTCGCTGAGCGCAAGATTGATCGATCTTCCTGCTGAAATTCGGTTTTTGCGAAGGTCAGGACGACGTTCGTAAGCGGTTACATTATATCCTCTTTTCGCTAAATAAATGGATAGCAATGAGCCTACCAGTCCTGCGCCAATTATCGTTACGTTTTTTCCCATGGGGTTGCGTGTTTTTATCCTAACAGTTATTTCGAATCAGTGTTCTTCATCTTCTTCACTGTCCGGACGAATTTGAAAGAAAATAATGGATGAAAGTATGATGCCCGTCAGCCCGAACAGTAATGCTACTGTTATGGTTTTCTGCGACGACTCTCCTTGTAGCAGCGGACTAAAATTTAGAATCACGGAACCTAAAATCAGTGCTTTTCCCAAATGAAGAAGAAGCTCATTCGTTTTCATTTTACCCAATTGGTAGATGATCATTCCTAAAACCAATGCAGTAATTCCTGCTATTTGAAGCAAATGCAGTTCGCCTTCCAGACCCTGACCACCGGCTGTGCTGGTGTGACGAAAAAGAAATAGCAGCAGTGGCTCCATTGTTATGCGGCTTTCAAAATCCTTGTAAGTATTTCTGCAAACCTGAACATATCCTCAAAACTGTTGTACATGGGCACAGGAGCAAGACGAATCACATTGGGTTCTCTCCAATCGGGAATCACTCCTTCGGCAATTAGTTTGTTGAAGAGATCTTTACCTTGTCCGTGTGCAACCATGGAGATCTGCGCACCGCGTTGATTCCAGTCGAGCGGGGTTATGATTTCGAGCGGGGTATTTTCTTTTCCACTCACGGCTTTATTCACTTCAGCGATTAAGAATTCGAGATAACCCGAAAGCAATCGTGATTTTTTTATAAGTTGCGGCATTCCGACTTCAGCAAAAAGTTCGAGTGAAGCTTTGTAAGCTGCCATGGATAAAACAGGTGCATTACTCAACTGCCATCCTTCTGCGCCGGGTATAGGTTGAAATCCTTTTTCCATCTTGAATCGGATGGATTTATCGTGCCCCCACCATCCTGCAAAGCGGGGTAATTTGCTATGGGCATGTTTTTCGTGGACAAATGCTCCGGATACAGAACCGGGTCCGGCGTTGAGGTATTTGTAACTGCACCAGGCGGCAAAATCAACATTCCAGTCGTGCAAATGAAGTTCCACATTTCCTGCAGCATGGGCAAGGTCCCAACCGGCATGTGCCCCGGCTTTTTGAGCGGCTGCAGTAATGGTTTTTATATCGAAGAATTGTCCGGTGAAGTAGTTCACTCCACCCATCATTACCAATGCAAGAGAATCTTTATTTTCTTCCATTGCTTTTAAGATGTCTTCAGTTCGAATAGTGTATTCACCTTCTCTTGGTGCAATTTCAAGAATAGCATCTTCAGCACGAAATCCGTGGTGTAGCACCTGTGTTTCGAGTGCGTACTGATCAGAGGGAAATGCTTTAGCTTCGCAGAGAATTTTGTAGCGCTGCGGTGTAGGACGATAAAACGAAACCATCAGCAAGTGAATGTTAACGGTAAGCTGATTCATACAAACCACCTCTGAGGGTAATGCACCCACAATTGCCGCATTGCTTGCTGTCAGGTTCTCATGGTACGAAAACCAGGGGTGCTTGGCGTGAAAATGGCCTTCCACCCCAAACTTAGCCCAATCATCCAGCTCCTGCAAAATGTGTTCCCGGGTGCGTTTGGGTTGTAAGCCGAGCGAATTA
>JBKBUQ010000025.1:0-24896 GCA_046289975.1 Flavobacteriales bacterium | reverse complement strand
ATCCCCATCCGGAGTAAATGCATTTGGCGCATAGATGGTATAAATTCCATTGATGATGATGGTTTCAACAATAGTATCCGTACATCCAAACTGGTTGCTTACCGCAAAGGTTACCGGATAGTTGCCCGGATTATCATTCGGGAAACTGAACGTTGTTGCAGGTAATGTTGAAGTTCCTAGGCCTGCAAAATCATAGAAGAATGTAATTGCATCCGGGGTTGAATTGCTCATGAACGTAATGTCAGGTGCAAACAGATTGGTGGGTTGTGGTCCAAAAAGGAAGCTGGCAACAGGGTAAGGACGCGCACAAACGTAGCTTGGTAATGTTGTTGTTGCTGTGCATCCTATAGTTGTTTCCAATGTAAGCGTTACATCATAACATCCCGGTACTGTATAAGAATGGCCAACAGTTGGTTGTATTGTGGATGAATTGCCATCTCCAAAATTCCAGGTTGCTGTGGTGTAAAGTGCAGGATTAGTTGTATTGGTAAAGTTGGTGATTAACGGAATACAACTTTCCAGATTATCAGCAGTAAAGATTGGTGTGGGTACTACTTCAAAGTTGATAATTACACAGTCAGTTCCTGCAGGTGTTCCACAGTTATCAGTTATACTTACACAATACTCAGAGCCATTCGCGGGAGGTGTAACATTTAAGGATGATCCTGTTCCAACGTTAGTGCCGTTAAGTGTCCAGGTGTAGGTATATGGTCCGCCGTTTCCACCTGCAGCTGTTGCGGTTAAAGCAATGGATGCACCGGGACAAATTGTTGCATCATTCATGGCTGTTGCAAGGATAGGAGGATTGAGGAAGATACAAACCTGATCAGCAACTGAAGTACATCCGTTAGCATCTGTTGCGATCACATCATAACAAGTATTGGCTGCGGGTGTAACAACATAAGAAGATCCTGTGCCGCCATCCGACCATACAAAGGTATAAGGAGGTGTTCCTCCTGTAGCTGTTGCAGAAAGCGTAGTACTGTTATTAATACAAATTACCGCATCAGTACCTGCGTTACCTGTAACAGCAGTTGGTTGCGTTATAGTAATAGTAGTATCTCTTGCGCAAAGTGCTGTATCAATAGTTTCAATCGTATAGGTTCCTGCGGGAAGACCGGTAAGAATATCGGTAGTATTTACGTTTGGAGTTGTCTGCAAAAGTACTCCGGCACTGTTGTACCAGTTTACTGTCCAAGGTCCGGTTGTTCCAACCATGGCTGCCGTAATTGCACCATTGCTGCCTCCATTACAACTTACGTTGGTGATTGTAGGGTTTGCCGGGTAACACAAACAGTCAACAATAACCTGAACGCTTGCCGTTGCTGTACATCCGCCATTGTTGTTGGTTACAAGTACTGTGTAATTAGTAGTTTGTGTCGGACTAGCATTCGTAGTTAGAGATGTCGGGTTTACTACGTTAGCGCTTGGTGTCCATAAATAACTGAACTGCGTGGTATCCGGTACGGATGGACAAGTAGTGAATTCAATTTTTGGTCGAATGGTAGATGGTGATCCAAAAGCCACATTGGTTGCGCTGCATGTGCTTGCAAAGTCTTGGAAAAGGTATTGACACTGTAAACCGGGTGTAGTTGTCTGTGCTCCGATACTGTTTTGCGTCCATGAAGGATCAGCTGTATTATCAGAGCAGATTTCCAAAATCAAGTTGGAGATTCCATCCCATTCGTAAGCAGTATTGAAGTTGATATAGTTATTACCTACTGCAATAGGAACGTCGGCAGGACCAAAAACAGTGGTTAGACCGCCTTCCCATCCTGAGCCAAATTGAGTAAGGCTGGTACATCCAATCTGAACAACAACATTTCTATATGTAGTAGTACCATTTACCTGGGTAATAGGAACATTGATTCGGGTGATTTTTCCACCCACAAATCCCATGGCATTCAACTCAGCTGCTGTAAATAACATCTGATGACGGCATGATTTGTACCAGTTACCCCAAATAGCTGGATAGCTGGTGGTAGTGTTAGATCCGGTTTGTATTCCCGGGTTAATTGCTGTAGTTGGACCTGTACAACCGCCCGATGTACTAGGACCACAGGTAGCAGGTACGCCTCCACCTAAGTCAGCGGTAAGTTGCGTTACTCCTCCACCGCAAATAAGTACGTTAGGACTAGCAAAGGCAGTTGGAGTCGGCGCAACCGCCGGGAAAACTACTAGTGATGTAGTTCCGGTTTTTACACATCCGTCGGGAGATGTTATTGTCACAGTATAATTGTACGTGCCGGGAGCAGTAGCGTTTGCTACAACGTTTGCACTCGTAGTAGAACTAAGGTAAGTTGCAGGTGTCCAGTTATAGGTAAATGCGCCCGCAGGTGTTGTTACAACAGAGATATTAATTGGGTCTTGTAGGCAGGATGTTGGCGAGGCTTGGTTAATGACAAATGAGAAATCAGGAACAACGTTAATTGTCACTGTATCTACATTGGTACAACCACCGGAAAGATTACTGGTAACTACATACGTAGTAGTAATGTTTGGATTTGCGATGGGGTTCGGACAGTTATTGCAACTGAAGTTTGTTCCTATCGTTATTGGTGCTCCTGATAAAACAGTCCAGTTAAAGTTAGAACCACCATTTGCATTTAATTGCGCTCCTTGGTTTAAACACATGATTTGATCCATACCCGCATACGTAGAATTAATCACGGTAACCGTAATGGGGAAGGAGTTTACACCTGGGATAGGACATGCATCATCTTCAACCTCAAAGGAAATAATTGAGTTTGCAGGTGCACCTGATGGAACAGTATGACATACCTGAACTGTTACGGGATTTGTCCCGGTTGTTGTGACTACAGCACCTGGGAAAATTTGTTGAATGTTCGAAGTTACCTGGAGTACATTAGTAACGTCTGTATCTGTAAAGGTAAGGTTGAAGCAAAAGTTATCTCCTTCACAAACCTGAATACTGTTCGGCCCGGTTTGTGCACCGCCGCCGGTATAATTGGTAATACCTCCAACCGGTACTGCAGGTACTTGATTGACGCAATTGATAACTTCAAACTGGAAGTCCTGTACAACTGTTCCCGTTAGATTTCCATTCGCATCATATTCCTGAATTAATACAGCAACAATAAAATTACCTAGGATATTAGGCGTGAACGTTATCTGTCCGGTAGTAGGATTAATTGTTATCCCATTAATTGGACTTGCACCGGAATATCCGCCAGCGTAGGTAATTGTTGTTGCAGGGCCGGTTGTCATTGCAGGAATGAGCGAAAATACCAGGTTGTCTCCGTCAGGATCAATTGCTGCCATATTAAAGTTCACCTGCTGATTAATACATACGTAAGGAATAGGCTGGGAGGTAATTTGGGCAGAATTGTTACAAGGAGCGGTGGCACTGTTTAAAGTGGCTGCCCAGTAGTAAGAATCCTGAAAGGTTGAATTTACCGCTGTATTACGGCAGCAGGAAGAATAGGCAAAAGTCCAGGAGTCGCAACCGGCTGGAAGTGTTATTATGCCTGTCCACTGGTGCATATAGACACCTGGAAGATTACCTCCGGAACATTCAGATTGTCCAATTTGTTGCGGACACAACTGTGAAACTTCCTGCTGGTAAATAACGTTGGGTAAGGAAAGTGTGGGGTTTGCTAATCCACAGCTATTGCTAACTTGTAGCGTTTGGTTAAAGTTACCTTCAAACGCAGTTCCACAATCTTCAAAGAGTGTGAGTGTAACTGCAAATTGATTTGGTCCGACACATTCGTACGTGATATTACCACCGGGGACGTGAGACGCATTACTGGTGTTGGAAATCAAGGAGATTACTGTAACAACAGTGGCAATAAACAGGCGATTGATTAAATGTTTCATCCTATTAACTTAACTTTACTAAAACATGACAGATTTCAGGCAAAAAGGTTGCCTCATTGGTCGAAACAAATTTACCTTGCCTTTGTCTGAAAATCAGATGAAATGTAGAAGGATTCAAGTATTTAACATTTCGTATTTTATTTGTTAAAATGAAGGATAACAATAATAGGGAAATCACGATTGGTTTAACAGGGAATATTGGTGCAGGAAAGACAACAGTAGGAGCTGTATTTCAGGAGTTTGGTGTACCGGTCTTTGATGCCGACAAGGTTGGAAGGTGGCTTTTGGATACAGATCAGGATATCAAGAATGGACTAATTAAAATCTTTGGTCAGGACATCCTAACCGACAACCTGCCGGATCGAAAAAAAATAGCAAATCTTGTTTTTTCCGACGATAGCCTGCTGGTCGAACTGAATAAGTTGATTCATCCCAGGGTGGGAGAGGTGTTCCTGAAATGGCGTCAAAATCAGATGGCGACGGTTGTCATTCGGGAAGCTGCAATATTGATTGAAAGCGGGACTTTTCGGGATTTGGATAAATTGATTGTTGTGACATGTCCGGAGTATATCCGGTTGAAGCGAGTGATGGAACGTGATCATTCGAATGAATCGGAAGTGCGGGCACGCATGAATAAACAAATGAATGAGGAAGAAAAAGTTGCTCTTGCAGATTTTGTCATAATAAATGATGGTGAAACGCTGGTGGTTCCACAGGTGCTGGATGTTTTACAGAAATTGAAAATCAATAATTAAAAGATACTCATGATTATTCCTGATCCGGATCAACTAAAATTTCTTGATAAGCGCACGATTGAAATTCAGGGTATTCGTTCACTGGATTTAATGGAGCGGGCAGCATTAAAATGGTTGGATGAATTTCTCAACGAACTCAATCTTATTTCTCGAGTGGGGAAAGGTTCCGGTGAACAGACCATTCATATTTTTTGCGGTCCAGGAAACAATGGAGGTGATGGTTTGGTTGTGGCAAGACATCTGATGCTTCAGGGATTTTCTCCTTTAGTGTATGTTTTGAATATTGGTAAAAAGCCTACTGAAGATCACGAAGAAAACAGGAAAAAGGCAGAACAAAAAGGGATTACGATAATTGATTTGAAAGAGTCTCAACAATTGCCGGAATTTCGTGAAAATGATTGTGTAATTGATGCACTTTTTGGGTTTGGTTTTGTTGGTAAATTGGAAGGATTTGCAGCAGAATTGGTGGAGCACATCAATACTTCCACTACCAGAATTTATTCAATTGATATTCCCAGTGGTTTGCCTTCAAATGGAATTCCGGAAGGAAAATCTGTAGTTCGAGCTAGTGTCACATTTACTTTTCATTCTCCAAAACTATCTTTCTTTTTCCCGGAAAACGCACAATATACAGGACGGTGGAAAGTGCTTGACATTGGATTGGAATGGAGTGAATTAAAAGCTGATCGTAATACCGTTCATTTTATTCTTCCTGAATCTCTTGCTGTATTTCTAAAACCAAGAGCAAAATTTTCGCATAAAGGCGATTATGGTCATGCTCTGTTGATTGCCGGAGGAAGGGGTAAAGTAGGAGCAGCACAATTATCCGGTTATGCTGCGTTAAAAAGTGGTTGTGGATTATTAACTATTGCAACTCCTTTGTGTGGAGAAATACCATTACAAACCGCATTGCCGGAAGCGATGGTAATTGCAGATTCGGAAAACGATTTTATTAGCACGCTACCACATCTGGATAAATATAATGCAATTGGTGCAGGACCCGGAATTGGTTTGGATAAACAGACCGGCAATGTGGTAAAATTGTTGATACAGCAAACACATGTGCCTTTGGTTCTTGATGCGGATGCCTTAAACATTCTTGCTGAGAATAAAACCTGGATGTCGTTTTTACCCACCGGAACAATCCTTACTCCTCATCCGGGTGAATTTGACCGCCTGTTTGGGAGACACACATCCGGCTACGACAGGTACATTACCCTGAAGGAAAAAGCACAAAAGCACAATCTTATCATCGTGTTGAAAGGCGCTTATACATGCATCGCACATCCTGATGGCAGTACCTGGTTCAATTCAACCGGAAATCCCGGGATGGCAAAAGGTGGTTCCGGCGATGTTTTAACAGGAGTAATTTTAGGTCTTTTAGCAAGAGGATATACGTCCTTTCAGGCCGCTATGATTGGTGTGTGGATTCATGGTAAGGCTGGGGATATTGTGGTTTCAAATTTAGGGTTAGAATCCGCCACATCTTTAGATATTTCACGATCACTAAATGAGGCGTTTAATGTGTTGTATTCCTGAGAAATCAGGAAAAAAAGAAAAAGTCTTATGTAAATCCGTTTATCAATTAAAAATTCGATTTCGTAGAGGGTAAAATCAGGTTTGTATAAAAAATTGTAGCATTTTGTTTCGCTCGGCTACTTTCGCGGCGAAACACTACTTTTTATGTCCTTTTTTAAGGGGTTCTTGCCTGTATATCTACTTTTATGTGCTTTGGGGTCAAATGCACAATCCATTAATCAATATTTGGTAACACGTTCAACCGGAGTCTTATTCAATGATATTTCCGGTACCGGATTTGCCGTTGATTCCTGGCGATACACTGGTGGATTTTCTCAGGATGATAACAGAAGTTTTCCTGTTCCGATTGGTTTTCAGTTTTGGTACAATGCATTGCCTTATACAACAATTTGCATCTCAACAAATGGTTTTATCGATTTTTCTTCCTCTGCTGATGATGGTGGTCCTAGTCCTGATGCGTTTGGGTATGTGAACAGCGCTTTTTCGCAATCGTCAGCTGCACTCGCAACTCGTCCTGCCATCGCACCTTTTTATGATGATCTGACTGCGCAAGGTGGAGTTAACCCATTAGGAACAAGTATTCAATACATCACAACAGGAAGTGCCGGGAATAGAGTGTTTACTGTGCAATGGACCAATATGGCAATTTATGGCAATACTAGTCCTTCTCTTACTTTTCAGGTTAAGCTATATGAAACGAGTGGAATAATTGAAATGCACTATTCTACCATGAATGCAGGTTCTCATACCTTTTCTTACACCTGTGGAATCAATGCTCCTGTTGTAGGAAATCCTCCAACAGCGGCGCAGCTACTTACCCAGCAAAATGCAAACACAGCAATTTTCAATGCAACACCGCAGAATAGCCTGAGCCAAATGCCGGCTGCAAATTCGCTCATACGATTCACTCCGCAGGTTCCGCAAAATCCAATATCGGCACTTTCTTTTTCTGCTGTATCCCGTACTTCAATGACGATAAATTGGACCAACTGGGCTACCAATGAAGATGGATATGCTTTGTATTATTCAATTGACGGAACAACATTTTTTTATTTTAACCTGGTAGGAGCAAATATCACCACATTTAATGCAACCGGATTACTTCCCGGAATTCAATACCATTGGCGTGTTGTTGCGTTTACAGAGGGCGCTGTTTCAAGTCCATCAATTGGTTCCCAAATTACTTTACCACCTGGAACAGTCATTTCTGCGCAGTCCGGAAATTGGAACACGGGTTCTACCTGGCAGGGTGGTCAGATTCCAACGGCGGGTGATAACGTCATAATTCAAAATACGCATACAGTTACTGTAAATACTACAAATTCTTTAAGCCCTGCGATTTGTAATGATCTCCAGATAGGACAAGGCGCAGGGGGTACTTTGCGATTCGGTATAAATGGTAGTCCGGTTTATCTACGGGTTAATAGTAATTTGATCGTGAATGCGGGCGGTTCTTTTTCTGTTCCTACAAATTCTAATAATCAGTCAAATCTTTTTACCATCAATGGGAAAATCCTGAATAACGGAATAATTGATTTTAATCCTGATAACAATTCTTTTGCAATCATTGATTTCGTTCGAAATGCTACACAGTCAATTACGGGAACCGGTTCCCTTTCTCGATTTTATACAATCCGTTTGAATATTGGTAATTCAGTAGCAGATCGATTGGATGTAAGCGTTTCCAATTTTTCTGCTCCCACCGGTTTTCTAGAATTAAACACAGGGACTTTCCACTACGAAGGAACACAGAATTTAGTTATTTCTCTTTCTTCCGGCAATTTTCTTGTTCCTAGAAATACGGGAATTTGGTTGGATGGGGCAAATGCATCTTTTATTTTTTCTCAAAATCTGACTGTGCAGGGATTATTAAAAGTTAGTAAAGGGACAGTTCAGGTTGGTGCCGGAAATAATTTTCAGTTGATTTCCGATGGAGGAGAGGTGAGTGTTGAGAATACCGGAATAATTAATGTTTCAGCTGCTTATACAAATAGAAATCAAAATGCAATTTCAAAATTTAGTATTACGGGTGGACGATTTGTTGTTCCCTCCAATAACAATACTACAAATGGAATGGCTCCTTTTTCTATTACCAGTCCCGGTGCCCGATTTACACAAACTGGTGGAACAATTTTGATCAGGTCTTCGGGTGGTACAGGAGGACAGAACCTTGGTTACAGGGTCACCGGTGTTGCACAGTCTACCGTAACGGGAGGCACACTGCAAATTGGAAATGCGTCAACGGGAAATAACACAACAATTGGAATTAATTCTACTGCACCCGTTGCTAATTTATTGGTCGATCGAACAACCTGTACGGCTATTCTGCAAACCAATCCTTTAAATGTTGTTCAGGATATCACCATCAATGCAGGCACCTTGAATGCGAATAATTTAAGTATTAGTATAGGTGGCAACTGGACAGATAACTCCGCCTTTACTTCTGGAAACGCTACAGTTCTTTTTAGCGGAAGTGGTGCACAGTTTATTAATGATCCCAATGGTGAAACGTTCAATAACATCGTTTTTGGCGGAAGCGGAATTACAACAACAAATACTGATCTAACAGTGAATGGAAATCTCACAATTCTTTCTGCTTTTGATGTAAGTGCAGCAAACCGCCATATTGTTTTAAGAAGGAATTGGATAAATAACGGTGTTTTTGTTCAACGACAGGGAAACGTTACATTAAATGGATCTGTTGCACAAACGATGAGCGGAAGTTCGACAACGACTTTTTATGATTTGACAATTAATAATTCTTCCGGAGTTTCAATTCCATCTGGAAATTTTGCTGTTGCTGATGCTTATTTTCCAACAGCCGGACAACTCAGTAATTCGGCTTCAGGATCATTTACATTTCTTTCTGATGCAAATCGTACTGCACGTATTGCTCCAAGGATAAGTGGCACTCTAGCCGGTAATTTCATAGTTCAACGCCATATTTCCACGCGTGCTGCTGGATACTCTGATATGGCATCACCGTTAACAACTACAACATTTCAGGATTGGTCGAACGAAATGTTGCTTGTTTTCGGATATAATCCTCCCTATATGTACCCGTCTGCGTGGAGTTACAGTGAATCACTGTTTGACTATGTCCCTGTCACATCAGCGTCAACAATTCTTACCCCCGGTAAAGGTTATGAAGTATGGTTGGACTCCGATGGATCATACACTTCATTTGATGCAACTACAATTGATTCACGCGGTTTGCCGAATATGGGGGATGTGAATGTTTCTTCTCAGCTCACAAGAGTGAACGATGGTTGGAATTTGGTTGGGAACCCCTATGCATCATTTATTTCATTGAATTCATTAATTGCAAGCTCAAGCGGAATAGGAAATTCGATTATGATTTATGATGAAGTACTAGGAGACTTTCAGGTGTTTTCTGTTGGTTCCGGCGTGGAAATTGCTCCTCATCAGGGATTTTGGGTAAACGCTACTTCTCCATCACCATTCCTTCAATTTTCCGAAACGCATAAAACAACTGCAGTAAGCAGTACTTATCGCTCATCGAATTCTGCATTTACGCTTCGTTGTGAAAAAAGCGCCGCTGAAATGAAGTTTTCATCGGGTACAAGTTTTACATTTTTCTCCAATGATGAAAATGAAAAGGATGATTTGGATGTCAGTTTTGTGAAAGTTCCTCATCCGGAAGCTCCTGCATTATTTTCTATTTATGGCGGAAAATTTTTACGCAATAATAATCTTACTTCAACAGGAGAATATCAGATTCCTGTTTACTGCAAAGTTGGCTTAGCCGGGGAATACACAATTACAGTTTCTCACTATGAAGAATTGCTTTCTGCAGGTTACACATGTGCAGTGCTTTTTGATAAATTAACGAATACTGAAATAAATCTGAATAGTGAATCGTCCTATCGATTTTATTCTGAGCCTTCTCATAACCCTAATCGCTTTATTCTTGTATTGTCGAGAAAGGGAAATTGCAAAATCACTGAAACAAATGCTCTTACTGAAGGATCTGTTTTCTTTAGGCAACAAGCGGATGGAATACTCGTAAATCTTGCACTAGAGGGAGATGGTCTTGCTGAAGTTTCCATGTATGACCTTAATGGAAAACTGATTAGCAGCCGGAAATCAGTTGCAGTGATTTCTTCAACCTTGGTTAACCGACCCGAAAGCGCAGGGATGTACCTTGTTGTTGTCATTCAGGGCAACAGAAAGTGGGTTGAGAAATATATCGTGACAGAATAGAAAATGCCGTCCAATTTTGAACGGCATTTTATTCAATTTCGTTTTGATTAAACCGTAGTTGCTTTTTTTGCAACATTAATCGTTCTTCCCGGATACACTTTTAATGCAGCATCCAAAATTTCAATTGATTTTTTGAGTGCTTCCTGATTGAGGACGTAGGCAACGCGGACTTCGTTCTGACCAAGTCCTTTGCTGGCATAAAATCCGGTAGCCGGAGCCATCATTACTGTTGCGTTTTCAAATTCAAATTCTTCAAGCATCCACTGGCAGAATTTATCAGAATTGTCAATGGGTAAGCGAGCCATAGCGTAAAATGCACCACCGGGCTTGGGACACATTACACCTTCAATTTTATTTAATCCGTCAACCAGAATGTTTCTGCGTTGTACGTATTCATTCACTACATTTTCGAAATAGATTTCCGGAGTGTCAAGCGCAATTTCAGAAGCAATCTGACCGAATGTTGGTGGACTCAATCGAGCCTGACCAAATTTGAGGGCTGCTGCAATTACCTCTTGGTTCCGTGTAATAAGAGCGCCGATTCGTGCGCCGCACATGGAGTAACGTTTAGAGACTGAATCCACAAGGATCACATTGTTTTCAATACCCTCCAGGTTCATCGCTGAATAGGGTTGTGCTCCATCATAACAAAACTCACGGTAAACTTCATCGGCAAAAAGGAAGAGATCGTGTTTTTTCACAATATCCCTCAACGCTTCGAGCTCCTTTTTCGAATACAAATATCCTGTTGGGTTACCCGGATTACAGATCAGAATAGCCTTGGTCTTTGGAGTGATTAGTTTTTCAAATTCTTCAATTGGAGGTAAAGCATAGCCGTTTTCAATATTTGCAGTAATGGGTTTTACCGTTACCCCTGCCATTACCGCAAAACCATTGTAATTGGCATAAAAGGGTTCCGGAATAATAACCTCATCACCCTGGTCGAGACAAGTCATAAACCCAAAAACGAGTGCTTCTGATCCTCCTGTAGTTACGATAATGTCGTTATGCGTGATTTTAATCCCGTATTTATCATAGTATTTCGCCAATCCTTTGCGGTAGGATTCGTTTCCTGCACTGTGCGAATATTCGATCACTTTCAGATCCACTTTTTTCAGTCCGTCGAGCACAATTTGGGGTGTTTCGATATCGGGCTGACCAATGTTGAGGTGGTAAACAGTTCGTCCCTTGCGTTTTGCTTCTTCTGCATAGGGCACAAGTTTACGAATGGGTGATGGCGGCATCAGCTGACCTTTGGAAGAAATCTGTGGCATGGTGAATAATTATTATGAGATGCAAATCTCGCAAACTTCCCGATGCGAACAAAGGGAAATAAAGGTGATTAACCTTTCTTTTTGTTGTCGACCATCACCCTGAATCTCAGTTCTACAGGCGATTTCAGGGCATTTGAATAGACAATCAACGTTCGGTCCTGGTAGCCGATTTTGCCTGCGGTGTCAAAACTTACTCTTACAACTCCACTGCCTCCAGGCGGAATAGGGTCCTTCGGATACTCGAAAGTAGTACAGGAGCACTGAACCTTAATTTCGCTTATGACAAGGGGGGATTTGCCACTATTGGTAAATGGGTATTCGAATTGGATAACCTTTCCTTCAGGTGTTTTTGCCAGCTTCAGGTTGCGGTCAGAAAAACTGAACTCCGCTGCCTGCGCATTGGCAAGAGCGGAGTTCAGAAGAAGATATAGAACGAGGAAAAACCTCATTCAATTAGTTATTTATCGGTGTTCCACCTTCAGTTGTACGCACAGGAGCTCCTCCACCTTCAACGGCTTCAACAGTACCTTTGATTCTCAAAACCTTGGTACCTTCGTTAACAGCATTAGATGTTACAGTAACCGATTTGTTGATCGGACCAACACGCTTAGTGTCGTACTTAACCTTGATCACAGCTGATTCGCCTGGCTTAATGGCGCCTTTTGGCCATTCGGGTACGGTGCATCCGCAGGATCCTTTTGCATCCTGAATAATAAGGGGCTCAGTTCCGGTATTGGTGAATTTAAATTCGCATTCGCCGTTACCACCTTGCTTGATATTTCCATAGTTGTGCTCGTCCTTATCGAAAGTAATCACAGCGCCTTTAACAGCCTGCGCATTTACATTTCCTGCAAGGAGAAGTCCTACAAAAAGAAGTCCGATTGATGAGATGAATTTTTTCATGACAATTGAATTTAATGGTTGGTTGATAGTTTCAAATTTAATGGAGAATCATTTTGGGCTTGCCGTCATTAACAAAGATTTAACAGGGTGCCCTCAGGATTCAGCTTAGTATATCAAAATGAATGCCGCTTTTATTGGGTAACAATTACCCCCTTAAAACGAAGTGTGGTCTGGGGCTGGTCCGGATCGTTGCTGTTCACAATAACCGATTTATTGAATGGCCCAACACGCTTGGAGTCGTACTTGATTTTCACTGTTCCGGTTTTCCCGGGCATGATCGGTTCCTTGGTCCATTCGAGCTCGGTGCAACCGCAGGTACGAACTACTTCGCTTAAAATGAGGGGCTCCCCGCCATTGTTGCGGATAATGAAAACATACTCAACATCAGAACCTTCCTTGCGATCGCCCAGGTCGGCATCGTTATTCTCAATAGCCAACACCGGTTTAGCAGGCAGGGCTTGTGCGCTCGCTTTTTCGGTCTTTGTCTTTGTGTTTTTCACGGTGGTAGGCTTAGTGGTTTGGGCAGATCCCAGTCCCCAGCTAAGGGAAAAAAGCAGTGTAATTACAATCGTTCTCATAGCTTCATTTATTTGTTTTTCCTGTATTAACTGAACCAAATCTCTCAATTTCTATTCCGGATCCAGGGACATTAACATTTGGCTAACGAAAATTAACGAACACTTTATTCGAGAGGGGTTTGCGCTTTTAGTCCTCGCACAAAATCATACCTTTGTGCCCTGATATTGTTACATTATGGAGATTTCGAAAAAATACGAACCCGTTGCAATTGAGGCGAAATGGTACAAAGAATGGCTGGATGGCGGTTATTTTAAATCCATCCCGGATGGACGTGAATCCTATACTGTATTAATTCCTCCACCCAATGTTACCGGTGTTTTGCACATGGGACATATGCTGAACAATACCATTCAGGATGTATTGATACGGAGGGCGCGTATGTTGGGTAAGAATGCCTGCTGGATACCCGGAACCGACCACGCATCAATTGCTACTGAGGCCAAAGTAGTGAACAAATTACGCAAGGAAGGAATCAATAAAGCCGATTTAAGCCGTGAAGAATTCTTGCAACATGCCTGGGACTGGACTGAAAAACACGGTGGAATTATTCTGGAGCAATTAAAAAAACTTGGAGCTTCCTGCGATTGGGACAGAACTCGTTTCACAATGGATGAACATTATTACAACAGCGTAATAGATGTTTTTATTGATCTGTATAACAAAGGCAAAATATACCGTGGCGTTCGAATGATCAATTGGGATCCTGAAGCTTTAACTGCGGTATCTGATGAAGAAGTGCAGCATAAGGAAGTCCATTCGAAATTGTTTTTTGTGCGCTATAAAGTTGATGGCAGCGAAGACGAGTGGGTGACAATTGCAACAACACGTCCTGAAACCATTCTTGCCGATACTGCTGTTTGCGTGCATCCCGATGATGAGCGTTACAAAAATGTGATCGGTAAGCAGGTTATAATTCCAATAGTAAACCGCAAGGTTCCTGTTATTGCTGACACCTACATTGATATTGAATTCGGAACAGGATGTTTAAAAGTTACTCCCGCTCACGATATCAACGACTACGAATTATCACGTAAGCACAATCTGCAAGTAATCGATATTCTTAACGATAATGGTACGCTAAATCATCATGCGATGCATTATGCAGGTATCGATCGTTTTAAAGTGCGCAAAGCAATTGCCAAAGAATTAGATGAGCAGGGATATCTTGTAAAAGTTGAAGATCATATCAACAAAGTTGGTTTCTCAGAAAGAACGGATGCAGTAATTGAACCTAAACTTTCGTTGCAGTGGTTTGTGAGTATGAAAGAACTTTCGGAACCTGCGCTTGAGAGTGTAATGAACGATACGATTCGTTTTTTTCCTCCGAAGTTTAAAAATACGTACCGCCATTGGATGGAGAACATCAAGGACTGGTGTATCTCAAGACAATTGTGGTGGGGACATCGTATTCCCGCATGGTATTACGGAACCTCACCCGATGATTTTGTTGTTGCACGTACGCTTGAAGATGCACTTGCTAAAGCGCATGAAAAATCCGGAAACCAAAATCTGAAACCGGAAGATCTGCGTCAGGATGAAGATGTTCTGGATACCTGGTTTTCCTCATGGTTGTGGCCGATTTCTGTATTCGATACCGATGTTTATACCAAAGGCACACCCAATGAAGAGCTACGGTATTATTATCCCACAGGTGATCTTGTAACTGCTCCTGAAATTATGTTTTTCTGGGTAGCGCGAATGATCATTGCAGGTTATGAATACATGGGTGAATTTCCTTTCCGTAACGTGTATTATACAGGTATTGTTCGGGATAAGCTCGGACGAAAAATGTCGAAGTCATTGGGGAACTCTCCGGATCCCATTGAACTCATTGGCAAATACGGTGCAGATGGTGTTCGTGTGGGTATGCTGCTGAGCTCACCCGCCGGTAACGATTTGTTGTTCGACAGTTCCTTGTGTGAGCAGGGGCGTAATTTTTCCAATAAAGTTTGGAATGCATTCCGTCTTGTATCCTGTTGGAGAATCAGCGAAGACGAGCAAACGGAAGGCAGTGCAACGGCGATAAAGTGGTTTAAGGCGCGTTTCCATAAGGCCTTGGCAGAGATCAATGATCATTTTGAAAAATTCAGAATGTCGGATGCTTTAATGTCAATGTATAAATTGGTTTGGGATGATTTTTGCTCATGGTACCTTGAAATGATCAAACCCGGATTTGAAGCTCCTATTGATAAGCGAACGCACGAAGCAACCATTGGATTTTTCGAATTGCTTCTAAAAACGATGCATCCGTTTATGCCTTTCCTGAGTGAGGAACTCTGGCATCAGATTCGTGAGCGCAAAAAAGAAGATATGCTCATTGTTGCAGAATGGCCCGAATACAAAGCTCCTGATCAAAAAATTCTGAATCAGTTTGCATTTGCCGAACAGGTTATTACACAGGTTCGGGCAATACGTAATGAGAAAAATATTGCTCCTAAAGTAAAACTCCAATTAAACATTGTTGCTCGGGAGACTTCTGTCGATCGGTCTTTCGATGAGATCATTGCGCGTTTGTGTAATATCAGTTCATTGGATTATGTTCAGGAAAAAGTTTCAAATGCATATACGTTTGTTGTGAAGTCGAACGAATATTTTATTCCGTTCAACGAAAGCATCGATGTAAAAGCAGAAATAGAATCCCTCAAAAAGGAATTGGATTACACCAAAGGATTTCTGAATAGTGTAATGAAAAAGCTAAGCAATGAGCGATTCGTAGGGAGTGCACCTGTTGATGTTGTAGATATGGAGCGCCGCAAACTTGCCGATGCTGAAGCGAAGATTAAAGTACTTGAAAATAAACTTGCATCACTTAACTAAACGATTCCATGAAAAAATTAATTCTAATCGCATCGATCGCTTTTTTAGTACTTCCTGCAATTGCTCAGGATGCCAATTGCCTGCCTGAAAGCGTATACTCTGATTCTGCTTTTAATACTGAAACAGCCCGCGTGATTCGCAATAAATTCAGTATGTCTAATTCGCCTATCTATAAGGGGACTTATCTTCGTCAGGTAGCTATTTCAACTTTTCAGGAAAACACCAAAGATGGAAAAGTTGTGAGTCGCGATATCAGTTTTACTGTGGCGAAAAAGAATGAAAAAGGAAAATGTGTGCTGATGAAAGTTAAAATTCGTCAGGATGCTTTGCTCGATAATAAAGGCTGGGGTAAACCTTATGTTGAAGGTGCAATGCCGCAATCCGGTACTGTTGATTGCGACTGTGTAATGAAAGCCAAAGACTGGTACCGCGCCTGATTATTGTGCTTTCGGCAGAATGCTGACTTCCCAAAGTTTCGGGTAGTTTTTTCCTGTTACATATATTTTTCCGGCAGCTTTGTCGTAGGCAATTCCATTCAATACATCGATTGAAGGATGAAGATCTTCAGGCGCAAGTAAGCCCCGCATGTCGATTTTACCGGTTACCCTGCCGCTAGTCGGATCGATTCGAATGATCAGGTCCGATTGGTAAATATTGGCCCAGATCTCGCCGTTAATGTACTCCAGTTCATTAATGTAGTTTTGCGGACCACCATTGTCGTAGACTTCCACCGTACGGATTTTTTGAAAATTTTCAGGATCGAGGAAAAACAATTGATGGGTACCGTCGCTATAAATTAAATGCTGTCCGTCGTTGGTCATGCCCCATCCTTCAGTGTCGTAATTGAATTCCCGGATTTTTTCGAAGCTCTTTTTATCGTAAACATAACCCGTTCTTGCTCTGTAAGTGAGTTGAAAAATTTTGTCTTCCAGGATTGTAATTCCTTCACCAAAATAATTGGATTCAACAGGAACACTTTTAATCACTTTTCCGGTAATGCGATCTACAAGACGTAATTCGCTTCTTCCATCAAGACCTGTCCCCTCAAATAAAGAGCCATTACTGAATTCAAGCCCTTGTGTATAGGCCTGCACATCGTGCGGGTAAGTGGCGTTGATTTTGTAGGTGTATTGAACAGGTTCGTTGGCTGATGTAATGGCAAAATTTACGCTATTCTCTTCTGTGGTGCCGCCTTTTGTTTTTAAAAGCGTTTTAAATGTGCGTCTCCCCATTTGATTGAGAGTGTCGGAATAGGAAAACGAATATTTTTCTGATCGTTCAATGCTGGTGTAAACAATTTTCCCATTGATATAGAAAATGACCGAATCAAGATCTTCCGGAACAGAACGTAAGGTTAGCTCAAGACTAATTGGAGATCGCTCAGCAAATTGTTTCCCGCTTCCGGGAGCGTTGATATAACTGATGGTCTTATTTGCAATGAGACTCCCATTTTCTTTTGTTCCTGCTGTTTGATCGCAGGAGGAAAATAAAAGCGCAACAATATAAAGGGTTGATAGATACGTTTTCATGCTGCAAAGGTAGAATTCCTGCTTATTCCTGCTTCATAACGCGGAATGCAGTTCGTCTATTGCGCTGGTGCATCTCTTCAAATTTTGCAGGATCACTTTTCTTATGCGTTTCAATTTCATCGCAGGTAAACAGCGGTTCCGACTCTCCATACCCTTGGGGTACAAGTCGTTCTTTGGGAATGCCTTTCGAGATCAGGTAGTCTACACAGGATTTTGCACGGTCTTTTGATAATCGCATATTATAGGCATCGTTTCCACGGCAATCCGTGTGCGATTTGATTTCTACAACAAGATCATTGTTTAGCACCAGGAAGTCGTAAAGCTGATCAAGTATCTCTTTTGATTTCGGACGAAGAGTGGCTTTGTCGTAATCGTACTCAATACCCGGAATTTCAATTTCTCCGGTTGGAATGGGACGAAGGAAAAAATCCTGTTCCAGATCGGTGCTTTCTGTTAGGCCAAATGTGCTAATAGTTGCTGCATCCGCAAAGAATTTCGATTTTTTGGCTTTGATGAAAAGTTCCTGCTCCTGTTTTAGATCTATAGAATAGAATCCGTTCTCATCTGTTGTTACAAATAAAGGCTCGGCTTCACCACTTACATCGTTAAACGTAAGCAAGGTATTGGGTAAAATTTCATCGGTTTCGGCATTATAGGCAAATCCCGATAATTTGAACGCAATCGGTGAATTATAGAATTCGTAAATATCATAACAGTGACCACCTTTGCATTCTTCCCTGTCGGATGAGAAATAACCATGTTTTAAAAAACGGTCTGCTGTAAAATAAGCATCATCCTGAGGTGAATTAAACGGCATTCCAATATTCACCGCTGAATTAAATACCTCTTCGTCGATGTTGTAATAGCTTTTAAAAATATCCAATCCACCTGTACTGTTGTGTCCGTTCGAACTAAAGAACAATGTGGAAGATACATGGTGGAAAAAAGGTGTTACTTCATCGTAAGGAGTGTTGATGGAGGGGCCCAGATTGCGTGGATTACTCGGATTTCCTTCTTCGTCCAAATCACACACCCAGATATCAAGACCACCACGACCACCCGGTCTGTCGCTTGAAAAATACAATAGTTTACCATCAATTGTAACAAATGGATGAACGCTTCTGTATCCACCAATATTTACGCTGCTGTCCATGCGGTATGCTTCAAAAAACATTCCGTTCATCATCCGCGCTTTAAAAATTGTTTGTTCCTTTCTGCGGGTGTCCGACCAGCGCGTGAAATACAAAAACTCATCCACACTGATTGCCCCTGCACCGTCGTGTTGGGCGGTATTTACTGGTCGGCCGAAATTTTTTGGTGCTGACCATGCTTCTTCTCCTTTTCTTTCCGACCAATATAAATCGCAGAGGTATTCCGATTGTTGTTTCTCAGGATCAATCAACACGCCGCCTTCTCGGGCGCTGGTGAAAATGATTTTGTCTGCTGTTCCCCAAAAAGATGCAGCAAAATTGGCTGTTCCTTTATTGATTGTTGCTGTATCAAGCATGCGGATCTTAACTTCTTCTTTCATGTTGGCAAGATCCTTAGCAAAATAGCAACCGATCATATCGCGTTCAGTACACTTTGTGAGTGAATCACTTTTTGTATCAAGCTGTAGATATTTTTCGAATTCAACCACAGCAGTGTCGTAGTTTTTTAACTGCATGTACGAATAAGCAAGGAAATATTGGTCTTCGGGATAGGACCCGGTTGCTTTACTTGTGGTGAATGATCCAACAGAGGCAGGATAATCAAATGATTGTTTATGACACATGGCAATGCGATGCAATACATAATCCCTAAGAGGGACTGTCCGCTCACCTTGTTTGATTTCCGATTTCATTGGAAGATTCATCAGGTCAGGTTCATAAGGACGAACCTTTAGTTCCATGATACTGGTATCATCAAGTGCCTTCTGGTAATAATTCAGGGCCGAGAAATAATCTTTTCCCTTGTAGAAATTGTCGGCATAGTACAACCACAATTTTTTCGATTGACCCATTGCGAGTGTCGATACAAGGAAGAAAAGGAATAATGTAAGTATGCGTTTCATGTTTGAGATCAAATGCGGGGACAAATCTTGAATTCTTTACTGCTGCGTTTTTTGCTGATATAGGTGATTGAAATTTCAAAGCCACCTTTTCCATTACTTGCAGTTGTAAGCGATGAAGTATTTATATCATAACTGATTTTACCGGTGAAATTTCCTTTACGCGCTCCAACTGAAAGTATTCCTGCATCCTTGTTACGGTAAATAATTCCTGCCAGAAATAATACTTCACTTGATTTGGCAAAAAAGCCAAAGTCACTTGCAAATGTTAACTCCTTGGCGGTGGTTTGCGACATATATAAAACTTTAGGTATGATGTAAAAGAATTCCGTAAAGTTTATACGCACTCCGGTGTGACCGTAAAAACGCATTGGAAGTTTATTGTTGTTGTTAAAGAAGCTTTCATTGGGTTCAAGAAAATTGAATGCAGAAACACCAACAAATGGATTTAGTCTGCTTTGCTGTTTGCTATAATAGTAGAGTATACCTGCGTTAAGTTGTGGAAGAAGCAATCGGTTTCCGGCAAAATTTTCTCCACTGTTGAGGGTATTGTCAAATCCTCCGCCGTTACTCGTTACGTATTGATTGTCGTAGGTAAGCAATTGGTATTCCACCGATTTTTGTGTGATGCCTCCTTGTATGCCGAAGGAGATGTTGTGATTTTTGTTTCGGTCGATAGGCAAAGTATAGGCAACAGATCCCAATGCCTGCAGCGCATTGTAATTTCCAATTCCCGCGCGCATGTTCATGATCTGAGCGCCAAATCCCCATTTCTTCGCTCCTGCATCGAAGCTTAATAGTGAGGTGTTGTAAGGTTTGAAATTTACAGAACGCCATTGGGTACGTTGTTGTGCATGCAACCTCCAGTCGCCTTCAAAAACACCGGTCATTGCCGGGTTTAAAAACAAGGGTGCTGCATCGTACATCGAAAGGTGGAAATCCTGCGACCTTCCCGATAGGATGCTTATAGCGAATACAATTATTAATATACCTTTTTTCATATGCTTAACGCATTAAGGTGACGTCACCTGTTAAGTAAATTTTCTTTCCTCCAATAATTACAACTTCAACGGTCCAGGTGTAAACTCCCATAGGCTGATCCGTTCCTTTAAATTCACCATTCCAGCCTTCTGACTGATCTGTGCTTTCGTAGATGAGTTGTCCCCAGTTGTTGTACACTCTGAATAACAATGCTTCAAACGGACCTCCTCTTACGCGGAATACATCGTTTTCTCCATCACCATTTGGTGTGAAACCTGTTGGAACTGCCGGCATGAGCGATACGGTTATTTCAAGATATGCTGTATCTCTGCATCCGTTTTGGTCGGTTGCAATCAGGTAGGTTGTGTATGCTCCACCATTTGCATAAGCGTGAACAGGGTTTTGAAGATTGATCCCTGTTGAATCACCGAAATTGTAGAACCAGTCAATAATTGGTGTGCCTGAGGTGGTTTGATCCGTAAATTGTACCGGCTCAAACGCAAGAACAGGATTTGGTGTTGCGGTGTATGCAGCATCCGGACGTGGAAGAATGTTTACGGGAATCATTACTGTATCTACACAACCTAATGCAGAAGTTACCTGTAATGTAACTACGTAAGTTAAAGTACCCGGAAAAACATGCGATGCAATTTGTGTAGTTGCATTTGGTGATCCATCTCCAAAATTATATTGCCATTGTGTTACTGCCCCTGAAGAAATAAAGGATTGGTCGGTAAACTGAACCGCTGTTCCTTCACAAGGATTGGTCGCAGTGAAATTCGCAATAGGAAGTGGATGAACTGTAACAGTATGCTGAATAGTATCGAAACATCCGTTGCTAGATCCGGCAATTAAAGTAACTGTGTATGTTCCGCTTGCCGAGTAAGGGTGGAGTGGAGAAGATGCAATCGAGTTGGTGAAGTCGCCAAAATCCCAATTCCAACTTGTGATCAAATTTGGTGTTGCTACTGATGCATCGGTGAATTGTAAATTCTGGCCCACACAATCGTTGGTGTTGGTGAATTCAGCAACCGGTGCATCTTTAAATGTAATGGTCATCACATCGGTGTCGGGATTACATCCTGCATTATTGGTCGTTGTGAGTATCAGGTTAACACTACCATTGGCAACATCGAGTGCGGATGGGGCATAAGTAGTAGTCAGGAAATTCACTCCCGGATTAAATAAACCGGTTCCCGTGGAAGACCAAACACCTGTGGAGGTAGCTCCGGTTACATTTCCTGTGAGTAATACCAATTCATTGTTACAATACGCCTGATTCGGACCTGCATTCGCAATCGGCGGTGCCGAAAAAACAAGTATCATGGTGTCGCGTTGTGAAGGACAAATTCCGGCATTCGTACTCAGGATAATCTGAATGAATCCTGCAGCAGTATCCGCTGTGTTAACTGTATAAACGGTATTCAGGTTAGAAGGAGCTGCAATAGAACCTGCACCATTGGTCGACCATGTCGGAGTAAATCCGAGGGAAATAATTCCACTTAAATTTACAGTACTTGTGTTCGCACATACAGTGTCCTGAGAGGTAATCTGCACTTGAGGAATGTCAACAAATGTGATCAGAATACTATCTCTAACTGCATTACAGTTTCCATTGTTGGTAGAGGTAAGAACCAAATACAGAGAACCGGCAGCAGTATCAGATGGATTTACCAGATAATTTCCTGTAAGATTGGTTGCAGACGGTGAAAATGCTCCGGATGATGTTGTTGACCAAATACCGGTTGTAGTAGGGCCGGTTATTGATCCTGTTAGGGGTATTGCAGAAGTCGAAGCACAAACAGTTTGGTTAGGACCGGGACTAACTACTGGAGGATTGGTAAAGTTGATAATCACAGAATCGATTGCATTCGGACAAGCAAAGAAACTTCCTGCAGTGGTGTAATAGAGTGTAAGTGAATTTGCCGCAAGATCAGCCGGTGAAGGTGTATAAGTTGTTGAAGCTGCTCCGGAATTTCCAAATGCTCCACCATTTCCACCCGACCAACTCGCTCCTGCTGCGAATTGAAATGTTCCGCTGATTGGGATGGGTGTGATGTTGTTTTTACAGTAGGTATTACCCAGGCCTGCATCAACAGTTGGTGATTGTATAAAGTCGACCCGAACAGTATCATGAACCGGATTACAATTTCCTGTTGATGATAAAACAAAAATCACGTTGCCTTGAGCAAAATCACTTACTGAAGGTTGGTAAGTTGTGGATAGATTCGTAGGTGTAGCCAACGTTCCTGATCCATTTAAAACCTGCCATATTCCTGTTGTTGCGCCGCCTTCTACTGTGCCACTTAAATTTACAGTTGCTGAACCGGTACATAAAGTCTGATCGTTGCCTGCATTTACAAAAACACGACGAATAAACGATGACATGTAATGGTACAAACATCCGGTTGATGTACCACCGTTTATAATACCCATTCCAAAATTATCGATAGAGTTGGTAAGGATATTGGAGGAACCTGAAGGGATTTGAGCCGTGGTAAACGTTAACTGTGCAGCGAGCCATTGGCCTCCTGTTCCCGGTACAACGTTGAATGCGCCTGCAGGAACTAATGCGGCGCTTCCATTAAGTAAAAAACCGCCCTCTGCCCCGGCAGGACAAAGAATATTTATTGAGAAATTCTGAGGATTTGTGCGAGGGAAAGTTACAATATCAGATCCTGAACAGTTAAGCGGTGGTAATATTGCTTTACCTAACTCACACCCATAACCGGTCATGTGTAGTACATAAACATTTTTGTCGGCAGATACAGATGTCCTTGGCTGGGCAATCTGATAACGGTAGGTGTCACCCTGATTTAAGACTACAGTTGTGACCGCACCATCGTTTATCGTAACAGTTGTAAAGTTTTCTGTAGCTGTAACAAAAAATGATTCTTCTGATCCTGCATTTAAAAATCCATTCAAAACAATATAATCTTTCCCGATCACATCAACAGGTACTGTTTGATCTCCCATAAGGTCATAACATCCTCCGCCTCCTGATGGATTCACAGAATCGTCTGCAAGTGTAACTGCAACTGGCTTGTTGGCTACAATGATTGTTCCTGCTAGGTTATTGCCAACAACATTGGTGTTTTGTACCAAATTCTGAATAGTATAAACCTGACCCTTCAAGGGTAGTGTTACCGAAAAAGTTACATTGGCCGGATGTCCAACAATAGCGCATCGTGGTGTAATGTATAAAACGGTATTGTCTTCGGTGGCTACTACATTTATTTGCTGGTAAGGTTGAGTAACTACACCGTCTCCATTTAAATCACCTCCCAGTGTTCGGTTGTTCCACCGGGTTTGAAAGGATGCGACAAATTCTGTTCCTATTCCGTTTTGGCCTTTTAAGGAGAAGGTTTCCGGATTGTAAAAATTTGGTGCGCGTGTAATCACATCATAAACTACTGTAATAGGAAAGTCTGAAGTGATCTTAAATCCATAATCCAAAACAGTATTTGCCGGCTTACTTTCTATCGTATTCATCATATGATGAATCGTTTTTGAAAACAATGAATTTGCCGGTACTGTAATTGTAGTGTCGTAGCCCAAAACAGGTTGTTGCAACCTGATTGTAGTCGGATTATTGAAAGTGGAGAAGTGAAACGCAATGGGGTCTCTCCAATGGTGATCGGGTGTTACCCATGGTGCTGCGAACCAAAACACAGTATCGATTTGTGCTTTTGCAATGTTACCTGTTACTATAAACAGGAACACGAGAATGGTATATCTGATGCGAGTCATATCCGTGGTTTATTGCTCTTCTGATTCTTTTTTCTTCTTGTACTTATCCATGATGCTGTTGTTCAGCTCTTCATCTTTATCGTCAAGCGTAGGCTTCTTTTTAGTGAGCGCATAGCTGATTCCAATTTCATGCGAACCGCCCTGGTATGCGCGAATTGATGTAAGGGAATAGTCATAAGTATATCCGATCCATAAGCGATCTTTAACGATATATCCAAGACCCAGACTTACTGCATCACTTGTACGGTAGGAAGTAGATAACCAGATGTTTTTCATGTACACCCAGCGCAAAGTAAGATCTGCCTGAACTGGGGCACTTTGTGTATAGCGTGCAACAACAACGGGTTGGAGATCGAATTTTTTATTAAGTTTAAATTCATATCCCCCCATTAGATTGTAATGGAGTCTTAACTGATCATTAAACGTGGTGAAGCTTGCTGCTTTACCTAGAACATGACTGAATGATCCTCCAAAAAAGAATTTTTCATTTTGTAAATGAAATCCTGCATTAATGTCGAGCGCATTTTCTGAAAGAATATTTCCTGTTAGAAGTTCGTCGCCTCCGTCAAAAACGCGTACATCATAAAGACGCACTCTGTATTGGAGAAATCCGGGTGATATGCCTAATCGTAAACTTGTTTTTTTGTTGAGCTTG
>JBKBUQ010000258.1:0-3120 GCA_046289975.1 Flavobacteriales bacterium | reverse complement strand
CCGTTTGATAAGCGACGGGAGTTTAGCTAAGCTGGTTCAGAGCATCCCGACTACATCGGGAGAGTCGGGATTCAAATCTAACTTTAAAGTGAACCAAAACATCTTGGGAGTTTAGCTCAGCTGGTTCAGAGCATCTGCCTTACAAGCAGAGGGTCGGGGGTTCGAATCCCTCAACTCCCACTTTCAAACTAATCAATGGCAAACCCCGCATTAAGCGGGGTTTTTATTTTCTGGCGATCCTTTGAGTGTTTTACACTCAAACGGATCGCACGTAAATTAAAAGAAGTTGCGACGAAAGGAGCAACGATTGCCAATGATTTTCACAGCCCCCCCCCAAAGGAGTCAGGCACTAACTCCCTTCCCGGTATTTTCCAAAATTTGCACACTAATTACACACATCTCTTTTTTTGATGGTCCTTGTTTTGATCAAAAACTAAAAAAAGTGGTCGGTTTTAGGAGGCTATTTTGACCTAAAAAAGATGATCGGATAGGGCTATTTAAATACCTGAGTTTCTTCTTAGACTGGTTTTCCGGGGTTGGCGGACGAATGCGAAACTGAAAGAATTGTGATCAGGTCGTCGTCATTGATGTAAAAAACCATAAAAGGAAATAGGTTTTAGGGAGCAGCAGCATGAGATAATTGTAACCTTCACTTACTTTGTGCTTCACTGGAAAAAAAACAGATTCCTTTTATTTATTGCTTTTGATTGATGAAAAGTGTAAAATAAAACACACATAAAAACCAATTGCGGCTAACTTCAGCTCAAAATAATCACTTCAAAAAATGATTTCATAATTTTGAAAAGTGTTTCTAAGAAAAGGCAAGCTTACACCTCAAAACTCCTTAACAATTTAGCAATCTCGACCTAAGGTCTTTGTATTGCTTTTTGCACTAATTTAGTGCACAATGAAGCTTTACTTAATACCGCTGCTGCTGCTCATTTCCGCTCCTCTCTTTGCGGGTAACGACAATCTTCCCGTTGGCGCCCGGAGTGCGGGTATGGCGAATGCTTCGGTTGGTTTGCAAGATGTATGGTCGGTACACCACAACCAGGCTGGATTGGCCTTTCTCGATGCACCCGCAGCTTCAGTTTACTATGAAAATCGTTACCTCTTGCGTGAAATGGGATTGAGTGCCTTTGCTTGTGCTCTTCCGGTTAAACAGGGTACTTTCGGATTGCTCTATCACGCATTTGGATCCACGGCCTACAACGAAAGCAAAACTTCACTTGCTTACGGAATGAAATTGAGTCCTTCATTCAGTGTGGGTATCGGGTTGAACTATACCACCATTCGTTTTGGAGATGTTTACGGTCGCAGTTCTGCATTGTGTGCCGACTTGAGCTTTCAGGTACAGGTCACAAAAGACCTCCGCATTGCAGCACACGCCTATAACCTGAACCGTGCAAAACATTCGGGAATCGTAAACAATGAATACATCCCCAGCATTATGCGTTTGGGAGCGCATTATACCGTTTCACCCAAAGTAATTGTTGCAACGGAAGTGCAAAAAGACATCGATCATCCGGTTGTTTTTCGAGCGGGTGCCGAGTACAAAGTGGTGGATAAATTAGCAATACGCGCAGGGGTTTCAACGCGTCCTACACTCAACAATTTTGGTTTTGGTTTTTACCTCAAACAATTCACGCTTGATGTCGCCGCTTCTTACCATCAAACACTCGGCTTTTCTCCCCAAGTGGGAATGACCTACCGTTTCGGTAAAGAAAAATCTGAAACACCTGCACCCTGATGAGGTTTTGTTTCGTTTTACTCCTATTGCTTTTCTTAACTCCCGCACATGCGCAGGTAGGAGAAGAAACACGTAAAGCGCAGATCATTGAACAAACCATCGAACTTATTGGTGAATCACTCGGACAGGAAGACATCGATCTCACCACCGTATTTGACCAGCTGAGTTATTATTATGATAATCCCATCAACCTTAACAAAACTTCGCGCGAAGAATTGCAGGAATTGTATTTACTGAGCGAAATTCAAATCACCAATCTGCTGATGCACATCGAACGCAACGGCAAATTCCTTTCCATTTACGAGTTGCAGGCGGTACCTGGATTTGATTTGCAGATCATCCGCGCCATTCTTCCCTTTGTAAAAATAGCGGATCGCTTCGATGCACCTCATGCCGATTGGAAAACGCTAATGAGAGATGGACAAAACGAATTGTTTCTTCGCTGGACACGCACGCTTGAGCCACAGGCGGGATTTGCACCCATCAGCGATAGTCTGCTTGCACTAAAACCTAATTCGCGCTACCTGGGTAGTCCGGACCGATTGTATATGCGGTACCGTTATCGTTTTGGAAACAAAATTTCATTTGGTATTACAGGAGAAAAAGACCCGGGAGAGGAATTCTTTAAAGGCACACAAAAAAATGGTTTTGATTTTTACAGTGCGCATTTTCTAATCCGTGATATTGGTCCACTTAAATCTCTTGCAATTGGCGACTACCAGGTTTCTTTCGGACAAGGCCTCACCTTCGCTACCGGACTTGCACTGGGAAAAACGGCCAACTCACTTAACGTAAAAAGAACCAGCACTGCAATTCGTCCTTACACCTCGGTCGATGAAAATCAATTTATGCGTGGAGCTGCGGCCACAATGAAATTCGGTAAAATGGAATTCACCGGATTTGTTTCACGCAACAGGGTAGATGCAAACCGTATTCTGGTTGAAGATACCTCACAGGTAAATGATGAAGGATTTGTGGTTTCATCGCTGCAAACATCCGGCATACACGCTACACCTGCAGAACTCGAAGATAAAGGCGCTTTATTATTGAGTCATTATGGAGGTCACGCCGCCTGGAAAACAAAAAGAACCAACATCGGTGCTACTGCGGTTTATTCAACGCTTTCTACGGAATTGAAAAAAAACATCACTTACCTCAACCAATTTGATTTTACCGGAAAAAGCAATCTTGTAACCGGACTTGATTTCAATCACATCTGGAGAAACTTTAATTTTTTCGGCGAATTCTCCCGCAGTGTTAATGGTGGAATGGCAATGCAATCGGGTATTCTTGCTTCACTCGATCCGAAATTTTCTCTCGTGTTGCTTTACCGTAATTACCAGAAAAATTACCAATCACTTTTCGCCAAC
>JBKBUQ010000257.1:0-3134 GCA_046289975.1 Flavobacteriales bacterium | reverse complement strand
TGATAGATGTTTTTTCTCTTGATCATTTCCTGAAATGAATTCTACGGCGACTCAGGAAAAAACAACCTGCTATCACTGCGGCGAAGATTGCCCGACCATTCCATTGATCCGCGAGGAAAAAAAATTCTGTTGCGAAGGTTGCCGAACAGTATATGACATTCTCAGTCAGAATGGAATGTGCGAATATTACCGTTACAATGAAACACCAGGCAACAATCGGAAATCACCGGATCGTCAACGCTACGATTTTCTGGATGACGAAGAAGTTGCATCAAGGTTTATCACTTATAAAGACGACAACCAGACTCACGTCAATTTCTACATCCCCGGCATGCATTGCAGTTCCTGTATCTGGTTATTGGAAAACCTGAACAAACTTCACCCCGGCGTCCTGAGATCAAGAGTTAATTTCATTACAAAAGAACTTTCACTACAATTCTCAGCCAATCTTAAACTTCCAGAGATTGCTTTATTACTTGACAGGATTGGTTACCCTCCTCATTTAAGCATGGATTCGCTGAGTGAGCAAAAAGTAAAAAGCAGCTATTTCGATAAACGTTATTTCTATAAGCTGGGAATTGCATTTTTCAGTTTCGGAAATATTATGTTATTGAGTTTTCCCGAGTATTTCGGAATTGATGCGATTACCGAATCTCCTTACAGAAACTTATTCGGGTACCTCAATTTTGCCCTTGCTTTACCGGTTATGTTCTACTCGGCATCCGAATTTTTTGTAAGCGCCTGGAAAGGTGTCCGTATCCGTACGCTAAACATGGATTTCCCGATTACACTTGGAATATTGGTCATGTTCATCAGAAGTTCCTGGGAAATATTCTCAGGTACCGGTGGCGGTTATATGGATACCCTAGCAAGCCTTGTATTCCTCATGCTAGTAGGTCGTTCATTGCAAAACATGACCTATGGGAGATTGTCGTTCGACCGCGATTATAAATCCTACTTCCCTGTATCTGTTACACGTTTATTTGAAGGAAAAGAAAAAGGAATACCTGTAAACAAAGTAGAAACCGGATTTCGCCTGCTCATTCGCAACAACGAACTTATTCCTGCCGACGCCATTTTATTTAAGGGGGATGCGCATATCGATTACAGTTTTGTAACCGGAGAATCCACACCGGTGGAAAAAACACTTGGTGAAATCATTTTTGCCGGAGGAAAACAAATTGGAAACCCGATAGAAGTTGAAGTGGTAAGGGAAGTATCACAAAGTTACTTAACACGACTTTGGAACGAAGACGTGTTCAATACTGAGAAATCGGAACACGAGCGTTTAAACAATCTCAGTAACCGAATCAGTAAATGGTTTACGCTGGTAATCCTTCTTATTGCGACCGGAGCCGCCTTATATTGGTTCAGAGAAGACTCTTCAAGAGCAATGCATGCATTTGCATCTGTACTTATCATTACATGTCCTTGCGCACTCGCCCTTTCAACGCCGTTTACTTTGGGAAATGCAATGCGTATAATGGGAAAATGGAATTTCTACCTGCGAAGTACGGATGTGATTGAAAAATTAGCCAAGGTTGATACCATTCTGTTTGATAAAACAGGAACATTAACTCAAGCAGGAAAAGCGCACCTTGAGTACAAAGGTGAACCATTAGATCAAAATACCCTGGAATTAATTAATACAGCAACCCGAAACTCTACACATCCGCTTAGCAGAAGTATTTCAGAACACCTTGCTGAATTTCAAAATGAAATTAGACTCCATTCCTTCGAAGAAATAGCCGGAAAAGGAATAATCGCTTCCTATAACTCCAAAGAAGTTAAAATTGGATCAGCGTCATGGATACTTAATGGCGAACCTCAAAAAGAAGATATTCGCAGCACAGAAGTTTATATTTCGGTAAATGGAACTCCGAAAGGAAAATTCATTATCATGAATGAATTCCGTCCGGGACTTGAACATGTAATCAATGATTTAAAGAAGGAAAACGAGATCGTTTTGGTTTCCGGAGATAACGATTCGGATCTTGAGCGCTTATTGCCTTTTTTTGGATATAAGGCTGAAATGCATTTTCGCTATTCCCCTTTCCAGAAACTGGAATTGGTAAAGGAAAAACAAGCAGAACAAAAAAACGTTCTAATGATTGGCGATGGTCTGAATGATGCCGGTGCATTGCGACAAAGTGATGTTGGAATATCGGTTTCAGAAGACATCAACAACTTTTCTCCGGCTTGTGATGCAATATTGGACAGCGATCAATTTACCTTGCTCCCCTCGCTTTTAAAATTTGCGAAAATAGCTGTGGTTATCATTCTGATAAGTTTTGGTCTGTCCTTTCTATATAATATTGTAGGACTTTGGTTTGCAGTTCAGGGAAATTTGTCACCCTTGGTTGCAGCCATTCTTATGCCTTTAAGTTCGATTTCAGTCATCTTATTTACAACCGGCGCAACAGCCTTGATGGCAAAACGAACCCTCAGCAACAATAGGTAATAAGCTAAGAATCTTTACATTAAACCAAAACTGACCAATCTCAGTTTTACTACTGACCCACATCAGTATGCATCGTATTAGGCACAGATAAATTTGATGCGTGATACTTCATCAATGAGCGCATTATTCATAATGATCGGAGCAAGCCTCCTACTCGCATTAGGATTTTTATTTGCCTTTATATGGGCAGTAAAAAAAGGTCAATACGAGGATGATTATTCCCCTTCTGTTCGCATATTATTCGACAATCCTCCGTCGGATCCAGATAAAAAGTCAACTACAACCGAAGACAAATGAACACAACTCTGCAAACTGAAAAATTTCATTACGACAACAAGATCGTAAAGATGTTTGCCTACGCAACGATCCTGTGGGGATTGGTAGGTATGCTGGTCGGATTAATAGCCGCACTGCAAATGATATTCCCCTGGATGAATTTCGCCAATGAGTACACCTCATTTGGAAGGGTTCGTCCCTTACACACGAATGCTGTTATTTTCGCATTTGTCGGAAACGGAATATTCATGGGTGTGTACTATTCCTTACAACGACTTTGTAAGGCAAGAATGTTCAGCGATAAACTGAGCAAAATTCATTTCTGGGGCTGGCAATTAATCATCGTGCTTGCTGCGGTAACTCTTTTACTTGGTTACACCACAGGAAAGGAATATGC
>JBKBUQ010000256.1:0-3135 GCA_046289975.1 Flavobacteriales bacterium | reverse complement strand
ATTGTACTCTGGTCCTTGGACCATTGAAGTTTCAGAAGTGAAAACAATTTTAGAAGTGTCAATACCTTTTTGTTTCAAGACCGAAATCAAACGATCCTGCGCTTCTTTGAGTCGGAGCTTGGCAAGATTTTCATTGTTCTTGTAAGTAGTAGTAGGCACTTTTGAAGCACTTGATTCGATTTCAATGTAAACAACACCATTTGCTTTTATCAAGTTGGCAACGTCATTCACAAATTTTGTAAATGCCTTGTCGTCAGAAACTCCTTTTCGGTTATAGGTATAATACCTTTCATACGTACTAGGTTCTGCCTTCACAGTTGTAGTAGTAGTGTTGTTGTTTGTGTTATTAGCAATCTCGACTATCTTATTGTAAGCATAACGACATTTACCATCACGCTTCGTTTTTCCAACAACGTTATTGTCTTTATCCACAAGTACCAATTCAACTTCATCGCAAAGCGTAACATCATTTGCTCTAACAGTCATTAAATACGCATTGTCGGTTTTTAACTTTCTGTAGTTGAAGGTACCGTCGGGATTAAGTGTTTCTTTAATTTTTTCTCCTCCTCCTTCTTCTTCAATGATCAGTTCAAGCTTTTTGCCTTTGTATTTGTTGCTTAAACCAATGATTTTCCAGGCATAACTTTCTTTGGGTTCATTTTCCTCAATAATCCCCATCGCAACCGGATCAAGCATCAACACTTTTTCAAGCGATTGGTAAGAAGACTCACAAGGTACCTGGAACTGGTATTGGTGGAATGTAACTCCATCGAGTTGGTAATCGACCATGTACTCGTGGCAAGGTGTTAGCACAAATACATACGATCCGTCTTGCGGACGTGGTTTGTATTCTGTGGGTTCTCCCCCTTCTGTAAGGTCATGAACAAAAATAAGGATACCATCAGGAAGAACCATCCCCTGTGGAACGCGGATAAATCCTTTTAAGATTGCAACATTTACAAGCGGCGTAGAATCCAGCTCGATCATATAAATGTCTTTCTCTCCGTAAGTATCACTTCTTTGAGATGAGAAATAACCACGTTTTCCGTCGGCAGATGTAATAAAGAAAACATCATCATCTACTGAGTTGATAGGAACACCAATAGGAACGGGTTCTGTAAAGAGTTTGTCATCATTCAATTCAGATACAAATACATCGAAACCGCCCATACTTTTCTCTGAGTTGGAAGAGAAATAGATCGTTCTTCCATCTGCTGAAATAAATGGAGCATCTTCGTCGTATTTGGTATTGATAGGCGCACCAAGATTAAAGGGCTCACTCCATTTTCCGTTTGGAAGTCGGGTAATGCGGTAAATATCACGACCACCCATTCCGCCCGGACGATCACTTACAAAGAATGCAGTGTTTCCATCAGGTGTAAAGGTAATGTGGGTTTCCCATGAAGTGGAATTGACATGGTCACCAATAGGTTCCATCTCGGTAAAAGCAGTATCTACAAAATCGGAAAAATAAATATTCCCGTCGCCTGCTACGTCGTGGTAGATGTAAATGCGCAATCCATCTGCAGAAACACTGATGGTAGCTTCGTTCTCCCTTACTTTATTAAATAGATCAACAATTACAGCCTGGCCCCATTCGCCGGTTTCGCGGTTACGGAAGGAGACGTAGATATCTTCATAGTATTTACCATCATCAGGAATGATAGCTCGGATATTGGAACTGTCGGTGCGAAGACGGCGTGAGGTAAAATAAAGTGCGTTTTCATCGAGTGAAAGAACCGGTGAGTAATCGTTGTAAGAAGAGTTGATTTTTGGCCCAAGGTTCACAGTCTGTGTATTCACCTGACGTGGAGAAGCGATTTCAGATTTTGCGTTGTTTGCCCATGAGAGATGACGATCGACATCTTCCATAAAGATGTGCTTTTTGGAGGCCTGATCCTTGAACTTGTTAAAACTCTCAATCGCTTTATCGAACTGATAATTTAAGTGGTAAGCTTGTCCGAGGTAGTAGTAAACATCTAGCGGACATTTATCTTCCAAGAAATCGAAAGGGTTGTAATTTTTGGATGTTTTAGTGGCTGCTTTTTCCAAATGAGGAAGAGCCATGG
This sequence comes from Flavobacteriales bacterium, assembly GCA_046289975.1. Taxonomy (GTDB): domain Bacteria; phylum Bacteroidota; class Bacteroidia; order Flavobacteriales_D; family UBA2798; genus UBA2798. The sequence continues at coordinate 1,066 of JBKBUQ010000256.1, read as the reverse complement.
TTTTATCCTGATTCATATTCAGGTAACACACACCTGCTTTGAAATTGTAATTGGCATTTTCCGGTTTCTCCTCGAGAATGGTTTTCCAGATTCGAAGAGCCTGATAATACTGCTTTTCACGCATCAACTCCGTTGCAATGTCGTAACGATCGGGAATGGGAATTTTCCGCAATTCCTCATCGGTAGGAGGGGTTCCTTGTCCGAACAGAGGTGCAAAGCCTCCAAGGAGGAAAAGGAAAAATAGAAATGCGTGTTTTAGTTTCATCAGAGGAAGGTGTGAGGTTTAGATCTCGCGATTGATATCAAATTGTTCAAGGTAATCGGCAACACGGCGAACGAACATGCCTCCCAAAGAACCATCAACAACACGATGATCGTAAGAGTGGGAGAGGAACATCATATGTCGGATTCCGATAGTATCACCATAAGGGGTTTCAATAACTGCTGGTTTTTTGCGTATTGCTCCCAACGCGAGAATAGCAACCTGTGGCTGCTGAATAATCGGTGTGCCCATTACGTTTCCGAAGTTACCTACATTCGAAATGGTATAGGTACCACCACTGATCTCATCAGGTTTTAATTGATTGGTTCGTGCACGGTTGGCAAGGTCATTTACTGATTGTGTTAGACCAACCAGGTTTAAACGATCGGCATTTTTAATTACCGGTACGATCAGATTTCCACTCGGAAGAGCCGCAGCCATACCGATGTTGATGTCTTTTTTCTTGATGATACGGTCGCCGTCAACGCTGATGTTTATCATTGGGAAATCCTTGATCGCCTTGATCACAGCTTCCATAAGCAGCGGGGTAAACGTAAGCTTTTCCTTTTCGCGACGTTCAAATTCTTTCTTGGATTTTTCTCTCCAGAGTACGAGATTGGTAACATCTGCCTCAACAAACGAAGTGACATGTGGAGAAATACGTTTTGAATCAACCATGTATTGTGCAATCAACTTGCGCATACGGTCCATTTCGATGATCTCGTCGTTTGGTCCAACCGGAATAGCAGGACGCTTTTCTTCTTTTACCTCAACGCGGGTAGTATTTTGCTGAACAGGAGCAGT
>JBKBUQ010000255.1:1198-3193 GCA_046289975.1 Flavobacteriales bacterium | reverse complement strand
CCTTACACTCACCTCTGATGCATAATATTTTGCCATAGCACCCTCACGGGTTACCTTTTGCTTGCGGTTTTTAAGGTCTGCTGCCTGGTAAAGCAATAATTCAGCTGCCTGGATTTCGGTAGCCATATCCGCCAATTTGAACCCAATAGCCTGAAAATTGGCAATAGGCTGACCAAACTGCTGACGTTCTTTGGAATATTTCAATGACGCTTCATAGGCACCTTTTGCAATACCCAATGCAAGGGCACCGATAGAAATACGTCCACCATCAAGAATTTTCATCGCCTGAACGAAACCCATGCCTACTTCGCCCAAAATTTGACTTTTGTGCACACGGCAATTATCGAAAATCAGTTCTGCAGTTTCAGAACAACGCATACCGAGTTTATTTTCTTTTTTTCCGCCACTAAAACCGGGGGTTCCGCGCTCGATTACGAAAGCAGTGATTCCCTTTGAATCAAGTAACTCACCTGTGCGAACAAGAACCACTGCAACTTCTGCAGAAATTCCGTGCGTGATCCAGTTTTTCGTTCCGTTGATCACCCAATGGTCTCCATCCTGCTTACCAACGCACTTCATCCGCATTGCGTCGGAACCTGTGTTTGCTTCTGTTAGGCCCCATGCACCGATCCATTCGCCGGATGCAAGTTTTGGTAAATATTTTTTCTTCTGCTCTTCATTACCAAACTCAAGAATGTGGTTGGTACAAAGTGAATTGTGAGCGGCCACAGAAAGTCCAACAGAACCGCAAACCTTTGCGACTTCTTCAATTACACTTATGTATTCGAAGTAGCTCAATCCCGAACCACCGTATTCCTGAGGTACAAGAACTCCCATAATACCGAGTTCACCTGCCTTACGGAAGAGCTCGCGTGGAAAAGTTTGGGATTCATCCCAGTCCATCACATTCGGACGAATTTCTTTTTCAGCAAAATCACGCACCATTTGTGCGATCATGTTTTGGTTTTCTGTCTTGGCAAATTCCATGATAAATCAGTAAGCTACAAGATTAACAATATTTTTCGTGTATGGTTCAAGGCGTTCACGCCCATTGAGAAATTCAAGTTCAACCAGAAATGCAAATGCCTCTACATTTCCACCCTGCATTTTAACGAGTTCAGCAGCAGCGGTAGCTGTTCCTCCGGTTGCAAGCAAATCATCGTGAATGAGGACTTTCCAACCCGCCTTAATCGAATCGATGTGCATTTCCACTTCTGCACTTCCGTATTCAAGATCATACTTGTAAGAAACGGTCTGGTAAGGCAACTTACCTTTTTTGCGAACAGAAACGAAAGGAATCTGCATTTGAATCGCAAGCGCCATTCCGAAGAGAAATCCTCTGCTTTCCACTCCGATAACGGCGTTGATTCCCTGAGAGGAAAAAACCGAAGCAAAATGCTTCACAATATCTGCAGAAAGTTCAGGGTCCTCCAGAACAGGCATAATATCCTTAAACAGGATTCCCGGTTTGGGGAAATCCTTGACATCACGGATACTTGCTCGAATTCTGTCCTGAAGTTGACTCACTTTACAAAAAAATAGGGTGCAATTTTAGCGTATAATTCTGCATCCACCAAATCAGTATACAATAGGTCTTCCATGCGTTTATACGAACCATGCTTTTCCCTATAGTTGATTATACCTCTGGCGACCACCGGTTTAAGATACGGGAAGCGCAGCAATTGATCCAGAGTACATGTGTTGAGATCAGTTGGAGAAATCAAGGTTTTTACCTCCAATTTATCTTTAATACCATTCCACTTTTCATCTGTTATTCCATAAACTTCAAGCAACTGGACTGCAGAATGGAACCCACCAAGTCGTTCCCGATAAGCGACAATTCGTTTGGCAAATGTTGGTCCAATTCCCGGCAAAGCGATCCACTCACTGGTATCGGCAGCATTGATGTCCACCTTTTTCACTTCTGAAATCACTTTCTTTTCTTCATTTAGGACCGGAGAATCAGGTAAAGCAATTACGGGTGCAATTCGTTCG
>JBKBUQ010000255.1:0-1188 GCA_046289975.1 Flavobacteriales bacterium | reverse complement strand
CCTTCAGTTTTGCAACATCCTGTTTGAAATGAAAAACTTTGCCAGATTTCCTCCATGCGATTAATCGTCCTGCAAGTTCACTGGTAAATCCTGCATCAATCAATTGTTTAAAATTTGCTTGATTGGGATCAATCCTGAAATCACTTTGATTTCTCTTCCGTGAAAAAGATTTTTTATCAGAAAACGAATAGGATGACCGTGATAAATCCTCATTATTCCTGACCTCAACTTCACTCAATTTCCATTCTTCAAACTCCTGCAATTGTCCATGGGGAATTGGTTCAGGTGGATTTAGGAAAGCATCCTTAAACGAGAGCAATGCCATTGAGCCAAGAATGATCAAAGAGAACGCAGTAATTCCCTTTCGCTCACGTTCCGGGATGCGGAAAAGATCCTTGAAAAATGTTTTCAACGCTCTTTGTTATCGTTATCTGTAAATGAATCAGGTTCCTTCCGAGGGGGTGTTTTCAGAACTTTATAGAAGAAGTAGATTGTTATAGCTGCAACCACAATTTGTGTGGTCAACATCATAGTTAAAGCTGAAGTACTCATGAGGTCATCCTCCCTTCTTTCATTCGTTTACGATAAGCGACAAACACTAAATAACAAATACCAACAAAAACCAGTAAGAGGAAGATTCTTGAAAAGTTCACATAGGTAATGGTGGTGTTCAAGGTCTCAATTTCCTCAGGGGAGGCTGCGCCGGCAATCTGCTTATATAGCTTAACATTGGTGATTTTATCCCATACTCCTGGAAGATTCCAGATAAATACAAACAGAAGCATAACCGGGGTAACAAACTTAATGATGTACTTGAATACAATCGGAATTCGAATATCTGCACCGGTATTTATTTCATTCCATCCTTTGGTCATGCCAAAAATCCAAGCAAATAAGATCACTTCGAACAAGGCAAAAACAACCAGAGAAAATTCTCCTGCCCAATAATCATATTCGTCAAATACACCATACTGAAAGAAGAAAACGGCTGGTAATCCCATTAGGAAAACGGTAAGACCGAACATCCATGCAGCAGGTTTACGGCGCCAATTGAATTCATCCTGCAAAAAGCCCATCACCGGAGTTCCCATGGCAAGTGATGATGTTACACCTGCAAAAAACAACAAGCCAAACCAGAATACACCCGCCAAAATTGCCAGCACTCCACCCCACTGATCGAACAAATAG
>JBKBUQ010000254.1:0-3197 GCA_046289975.1 Flavobacteriales bacterium | reverse complement strand
CATGACAGGAAGCTCAAAAACGAATTCAAAATTTAATGCAGCTTTACGCCAACTGCTATTATCCGGAATTCTCCTTAGTGGATGTCTTTCTTCATTTGCTCAAAAAACACAAAAAAGCGATACCCTCGTTTTGCACAAGGAGAAATATCCGAATGGAAAAATTTCTGCCTACAGCTATATTCTCAACAGCACCGGAAACGGAAAAGCAGTCTGTTACGATCCTCAGGGAAAAATCATGTACCAGGGAGAAGTCAGCCGCAACCACGGACATCGCTCTGTTTATTTCCAGCATCACCCCAATAAGGTGGTCAGTAAAATTGAATTATCCTCAGCTCCCGACGGTGGAATTCAATGGTACCGCACCTATCTTTTTTTCAACGAACAGGGTGTATTGGTAAATAAGATCGAAGACAATTGGGATGATCGTGTTACAGTGCTGACAGATCCTGGTCCTGGAAAAAAGGAAGAAAAACCTACTCCAAAACAAGAGGTGGTAGAATGCGCAGTCACCTATTCGAACGAAGCCTGGCTGGTCAATCAAACTCCGCACCCCATTCATGTCAAATGGATTGCTCGTCGGGACACCATTACCAAAACGATTCAACCGCGCGACACTGTTTTCATTGCCAATTTAATTCAGGCACAATTCTTTGCCGACCCCTACAAAAGTGCTTCTGTAGTGGTTAAAAAAGTAAAAGGAAAGCCATCAAAAGGAGTTCGCTACGAGCTGATACCCTTGTCGGAAAAACAGGAAGGCAAGGAAAAGAAACTGTATTATTACCGGGTGCTGGCAGTATTGGCCGAATAATCCGCTTTCCCTGCAACCAAGCGTCGTTCTGCTTGTTAGGGTAAAAGGTAGTTTTGATTACTTTTACCCCCATGTACAGCGACAAAGCCGGAGTAACACATCTCGTTGAAACCCTTATCCAGAAAGGACTTAGGGAAGTTGTTTTGAGTCCGGGTTCCAGAAATGCGCCTCTTTCGCTGAGTTTTCACCACCATCCTGAAATTGAACTGATCGTCATTCCCGACGAACGCAGTGCCGCCTATTTCGCTTTGGGAATGGCCCAGCAATTGCGCCGTCCGGTTGCAATTGTGTGTACTTCAGGAACAGCTGCACTAAACTATGCTCCTGCCATTGCGGAGGCGTATTACCAAAAAGTACCGCTGCTGGTACTCACTGCAGATCGTCCTATTGCATGGGTGGATCAGGCCGACGGACAAACGATTCGTCAGCGTGACCTTTTTCTCAACTACGTTAAGCACGGCTACGAAATTCCCGGCGACGGAAAAACGGAAGAAGAGCTTTGGTTCATCCGCAGAATTGTATCACAAGCCTATGATCAAACTTTACTCCACGGTGAAGGTCCGGTACACATCAATATTCCCTTAAGCGAACCTCTCTACGGAAGAAGCAAAGAACTACCACAACTTCGCCCCATCGACACATTGGTTCCTAAATCTTCCTTATCCGAAGAACAGTTGATGTCGCTTGCAGAACGCTGGAATAACTCCGAACGAAAACTGATTCTAACCGGACTGATGGAACCACATCCTGTGTTGGAAAAAATGCTTGAGCAGATTGCAGATGATCCATCGGTAACAGTTCTGACGGAAACCACATCGAATCTTCACAGTGAACGTTTCAATGGTTGTATCGATCGAATCATTACTTCCATTCATGAAGGCGAAAAAAAAGATTTCCATCCTGATCTTCTTATCACGTTTGGAGGACCTGTGATCTCGAAAAAAGTAAAAGTCTTTATTCGCAAAAACACTCCCAAAGATCACTGGCATATTGATCCTTATGAAATGCACCTGGATACTTACCAGTGTTTAACGCATACCATTCCACTCAGCCCTGCCTCTCTGTTGCTTCAACTACTCCCTTACCTGAAGAAAAAAGAAAGCAAGTGGAGTAAAACATGGAAAGAGAAAGACCACAAAACGCAAAAAGCACATCTTGACTATTTGAGTAGTTGTTCGTTCTCTGATTTATCGGCGTTCGATAGCATTCTCAATGCAATTCCTGCGAAAAGTGATCTCCATTTAAGTAACAGTTCACCGGTACGTTATGTGCAGTTGTTCAGGGAAACCGAAAGACTCGATTACCACAGCAACCGCGGCGCAAGCGGAATCGACGGATGCACCAGCACGGCAGCAGGAGCAGCACATGCAAGTAAACGCCCGACCACTCTCATTACCGGTGATATTGGATTTTTCTACGACAGCAATGCCCTTTGGAACAATTATCTTCATTCTTCATTGCGAATAATTGTCATCAACAACGGCGGAGGAGGAATTTTCCGCATTATTGACGGACCGGAACACGAAGAGGAAATTGAAAAATTATTTGAGACACGTCAACAGCTTTCTGCAGAACACCTTTGCAAAGCATTTGGATTAAATTATTTCAAGGCCGAGAGTAAACTCGAACTTGATTTGCAACTCAAAGCATTTTACGATTCATCAAATCAGCAAGCCTCCGTACTGGAAGTGTTTACCCCTACGAGGGAAAATCCGAAAATTTTAAAAAGCTATTTCGATCATTTGAAAGTGAATTCATAATTGAATTACCAATAACAGAACAAAAAAAATCAAAACCATCAATACCAAAATCCAATGAGAAACTGGACAAAAATCAAGGACTACGAAGAAATCAAGTTCGAATTCTGTGAAGGCGTTGCCAAGATCAGCATCAACCGTGAGCGTTTCCGTAATGCATTTACTCCGCTAACTGTTATGGAGATGATTGACGCGATGAATTATTGCCGCGACGAAGCGAAGGTGGATGTCATTGTTCTCACCGGTGTTGGCGATAAAGCATTTTGTTCGGGTGGTGACCAAAACGTTCGTGGTCATGGCGGATATGTTGGCGGCGATAAAATTCCCCGTTTGAATGTTCTTGATTTGCAAAAGATCATCCGTTCCATTCCGAAAGTGGTGATTGCCATGGTAAACGGATACGCCATTGGTGGCGGACATGTTTTGCATGTGGTTTGCGATCTTTCCATTGCTTCCGAGAATGCCCGATTTGGTCAGGTTGGTCCCAAGGTGGGAAGTTTTGACGCCGGCTTTGGCTCATCCTATCTTGCAAGTATCGTAGGGCAGAAAAAAGCCAGGGAAATATGGTTTTTGAATCTTTTTTACAGTGCCTCAGAAGCCCTGGAGATGGGGCTGGTGAATCGGGTTGTACC
>JBKBUQ010000253.1:0-3227 GCA_046289975.1 Flavobacteriales bacterium | reverse complement strand
ATCATCACAAAACGTTCAACCTGATGTTCAAGTGAAAGATCAACCAGGATACGTGTGCCTTCTATATTCGTTTTCAGCGCTTCTGAAGGATTATCCTCCATTAACGGAACATGTTTATAGGCGGCGGCATGGAAAACAACCTGAGGCTTAAAATGAGAGAAGACACGTTCCATCCGTTCGGGAATGGTAATATCGGCAACCACGACTTCACATAAAGACAAATATCCATTGCGCCACAACTCCATTTCAAGATCATACAATGCAGATTCGGCCTGATCGAGTAAAATTATTTTTGAGGGCTGAAACCGTATCAATTGCCGAACTATTCCGCTCCCAATTGAACCTGCAGCACCGGTCACCAGGATTCGTTTTCCGCTTAGGGTAGATTGAATATTCTTCTCATCGAGCTGGATGGCAGGGCGTCCAAGTAAATCTTCAATTTTCACTTTTCGGATCTGAGAAAAACTCAATTCTCCGTTGATCCACTTCTGCACCGGAGGAACATTCAGCACAGAGACCCCGTGTTTGATACAAATTTCAATGATGTTCTTTTTCTTAACCGCATCCGGCTGAAGAATTCCGACAATCAGCTGGTCGATTTGATTACGCTCAAGAATATCTTCAAGTTGGGCAGAGGAATGAATCATAACTCCCTCCAGCGACTTGCCAGCCTTTTTACTATCATCATCGATATAGGCAACTACTTTATACCTTGTTCCACCGTCGCGATCGAGTGTGCGCTTGGTAATCAAGCCCAATTCGCCCGCACCGTAAATCACAACTTTGGTTTTATCACCTGATGGATTAACCTGTTCGGCGTACATCAGTTTCACTGCAATGCGAAAGGTGATCATGAGGAAGGTGGTCAGCAAATAATCCATTACCAGAATGGAAATCGGAAGGAAAAAATAACCATCTATTGCATACCGTACCGGAACCAGAACAGCCATTATAACGGTACCGGCAGTAACTGTAAGAAAAATCCGTTTGGAATCTTCTGTACTGGTGTATCGGATTATTCCAACAAAGGTCTTTCCGAAATAAAAAGTGGCTGCTCTGATAATCAGGAAAAACGGTAATGCCACTTTAAGAACCGGCCATTCTTCATCAACAGGAAAAGAATTGAAATCAAAACGAATAAGGTAGGCAATTCCCAAAGAGATAAGGCAAATCACCATATCAATGGAGAAAATAATCCAGCGCGGGGTGCTTTTCTTGGGGATTTTGATCATTAAGGTAAAGATAGAGATTATTCGTCACCACAAAACCTCTCGGTTTACCGAAAAAAATTACATTATTTTTACAGCATGAAACTCGACAACAACTATTGGAACGAACGATATATCAGCTCTGATACCGGATGGGATATCGGTCACGTTTCTCCTCCCCTAAAAATGTATCTCGACAAACTCGCTTCAGAGGGAAAAACGAATCTTTCAATTCTCATTCCGGGTTGCGGAAATGGGTATGAAGCTGAATATGCATTCCGTATTGGTTTCACCAAGGTCTATCCCGCAGATTATGCCCCTGAAGCACTGAAAAAATTTGCCGAACGTGTTCCGGATTTCCCAAAGAATCATTTGCTGGAAGGTGACTTCTTTGAAATAAAACAGCAATTTGATCTGATTCTGGAGCAAACATTTTTCTGCGCCATCAATCCCGAACTTCGTGATCAATACGTGGATAAATGTGCGGCACTCTTAGTCCCGGGTGGCACATTGGCCGGATTGCTTTTTAATGACCCACTTAATCAGGATCATCCGCCATTTGGTGGCTCCAAAGAGGAATACCTGCAACGTTTCAGCCGTAAGTTTGAGGTTTTACAAATGGATATTACCCCCTACAGCATTGAACCAAGAGCGGGTAGGGAATTGTTTTTTGAGCTTCGTCGCAAAGACTGATCTTATTCTTTTTTTCCCGTATTTTGCACCTTCAAACCCTCCTGAATGTCGAACCGAACGATCGTCCTTACCCACGACCAGATCCAACAGAAGATCCGCCGAATTGCTCACGAGATCTACGAACACAACTATCAGGAAGAAAAAATCATTCTCATTGGTATTGCGGAACAAGGATATACGCTTGCCGAACGCCTGCATCAACTCATGAAGGAAGTTAATGGTGATCTGAAGATTGAATTGGGAAAACTAACCATGAACAAGGAAAATCCGCTTAATGGATCCATTAACCTCAGCATACATCCACAAGAACTGAACAATCAAACACTTGTTTTGGTGGATGATGTTCTGAACAGCGGAAAAACACTGATCTATGCTGCACAGTATCTTTTGCAGTCGCCCTTAAAAAAAATGAATACTGTCTGCCTGGTCGACCGCCGTCACCGCCGTTTCCCCATTCGTGCGGATTTTGTCGGACTAACACTAAGCACAACGATACAGGAACACATAGAAGTAGAATTTAAATCCGGTAGCGATACCGTATATCTTGTTTGAACATGAAACCTATTATTGCACCATCAATACTTGCAGCAGATTTTGGCAACCTCCAGCGCGATTGCGAAATGGTAAATGCAAGCACCGCAGAATGGTTTCATATTGATGTAATGGATGGCGTTTTTGTTCCGAATATTTCTTTTGGAATGCCTGTTTTAGATGCGATAAACAAACACGCTAAAAAAACAATCGATGTTCACTTGATGATTGTTGATCCTGACAGATACATTTCAACATTCAAAAAATTAGGTGCTGATGTTTTGACGGTACATTATGAAGCTTGTACTCATTTACATAGAACACTTCAAGCAATCAAAGCAGAAGGAATGAAAGCTGGAGTTGCTATGAATCCTCATACTCCGGTTAGTGTATTGGAAGATATTGCAGCAGATGCAGATCTTATTTTGATAATGAGTGTGAATCCTGGTTTTGGCGGACAAAAATTCATTGAGAATACTTATAAAAAAGTAGCTCAAACCAAAGAACTGGTATTACGGACAAACTCAAAAGCAATTATTGAAGTGGATGGCGGGGTAACAAGCGCCAATGCAAAACAGTTGATTGATGCAGGTGCTCAGGCCCTGGTAGCAGGAAGTTTTGTATTCAGTGCAAAAGATCCTATTTCAACTATTGCAGAATTGCGGGGATAAAACAAAGCCATTTTTCGATCAGGCAAACCTGTTTTGGTGAACGGTAATCAGTGAATGGTGAATGGTGAACGGGGAACAGTGAAAAGTAAAATCAAAATTCGTTCTCGTTCCCAGTCCCGTTCTC
>JBKBUQ010000252.1:0-3245 GCA_046289975.1 Flavobacteriales bacterium | reverse complement strand
GGTACGGCAGGTGTTGAGGAAATTGATACCGTAATGAAACTGGGTATGGCGCATCCTATGGGCCCACTGCAACTGGCCGATTTTATCGGACTCGATGTTTGTCTCTCCATCCTCCGCGTACTTCAGGAAGGTTTCGGAGAAGACAAATACGCACCTTGCCCATTGCTGGTAAACATGGTTACAGCCGGAAAACTCGGAGTGAAATCAGGAGAAGGATTCTATTCCTGGACACACGGCACAAAAGATCTCGTTGTGGCAGAGAATTTTCACAAGAAAGTAACCGCATAATTTTCGGTTGACACGATCGTCTTTTTTCTCCTATGAAAAAATCAGGATCTTGTACGAAATGTAACTCGACCGAATTATACACGAGCAAAGGAACAACCAAACGGGGTGATCGCTCATCCATTGGGGGTGAGTTCCTTTTCGTCTGTTTCGATTGATCTGTACATCTGCAATTTCTGCGGCTACATTGAAGAATATGGAGAGAAAAGCGATTTGAACGACCTGGAAAAAATGGAAAAACTGAAGAAACTTTTCCGGAAGGTTCAGCCATGAAAACGCTTTACCTCGTTCGTCACGCCAAATCCTCATGGAGCGATCTCACCCTCAGCGATTTCGACCGACCACTGAACGAAAGGGGAAAACGCAATGCGCCTTTCATGGGAAAAATCTTTCGCAGTAAAGGAATAAAACCGGATCTGATCGTAAGTAGTCCTGCCAAACGCGCCTTATCCACGGCCAAAAAAATCGCAAAGGAAATCGATTATGAAACAGAAAACATCAAAACCGAATCGTCCATTTACGAAGCAGATTTGCGCACATTGCTGAAAGTGGTCAATGAACTCCCAACAAAGGCAAAAACGGTAATGCTGTTCGGACACAACCCCGGTATTACCGAATTTGCAAACTACCTTGCCGGCACAGATATTTCGAATATTCCCACCTGCGGAATGGTATGCATCCGGTTCAGCACATCCAAATGGGAAGAGATCAGCCGCGACACCGGTACATTCGTTGAGTTCGATTACCCAAAAAATTACCCTAAAGGGTATTGATGATTTTAGTTTCATCCATAACTTCCATCTGACACTGATAAGGGAATAAGGGAAAAAGTGATAAAAAGAAACCAACATCAATCCTTATCACGGATATCATTTCCTCAATCGTATTTCTGCACATGATCCTACCTAAGGAAGAATCATCCCGACGCTACGGTCGGTATTAGCATATTCCCACATTAGAATATGCGCACATTCCCTACCTTTACCCCATGCGCATCGATATACTCACCGTCCTCCCCTCGCTGCTGGATAGTCCGTTTGCCGACTCCATCCTCAAGCGTGCCATTGAAAATGGACATGTAGAGGTGCATATACATAACATCCGCGATTATTCAGAAAGCAAGCACAAGCAAGTCGACGATTACCAATACGGCGGTGGCGCAGGAATGGTGCTGATGGCCGAACCCATTGCCAAATGTATCGACAAGCTTCTGGCTGAACGCAAATACGACGAAATCATTTACATGACACCAGATGGCAAAACGCTCGATCAGCGCGATGTAAATAGCTTTTCGCTCTTAAAAAACCTTTTGATCATTTGCGGGCACTACAAAGGCATCGATCAGCGCATCCGCGATGAATACGTCACCCGCGAAATTTCCATTGGCGATTATGTGCTCAGCGGAGGAGAATTAGCTGCAGCAGTGCTTTGTGATGCTGTAATTCGTCTCATTCCCGGTGTTCTGAGTGATGAGACCTCTGCCCTCACCGATTCGTTTCAGGACGACCTATTGGCCCCACCGGTGTTTACCCGACCGGAAGAATGGCGGGGCAGGCGTGTACCCGACATTCTTCTTGGCGGCAATCACCGCGATATTGAAAACTGGCGTATGGACGAAGCACTGCGCAGAACCCGTGAGCGCAGACCGGATTTGCTGGATGAGAATTAATCTTATAAATTAAGATCTATTCGCTCTTGTCATCACTTTCCTGATTCCACCCGCAACGCGACAATTTCTTGCGCAGTGCTTCACGTTCGGCCTCGGGCATACCTGCCATTTTAGCACGCATAGCCGATTTCCAATGCTGATTACGCGATTTTCCGCCACATCCGCAACATTTGCGATCGAAACCAAATGAAGGATCGCTAAACAGAATTTTACTAAGTAGCAGAATTCCTGCCGACTGTATAAATGTCAGTTCCGGGAGGTCAAATACTACAGGCATCAAGGCATTCCATAGCCACATGACGATCAAGCCACCAAACAACAGTCCAAACAATACTGTGAACAGTATCTTAAAGGCTCGTGCAAAAAAGTATTCAAACATATCAACTAAGTTTATAGTTCATCATAAAGAGATTGGAGTCGCTCGCGTAAAAAAAGCACAGCATATCGTTTGCGAGACAACAAGGTATTTTGTCCGGCACCGGATATTTCAGCAATTTCCTTGAAGCTTTTGTCCTCGAGTTCATGCATCACAAAAACTTCGCGTTGTTCCTGAGGCAACTCCTCCAGTGCATCCATAATGGTATCCATGATCAGCTCATTGGTCATCATCGATTCACCATCCTCAGCAGTTCCCCTTAACAGATCACTCAAAAACAGCGGTTCGCCCTCATCGTCTCGATGCACCGCAATATCTTCGATCGAACCGGTTTGCTTTTTCCGGTAACGGTCGGTGATCTTGTTGCGTGCAACCGTAAACAGCCAGGAACTCATCTGCTCAATCGGACGCATCAAACGATAGGATTCCACCAGCTGGTAAAAGACATCTTGCAGAATATCTTCGGCCTCCTCATCAGTGCGTACACGATCGCGAATGAAACGAAACAGCTTCTTCCGTTCACGCTTTACCGTAGAATCGATCTCCTGGTTCTGGGATTCGGTCATGCTAATATCTACTATGGCAGTCCTTACGCGACTCATCTCTTCCGGTAGACGTACGCTGAAAAAGAATATTGCAAAATGGTGATTTTTGACCCATAAACACCCGAAAAATCTTCAATCTCTTTCTTTCTGAAAGACTTAGCTCCCGGGTACAGGCTACTGTATAATAATTACGTTATTAACGTACCGTAAATAACATAATTTAACTAAACATTTTAAAATCAGGCAATTCCTGAAGAAACTCCGGCCTCCCTAAAGGATCAATGCGTGCCTGGATCTGTTGGAGTCCGTTGCTGAGAACAAGGATTGGAACCTTGAGTACCCGGTTGTAATTCCAGACCTGATCGAATTC
>JBKBUQ010000251.1:0-3261 GCA_046289975.1 Flavobacteriales bacterium | reverse complement strand
GATTGTTCTACATCTACCAGCGGGTATCCGTAAACAATTTCTTTTCCCTGAAATTTCAGCAATTCAAAAAAGGTGTCGTGGTGATGCTTGAAATGATCGGAAAAATAAATATCAGAGGAACTGTCGAGGTAAAGTGTATCGCTTTTCGTTTGAATAATGGTAGAGGTTACCTGCGAATTTTCTTTTACAAAATCGGTTCCTGTCTGAATAGCGATTACTGTAAGCGTAATAAAACATGCCGTGGTGATGAGTCCCATAACCGCACCGATGGCTTTTGTTTTAAATGGAATGCGGAACAATAAACGCACTGCTGCAAAGAGTAATCCTATAATTGGCATCAGAATTAATCCGATTACTGCAAAATATACAAGATTGGTGCGGGTACTTGTTCCAAAGAAAGCATTACCGAATTCTTCGAAATTCACAGTGGTAATTCCCTGTTCGGATAAACTGATCATAAGGCTGCCGGAAATCGTTGCCGTGATGAGCCAGATCAAAAAGAAGAGTCCAAGTATCAGCAACACACCGCCCAATGCGCGTCCGAAAATATCGTAGAAGTTTTTCGCCGATTCACTCATTGCATCTGCCATTCGGGCGGAGGCTCTTCTCATTTTGCGTTTTCCTTCGGGGGTGCTGAGGTGTTCAACATCTTTTTTGAAGTCGCTGAAGCGTTGTTTAATGGTTTCCACATCCACTTTCTTTCCGCGCATTCGCAGTTTTTCGCTGGTGGTTTTCGCTTCGGGAATGATGATCCACAAAATAACGTAGAGCAATAATCCTGATCCGAATCCGATCATCAGCATAACAAACAATACACGAAGGAACAGCGGATCCCAACCGAAGTAAGCAGAAATTCCCGAACAAACACCGCCGATCATTGAATTATCCAAATCGCGGAAAAATTGTTTGTCGGTTTGTTCATCGCTCCAGGTAGCAGACGACTGTTCATTTTCAGTACGCGTTTCCTCCTGTGCAAATGCTGCGGGCTCTCCCATGATGGCGATGACCTCTGCAACATTTTGCTGACCGATTACTTCTTTGTGTTCCTTTTGCAGAAACTCGCGAAACAATTCAGCAATCCTGTGCTCGATATCCTGCATGATTTCGTCGATACATTCATCTGCTCCCAGAGAGCGACGAACATCGGCGAGGTAGCGACTCAGACTTTCATAAGCCTGTTCTTCGATGTTGAAGACAAATCCTCCAACGTTTGCGGTGATAGTTTTATTCATGGTCGGTTCAGTTCAATTTTTTTACGCTTACAGTTTTTACGGCACTTACAAGTTCCTGCCAGGCT
The DNA here is from genome assembly GCA_046289975.1 of Flavobacteriales bacterium. Lineage (GTDB taxonomy): Bacteria > Bacteroidota > Bacteroidia > Flavobacteriales_D > UBA2798 > UBA2798. Next base: position 1,964 of record JBKBUQ010000251.1, on the reverse strand, counting down.
CCAAGTAATTCCTGAAGAAAATTTTCGCCTTCGGGAGTGAGTTTGTAATATTTACGCGGTGGACCGGATGTCGATTCTTCCCAGCGGTAGGTGAGAATCCCGGCATTTTTTAGTCGGGTGAGTAGAGGATACAATGTTCCTTCTACCAATATGATTTTTGATGCCTTCATTTCTTCAATGATATCTCCGGGATACGACTCCTGCCTGTTGAGGATGGAGAGTATACACAGCTCCAAAACCCCCTTTTTCATTTGCGCTTTCGCATTTTCTATATCCATAATTCCTGTAGTGTTATTTCTTGACATTGCAAAGATATGTACATAAAACAGTATTTTGCAATACATAGTACTGAAAAAATACTTAAATCATTGAAATTCAATGTAATATTTTTTCAGAATCCTTCATTTATCCTGTGGTTAGGTCACTGAAGCGATTCTTTTTACATTGTGGGGTTACTGAATGCTATGAAAAAACTGCTGATTGCCGGACTTTTTGCCGGATGTGTAAATGTGTCGTTGGAGGCACAACGAAATCTTCCCATCGGACTCACTCCTGAGGAAGAGCAACTCATGATGAGTGGAAGCTATCAATTTGGATCTACTCAACGTGGTGTTACTGCGATTCCTTCATTTCCTGTGCGCACAATGGCGCAGTGGGAGGAAGTACAATCGCTGGTATTAACCTGGACAAGCTATCCTGCTATTCTGGCTCAGATTGCAGATGCTGCTCAGGAGGAAGCGCAGGTTATTATTCATTGCAGCGATTCCAATGCGGTAAAAACTTACCTCACCAATGCCGGTGTTCCACTTTATAACATTCGTTATATCGAAACATCTTTCAATTCGATCTGGATTCGCGATTACGGAGCACATACAATTTATAAGAATGAAGTGGATTCGCTGTTATTGCTGGAGTGGATCTATAACCGTCCGCGTCCTGCCGATGATGCAATGCCCAATGTGTATGCTGCATTTAAAGGGATCGGAATTCATTCCACCACACAATCGCCAAACGACCTTGTAAATACCGGAGGAAACTGGATGGTAGACGGTTTTGGAACTGCATTTGCATCCAAGCTCATTCTCGATGAAAATGAACCCGGAAATCCGTACAGCGTAAGCGCAAAAACGGAAGCAGAGATAGATACCATCATGAAACGTTATATGGGGATTAACCGCTACATCAAAATGGAAACGCTGCCCTATGATGATATTCACCACATCGATATGCACATGAAATTACTCAATGAGGAAACCATTCTGGTTGGTCAGTTTCCTACAGGTATTTCTGATGGTCCGCAAATTGAAGCGAACTTACTCTATGTGCTGAGTAATTTTAATTCTGTATTCGGAACTCCTTACAAAGTGATTCGTATTCCAATGGTTCCATCAACCGGTGGTAACTGGCCCGGTGCTCCTTTTGGGAATGGCTTTTACCGCAATTACCCGAACTTTGTGTTTGTCAATAAAACGGTGATTGTACCTGTTTACCGCACCGAGTATGACACAACTGCCATTCGTATTCTTACTGAGGCTTTGCCCGGATACACTATTGCTACGATCGACGCTGATAATTCCGGCGCAAACCTGATCAGTGCCGGTGGTGTTATTCATTGTATCACCAACCTCATCGGAGCAAGCGATCCTATGCTGATCTCGCATCAGAATTTGCCGGATACTTACGATGATCAGAATCCTTATCTGGTGGATGCCTACATCAGGAATTGCTTCTGCTAATTTGTATTGGTCGCTTACTCCGGGTACAGGATACCAAATGGTGGCGATGACGAATTCAGGTAATGATCATTGGGTAGCGAATATTCCTGCGCAGGCTGTTGGTTCGCATATTTACTATTATGTGGAGGGAACAGCTGTAAGCGGTAAAACACAGGTTCGCCCTATGCCGGCTCCTGCAGGATATTTCCATTTTCAGGTGTTGGGCACTCCTTCCAATGTGGATGAGGT
>JBKBUQ010000250.1:0-3268 GCA_046289975.1 Flavobacteriales bacterium | reverse complement strand
CATTTCTCTTTCCTCCTGGTTGGCATTGATGTCGATTTTGAGCAATTCCAATTCTTCCGTCAGCTTGTCAATTTTTGCCTTTAATGGTTTTACCTCAGGCAATTCATCGGCGTCGTTCAGGAAATTGTGACGGTGATTTACCGATACGATCGTGAACTTGTTGCTTCCCTCTACCTGAATGCTGTTGGGGTCGATGTAATACGACAATCGGCTGAATCGGATAATGTTTGTACCCGGCTGAAGATTGACAGTAGCCTTTCTGTTGATCTGAGCTCCGGAAAAGAATACTGTAACTGCAGATATTTTTGATTCGGTTTCACTTTCCTTGGTCTGTGCAGTAACAGTTACCTGCATCAAAAGAGCGAAAATCGGGATGAGAATTTTTGTTTTCATTTCTGTTAACATTACAGGTTACCAATTACATAATTCTTCGGATACTTCACGACATAACTCAGTTTCAGTTTTTTCGTTTCACCGGGGGGAACGCTCAGTTTCCATATGAGTTTTCCGTTTTCCTTGTTGTATTCTGCGCCTGAAATCTCGAGTACATCAACAGTAATTTCTTTCTGAACGGAAAGTGGAATCTGATCTTCAATTTCAATTTCGATTGCAATAGATTTTGTATTCCGTATTGTGATCTCAAAATCTTCCTGCTTCTTTTTTGTGTTTCCGGTAGCCGATTTGGATTGCATTTCCGAAACATTCTTGCGTTGAACAATTACACCATCATCTGCTCCAAGCGAAAGCTCCAGTGTATCTTTTGTGGTATTCGTTTGCAGGTAGGATTTACCAATGAATGTTCCTCTGAAATAAATATTACTGTTGGCAGGGAGGAGACTGTATTCGCTCCATCCTGTAATGCGAGCCATCAAATAGGCTTCCTGGCGTAATTTAGGAACGGTAGAGTAGCGGTAAAGCGATTTGAATTCGTAGGCACCAATTTCAACAACATATTCAACTCCGTCTGATGGAATGGAATAATTCGAAGCAATTTTAAATTCTGCATTCAACGTGTTTTGCGTAAGCACGGTTTGTTCTTGTGCTCCCTTTCCTGAGTAAATATTACCCGATATCTGGTAACCGGTATTGGAGGTAGCTCGAACATCATATACCGGATTATCCTGCGCAAAATCTAAGTACCATACAGGGATGTTGGGTTTTGTATTGCTAATGTTGGGATTGGTGGTGGAAAGTGTAAGTTTTACATTGTCCCAGTCGCTCCCGGTCGATTGCCGAACGTGGGCTTTATACGTGAGTTTAACCGGACCACCCACTTCTTCTGCACGAATATCGTAGAATGGTTTCCACCCCGCACTATAGGTTAAATAGGAAACCTGTACCAGAGTATTGGTCATTTTGTTTTTTGCGTTGATGCTGACTGTTATTTCTCCCTTTGCACGTTTTCTTCCGTTTACGACTTGTGTAACCTGTGCATTTAGTTTCTGAATCTGTTTGTTGAGTTTTTCTTCGGTTTTACTCAATGAAAATAATTTGGTATCAATCGCACGTATCCTGTCGGCATTATGCTCAGAAATTTCATTGAGGTCATCTACCGAAAGGCCGTTGTTGTTGGCAAGCCTGCGGTTATTCTGAAACATGGATCGTTCTTCGGTAAGCGCAGATTTTTCTGCCTGCAAAATGCTGTGAGCAAAGGTTAGCACTTCCAGACTATCCCTCAAAGGAGCCAGTTCAGGATCTTCTTCGGTTTCTGTCAGGTGGTTTTGCTGAAAATTCAGAGAAAGGATGGTGAAATCAGATACCCCTTTAACCTGAATTGAATTCGCCTGAATATCGCCGGGTAAACCAACAAATTTCAGTGTGCTGTTGCCGGCGGGAATGTTGATCCTTGCAGACCGGGTTTCCTGTGCGCCTGATAGGTATAGCGTAACCTCTTTAATTTCTGATCGCACCTCTATTTCTTCACTTTGGCCAAATGCGGCTAAAGGCAAAAAGAAAAGTGCAGCAAGTAGTTTTTTCATGCTGGTTGAATAGACTTCAAAAATAAGGGTATTTCTGCCTGAAAGGACGATATTTCTTGCCTGAGACAACAATAGAGCCTGTTATTTGTTATTTTGAGGTGGATTTTATGAAAAAATTACTTTTTACAACCGCTTCCCTGGCCACTTTTCTGCTTTTTATAGCAGGATCGTGTGGCTCCGCAATGGAAGCTGATAATACGCAAATTATGGATGGAAAAGATACCTCAAGTTCAAATGGACTTGAGTCGGCTACTCTTGGAGCAGGTTGTTTTTGGTGTATAGAGGCCGTTTATTTGGAACTGAAAGGCGTAAAATCCGTTGTTTCTGGTTATGCGGGTGGACATGTAGATAAGCCGACTTATGAAGAAATATGCAGGGGAACAACCGGTCATGCCGAGGTAGCCCGTATCGTTTTTGATCCGAAGGTGATTTCCTTTGATGAATTACTCGAAGTTTTCTGGCAAATTCACGATCCAACCACACTAAACCGTCAGGGAAATGATGTGGGAACGCAATACCGTTCTGTGATTTTTTACCACAACGAAGAGCAAAAAAACAGTGCAGAGAAATATAAAATGCAACTTGATACAAGCGGGGCATGGGATAAGCCGATTGTTACAGAGATTTCTCCATTAACAAATTTCTTTCCTGCTGAAAATTACCATCAGAATTATTACAACAATAATCCAAATCAAGGGTATTGCCGTTTTGTAATTGCCCCGAAAATGGATAAGTTCAGAAAAGTGTTCAAGGAAAAATTAAAATGAATCGGACTGAAGTCTGCATTTAACAGCAATGAACAATGCTGGACTTTTTGATTCGGGTGAATCGATATTATTCAGCACCAAGTACCTTGGAAAAGTACTCGCCCAAATAAGAGAATCCCTGTGCAATTGCGGGTGGACGACGATTGAATTTAAGATTGTTGTCTTCAATTTGCAGCAGGTAAACAAAATTGGAGCGCCGCTCAATTTGCCCTGAGATACCGTCTGTTTGTCCAAACCTCAAATCATGGAACAGCAAAGTATCGTTTTTTGTTTCAAGTGCGTAATAACCTTTGCTGATTCTGAGCAGGTCTTGATATAGGGAATGATTTCTGAATGCGGAATCCAAAGCATGATTTTTTGCAATAGCTCTGAAGTGGATATTCTCTTTTTTCCCCAGTAAAGAATAATGGGCATTGAAAAATTCATCTTCTCCTTCAGCTGTACACTCCCAATACAGGTTAGTAAAAGGCATTGGTTTAACATCGATTGAACGATAGGCGATTTCCTCCTCATTTAGTCGTG
>JBKBUQ010000249.1:0-3290 GCA_046289975.1 Flavobacteriales bacterium | reverse complement strand
GCGCCCAATGCACACCCATACCGTAGGTGACAATACTTACATCATTTCCTTCTGCAACCATTGCGGCTTTCCCGATTTCGAGTGTGAAATAATCGTCGTTCACTTCTTCACTCACGCTGCGGTAAAGTGCTTTGTGCTCGAAGAAAATTACAGGATTGGGATCGGCAAATGATGCAAGCAATAATCCTTTTGCTTCATTGGGGAATGCAGGATACACCACTTTTAATCCGGGTGTATGAAAAAACCAGGCTTCATTGCTCTGCGAGTGGAATGGTCCTGCACCAACTCCTGCTCCGGTTGGCATTCGCACAACTACATCGGCATTTTGTCCCCAGCGGTAATGGATCTTTGCAAGATTATTTACGATCTGATTGAAACCGCAGGTCACAAAATCAGCAAACTGCATTTCACTCATCGCTTTGTGTCCGTTAATGGAAAGTCCCAAAGCCGTTCCGATAATTGCAGATTCGCACAAGGGTGTATTGCGTACACGATCTTTTCCAAATTCAGCTACAAAGTTTTCGGTCACCTTAAACACACCACCGTATTCGGCAATGTCCTGCCCCATCAAAACCAGATTGGGATGATGTTGCATAGCCTGACGCAAACCATCGCTCACTGCATCGATAAAACGTTTTTCTGTTTTGGATGCATTTTTTGGCGCAATGGCAGCTCCATTGTGTGGTGCATAAACATCGGCCAGTTCACGTGCCGTATTTGCCTCCACATTAGGTTCCGCAAATGCAATTTCCAACTCATCGGCGATCTTTTTCTTGATCTCTATGCGCGCTTTTTCTGCATCGACCGCAGAAATTATTTTTTCACTGATGAGCCAGCTTTCAAAATTATCTACGGGATCTTTTACCGACCATTTCTGCTGCAATCCTTCAGGATAATATTTTGTTCCTGACGCTTCTTCGTGACCACGCATACGGAAGGTGATGCACTCGAGTAATACAGGACGCGGATTCTTGCGGATATCTTCAGCAATGCGTCTTGTAGTATCGTACACTTCGAGAATATTGTTTCCATCTACCTGAATACCTTCTATTCCGTAACCGATGGCTTTATCAATAAATTGTTTGCAGCGAAATTGCTCATTGGAAGGAGTGGATAAACCCCATTGGTTGTTTTCGATCACAAAAATGACCGGAAGATCCCAAACAGCGGCGACGTTGATCGACTCATGAAAATCGCCTTCGCTCGCACCGCCATCACCCGAATAAACGAGTGTGCATCGTTCTTCCTTACGCAATTTGTGCGCAAGTGCAATTCCATCTGCAATTCCCAATTGCGGACCTAGATGCGAGATCATTCCCACCACTTTATGTTCTTTCGTTCCAAAGTGAAACGAGCGATCTCGTCCTTTGGTGAATCCCATTTCTTTCCCCTGAAACTGCGCAAACAATTTATGAAGAGGAATACCACGCGATGTAAAAACACCAAGATTACGGTGCATGGGAAGTATATATTCCTCTTTGGAAATAGCCATTGCGGTACCAACAGAAATTCCTTCCTGACCATAACCTGAAAACCATTTCGAAATACGTCCCTGACGCAGCAGGATGAGCATTTTTTCTTCGATCAGTCGTGGTAAGAGTATAGCATTGTAAAGTTCAATCAGCTGATCGTTACTGTACGTTTTACGATCGAATGGTAACACCGGATTTGCGGTAGCGGACATGGCAGTAATTTTTCATGGCAAAGGTAAGGCATATTCAGCCACCTTCATTAGGGGAAATGGGCTGTAAGGATTAACTTGCATGAAAAGCACCGTATGAAAAAAAGAATCCTACCGGTGATTACCGTTTTAGCGCTGTATGCCTGTTCCGGTAGTCCCGCCACCAACAACGAAACCCAAAAGAAAGTGATGAGCTTTGAGGAATTCGCAGCTCAGTTCCCCGAAACACAGCCGGAAAATACCTTTTTCTGTTCCGACAGCACTTATTCTCCAGGCAGCCTGAAAGAGATTGTAGCGGGCGACTCAGCCATTGTTCAGCTGGTTCCGGATATCCTGTTTCAAAACGGCGGTTATGCATGGGGAAGCATCCATGAAAACGATGATTTTATGATGCTGATCGTTCTGCTGAAGGCCGATAAACTTGGGCCGCTGTTCATCACCTACCAAAAAGGAAAACTGCTGGACTACAAGGTCGGTTTTCAAAATCCGGGTCTGGATGAAGGTTTCCACTCAGAAGAATGTTGCAGTTTCGATGCCGATCATTACCTCAACTTCACTGATATTACTCATAACTGGGACCCTGTTGATTCGGCGAAGACTTTTAAATCGGATACTATTATCAAATCTACAGCACCTTTATTCTTCGGCACCTTCAATGATATTTTTCAATAATCCTAAACCGAAAATCGGATCCTGCAGAAATACATCCCTTCACATTAAAACATAAAAAAGCCCCGCACATGCGGGGCTTTTTTATTTAAAAGCATCGTTATGCTTACTTCACGATAGCCTGGAAAGAGGCATCAGAAGCAAACTTGAGGAATTCGCGGTCTTTAGCGGCCTTAGCCTTAAGCGCGTTGTCCTTTTGAATAGCAGATGTAAGGTTGCTTTTCACTTCTTCAATCTTGTTCGCACGAGCAGCAATGATTGCGCGCAAGTAGAATGAAAGTGCAGCATCTTTTTCTTGTGAACCATCAAGAGTTGAAGTGGCTTCAGAACCGTTACCATTCAACAATTGTGCAAGAGCCAGGTTAAAGGTCTTGAATTTGCTCATTTGGCTAACAGCTTCTCCGTACTTACCTTTTTGGATGTTCAGAAGACCCATGTTGTAAGACACTTCGTCACCTGCACCGGAAGCGTCGCCAAGAAGTTTCTCCGCTTTAGCACGGTCACCTTTCTGACGTGCACAAGCAGCGAGGTTGTTCTTGATAATTCCTTCGCTTGAAGCAAGACCTGCAGCCTTATCGAACAGACTGTTGGCATCGTTTAGTTTTCCTTGCATAAAGAGGATTGCACCTGCGTTGTTGAAACCTCTCCAGTCGTTAGGATAGATACGTGAAACTTCGTTGTAGATGCGGAGCTTCTCATTAAGATCGTTGCTTAATGTAGCAGAAAAAAGAAGTTCTTCGATAGTAAGTGAATCAGGCTTAGACTTGCTCCACTCAGTAAGTTCCTGGTCGGTTTTACCTGTAAGATCGTAGTTCAATGTTACAGCAGAGCGACGAAGTTTTGGAAGTACTTTTTTCTCTAATTCTTGGAATGTTTTTGCCATGTTACGGATTTCCTGCTCACGCTTGTTAACGTCAGAGTACATGCTCAATACACGGAG